>DJFN01000224.1 GCA_002432085.1 Flavobacteriales bacterium UBA5871
GAAAACAACGTGATCATGATCGATTCCGTTTCGAAGCGCTATTCCATGTGCGGCGCGCGCATCGGTGCTTTGGTTTCCAAAAACACTGAAGTAATGACTGCGGCCCTGAAATTCGGTCAGGCGCGTCTTTCTCCACCAACGGTTGACCAGGTCGCTTCCGAAGCGGCGCTGGATACTCCACAATCCTATTTTGACAACGTCGTTTCCGAATACGTAGAACGTCGCAATATCATGGTCGATGGCCTGAACAGCATTCCGGGCGTTTTCTGTCCGAAACCGAGCGGCGCATTCTACTGCGTAGCGAAATTCCCGGTGGATAACGCCGAGAAGTTCTGCCAGTGGCTGCTCGAGGAATTCGAATACGAAGGACAAACCGTGATGATGGCTCCGGCCAACGGGTTCTACTCTACTCCGGGCGCCGGTTTGCAGGAAGCACGTATCGCTTACGTTCTGAACAAGGAATCGCTTAAAAAAGCGGTAAAATGTCTCGAAGAAGCGCTGAAAGTCTACCCGGGAAAAGCATAATCGCCGGATGGAAATTCTCATCGTACTGATCCTGATACTCATAAACGGAGTGTTTTCCATGGCCGAGATCGCTATGGTTTCCGCCCGTAAAACGCGGCTTGAATCGGCTGCAAAACGCGGAGACAAGAACGCCAAGGCTGCATTGGAAACCATTCATGCGCCGAACCGCTTCCTGTCGACCGTACAGATCGGGATCACGCTTATCGGTATTCTGACCGGTATTTTCAGTGGTGAGAACATCACCAACGACATCCAGGCGTTTTTTGAAAGCTATGCTTCCCTCAAACCGTATGCGCATACCTTGAGCGTGGTCGTTGTGGTTGGCTTGCTAACGTTCTTTTCGCTCGTTCTGGGCGAATTGGTTCCGAAACGAATCGGACTGGCCAACCCGGAAGGCATTGCCAAAACAATGGCTCGACCGATGCGGATCATTGCGACGATTACGGCCCCGTTTGTCTGGTCACTGACTTTTACGACGGATCTCATCATCCGTTTGTTTCGCATCAAGCCTTCAGCCGACAGCAAAGTGACGGAAGAAGAGATCAAGGCGATCATCCAGGAAGGAACCGAAGGCGGTGAAGTGCAGGAAATCGAACAGGTTATCGTGGAGCGTGTTTTCCACCTCGGTGATCGCAGCATCAGCTCACTGATGACACACCGCAACGACATGATCTACCTTCACATGCGCGACACGGCCGAACAGGTGCGTTCGACACTGAACGAAGAAATGCACTCCGTTTACCCGGTTTACGAGCAGGACAAAGGTCACGTGATCGGCGTTGTTTTATTAAAGGATTTATTTCGACATATCGACTCACCGAGTTTTGTATTAGCAGATTATATGCAGAGTCCGTCGTTTATTTCGGAGCATATCTCGGCTTACGAAGCACTGATCAATTTCAAAGAATCGAAAGTCCATTACGGTATTATTACCGACGAATTCGGACAAACACAGGGAATCGTGACACTCAACGACCTGCTGCAAGCGCTTGTAGGCGACTTCTCCGATTTCTACAGCGAAGAATTTACCTTCATTGAGCGTGAAGACCGCTCGTGGCTGATCGACGGTCAATATCCGCTGGCCGAGTTCTTTCGTCATTTCGACATGGACGAAACCGGAACCGACCTCAAATACACGACCATCGGTGGATTAGTCATGAACGAACTGCGTTCCATTCCGAAAACCGGTCAGATCATTCAATGGATGAACTTCGAGATCGAAGTCGTGGATATGGACGGCGCGAGAATCGATAAGGTGATCGTACGTGTTCAGGACTAATTAGCAATGATCAATTATCAAGGCTGGATCAGGGTTCTGAACTTGATAATTCTTTAAGAAAGTGATCAATCTTTCGTCACATATTGTGATAGTTCAATGGTCAGTTGTAAGAGGATTGCCTTCGACCACAAAACCTTGATAATTCATAATTGATCATTGCTAATTCCTCTAATACGCTGTTTTACTGATCCGCGCCTCATCGAGATCTAAATACGCTTCCTGTTTCCGTAATTCTTCATCTGAAAACAAACGTTCTTTTCGCAGGGCTACCAGTTCTTTTCGCTGTACGTGGAACAGATCCTGCACCACCGTTTTGTAGAGGTCGCGCTCCATTCGATCGCAGGTTGCGCATTCCAGTGATTCCAGCTTACGGGCAAAAACCGTAATGTCGTTTTCCAGCTGCTGCTGCAGACATTCCACCAGCTCGCTTTCTTTTACGGCATCCAGGTGGTGTTCCTGTAAACGCTTCAGCGAAGCCTGCATGAGTCGGAGCTTGATGCCCGTTTCCTGTTCTTCTTCCGGCATTACGTCGTCCATTTCGCGAATTTTCGTCAGGCGAATAACTGTCGGCAACGTTAAACCCTGAACGACGAGCGTAATGAAAATCACTACGAACGTAATGAACAGGATCAGGTTTCGTTGTGGAAATGCTTCTCCGTTGCTCAACATAATCGGTACGGAAAGCGCCGAAGCCAGCGACACAACACCACGCATTCCGGCCCAACCAATTACCAACGGACCATTCCAGCCCGGCGAGTTTTCGGTTTCACGGATCTTGCGGCTCAAAATACGCGGAACGAAAGCAAAAATGTACGTCCAGACGATGCGCAGAATGATTGTCAACAAGCTGATAAGCACCGCGTAATAAATCGCCTGGGAAAGCTGGTAATCGCCCAGGTCGTTAACGATTGACGGAAGCTGCAGACCGATGAGAATGAACACGAGACCATTCAATACGAAGCCAACTGTATTCCACGCGCCATACGCCTGAATGCGCGCTTGGTGATTGAAGATCTCGTGCGAACGGTACGACAGGAACAATCCACCGGAAACGACCGCCATCACGCCCGAATAATGAAACGTTTCAGCAGCCAGGTACATGAAATAGGGCGCCATGAACGTCAGAGCGGTATCGATGCTCGGCGATGTCGGCAAAAAGCGGTGAATCAGGTAAAAAACGTGTGCAACGGCCAGACCGATCAGAATTCCGAGAATAGTTACCAGGAAAAAGCTCGCCGTTGCGGTCCCGAGATCGAAGGTTCCTGTCACGACTGCCACCAAAGCAAAACGAAAAACGATTAAGCTGGCCGCATCGTTCACGAGACTTTCGCCTTCGAGAATCGTCAAAATGCGTCGCGGTACTTTCACGCCTTTTAATACGGAAGAAGCGGCCACAGCATCCGGTGGCGAAACGATCCCACCGAGCAGGAATCCCAATGCCAGTGTGAATCCCGGAATCATGCTTTCGGCAAACAAAGCTACGGCGTAGGAAGTAAAGATCACCAATCCGAATCCCAGCAGGGAAATCGGCCGTTTCCATTTCCAGAAGTCGTTCCACGAGGTTTTCCACGCCGATTCGTACNNGATCAGGAAAATGAGCTCGGGATCGATCGAGATCAGCGGAACGCCAGGAATAAATCCGAGCGCCAGTCCGGCAACCACGAGAAAAATCGGATAGGAAACGCCCAGTCGCTGCCCAAGCATGATCAGCAGGAACACGACCAGCAGCAAAACCAGTATAAACAGTAAAGAATGATGCATGATCGAAGGTAGTCAATTCGCAGGAATTGTGGTTCAACTAATTATTCAATATAGCGGAAAACCACCGATTTAATCAATCACGTATTTCCACCTTTAATCGTTCGTATTCAATGTCTTAATTTTACTTACCACTTTTCAGCTATGCAGACAAACGCTCCGAAAACCAACTCTTCCGAAACGAAAGATGGCTCCCGTGAAAAACGAAATGCGGAACAGGATTCGTCATTCGAAGAAAATACCGGTTCAACCCTACAACTCAAAGCCGCTCAGGATATGGCGGATAACAGTCCACAGGCTAATCAGCTCTCACAGCTTAAACAGATCGCCGGAAGCACGCAGCCCGTTGCGCAGCTTAAAACAGATATAAAACATACCACGGGTACGATCAATGTGGATGGAAAAGGGGCTCATCGTCCGGTTGGAAAAGGCATGTACGCAAAGCTTGATCCCGACAATCCTGTTCGCGGTAGTGCAACGGGCGTCAATTCCGATTGGATGAAATGGATTCGCAATCATTATAAAAAAGCAAATGTCGTTCGTGGACATTTGTTAAATCACGATCTCGGTGGTTTCGGAATCGAAGAAAATCTCTATCCCATTTCTACCAAAGCAAATGCGGACCATTCTGCAAAAGTAGAGCAAAACGTCAAAGGACATTTATCTGACTTATATAGCAAAACTACCTCACAAAACCCGGGCTACGTGCATTATCGCGTAAATGTTGACGAGCTGCAATCTTACGAAAAGGCTCAATTCTTATGTAGTTGGGGAGTTGAGTACCCGATTGGTAAATGGCTGGTTGCTCCAAAACACGAACCCATTCCTTCCGATTTAGGAAATGATTCGGGCGGATTCGGCGGCGGTAAGAAAAACAAGCACTCCCCGTTTTTGTGGCAGCACGGCACCAGTAAAGGTGGCAAAGAAGTCACCTCAGTAAAGAAGCGCATCGATGACGCAATCAAAAATGGCAATCTTTCTTTCAACCAGCAGGCGGGCAGTCCCGGTAAGACCAGTGAGAATGACCAGCAAGACACTCTCGAGTGGTTAAATGATTTCGTTGATGAGTACGGTTTTCAAAGTGCATGGGATACTTTATTGAACGGTTACCAGACAACGAGCGGCGGTACACAACAGTTCTATCTCGAAATGCTGAAATTACTTCAGCAATAACTAGATTGGAGTAATTCACACAGCCAAACAGCTGCAAGAATTTCGTACCTTTGCACTGCATGAAACAGTTCGAAATTCCGGCATTTTACCGCTCGCCTATCATCAGCAAAGTGAAAGCCTTCCGCAAGCTGCAGGATCCGCGTAAACGGGATTTCACACCAACTGTGCTGGATTTCGGCACTATTAAATTGTCTATTGCACGCCATTTCGGTTTTTGCTACGGCGTCGAAAATGCCATCGAGATCGCTTACAGGGCCATCAGCGAAAATCCGGGCAAGCGCATTTTCCTGCTCAGCCAGATGATCCACAATCCGGGCGTGAACGAAGACCTCATTCGTCACGGCATTGAGTTTATCCAGGATACAAGCGGGAAACAGCTCATTCCCTGGGACGAGATCACCGCCGACGATATCGTGGTCATTCCTGCTTTCGGAACAACGCTGGAAATCGAAGCTTTGCTGTCGGCTAAAGGCGTGAACGTGGCAACTTACAATACGACTTGTCCGTTCGTGGAAAAAGTCTGGAAC
>DJFN01000091.1 GCA_002432085.1 Flavobacteriales bacterium UBA5871
GTCGTGGACTAATGAATGACAAGTGATGAGAAAACTGGGATTTGCCGTATGTATGCTGGCGTTGCTGGCCTTCGGATGTGAAACGAAAAACGAAGTGGAAGTCGGTTTTAAAACGACGATGAAGCTGCAGTCGACTTACGACGCCGGAAAAGTGGCCGTCGGAGAAGTGATCAATGCGAAATTCGAAGGGGAAAACACCGGCGAAGGCGCGCTGATCCTGTCGGAGGTGAGAGGAACATGCGGCTGTACGGTAGCCGACTGGACGAAAGATCCGATCCCGCCGGGAGAAAAGGGTGTGATCAAAGCGCAGGTGAATACCAGCGGTTTTTCACTCGGACCAATCAAGAAGACGATCACCGTGTCGTCGAACACAACGCCTTCCAGCACCACGATCATGGTGAAGGCCAACATTATCAAATAAGTAAAACAAACACATAAATATGCCAACACAGATTATCATGCTGGGCTTGATGCTGGTAGTTTTCTACTTCTTCATGATCAGACCACAAATGAAAAAACAGAAGGAACAGAAAGCGTTCCGCAGTAACCTGAAGCAAGGTGATAAAGTTCTGACAATCGGCGGTATCCACGGTAAAATCCTGGAAGTAACCGACACAACTGTACTGTTGAGTTCCGAAGGCACGAAGCTGCGTTTCGAGAAATCAGCGATCGCGCAAACCGTTGCCGATACGCTCGGACAAGCTTAATCAAGTCTCTTGAAATGAAAACGCCTCTCGATTCGGGAGGCGTTTTTGTTTTTTATACCACTTGGCTGACTGATATCGAAAAATGCTGTGAGAGAACTGGCAAACAAGCCTATTTCGCGCCAATTAGTTAATTCGCGGGGTATTTAGTCCTTAATTCAAGTACACATCATCCGACGTGATAGGACCGAACGATTTCCATTTCGTGCCGCATTTTACCAGCAACGGAATGCGAATGATTTTTTTCTTGTGCTCCGGCGTTTCGATTTCCACTTCAAGGTTCCGAATGCGACTCACGCCTTCGTCGTTTTCGATTTCGTAAAGATTGAGCTGGAACGTCGAAATCTTCGTGATATCTTCGGCCAGGTTGCCGTACGAAGTTTCCTGCTCGGAAACTACATCCTGGAGCATACGGTTTTTTGCTTCTTCCTCCATCTGAGTAAGCTGCGGCGCCTGGGATTTGCCTTTTTTCATCAGCTCGTTCATGTCGTCGTTTTTCACGTACAGATCGTTGAAGAGGACCGTATCGCGATCATTGATGGCGGCAACCAATTGGTCGGTGAATTTTTCCGGTGTTGACAAGTCGCTTTTTCCGGAGCAGGCGCACAGCAATGCTGCGAGTGCAGGGATAATGAAGTAGTTTTTCATGGTTGTTAGTTTAAGGTATGTATCAGGTATATTGACTTAGTTGATATAGAAATCCTCAACACTGATTCCGCGGATCGATTTCCATTTGGTACCGCATTTCAGCAGGCGGTAAACGCGAATGATTTTCTTTTTGCCTTCGGGTGTAACGATTTCCACTTCCATATTCGCGACGACTTTGAACCGGGAAGGCGTTTGGACATCGTAGGGATTGAGCTGAAAGGTGGAAATTTTGCTGATCGCATTCGTCAGATCTTCATAAGATTCCGGCTTTTTGTTGTTCAATTTGTTCAGAATCTGATTTTTATCCTCATCATCGAGTGCGTAAAGCTTGTTGCGATTTCCCTTGACAATCTTGTCGGTTTCGTCCAGATCCGCCCTGGTAGCGAATAGCTCGTTGAACATGGCCGTATCGCGATCGTTGATAGCTTCTACCAGCTGCTCGGTAAATTTTTCCGGAGTGGAAAGGTCGTTCTTGCACGAACAAACGAGCAATAGCAGGATGAAAATCGGTAGTAAGCGGTAGGTTTTCATGGTTTAGTGCTTAATAAACCGCTGTCGGACAGTTATTCCATTCAGATCGGTTAATTCAATAATGTAAGTTCCCGGATGCAGATCGGAGACTTCGATCGTCGAGTTGTTTTCTATTTCCGGGGTTGCTACCAATTGACCGGCAATCGTGTAAACGCGTGCGTTTTGAACCGCAAAGTCTTTCACGTGCAGCTGATCGCTTACCGGATTTGGGTAAATCGTAACATTCGGTTGAGCATTTTCCCAAAGTCCAACCGGATCCTCGATGCGAAGCGCTACGTCATCGATGTAAAGCTTGAAACCGTCGTAAGTGCGCAGAACAAACGCGATGAACACGGATCCGGAGTTATAGCCCGAATCGCTCAGGTTCACTTCATGTGTTGTCCAGAACTCAGACTCAGTAGCCACGCGCAGCAAAGTGTCGGTGAAGCTCGAAATCTGTGTATCTGTTGTCGAGATCAATACATAGTAACCATCCGGGTAGCTTGGATCGTGCGATTTTCCTTCCCATTTCAGGATATTTCCGAACGAGCCGAGTCCGATGGAAGGTGTGATCAGCCAGCGGTCCGCTTGTCCGGACGGATCGAAATACGATGTCGCCGCAGCTACGGTGTCTTCTGTGTTTTCCGGATCTGCTACTGCGATCCAGCCTGGCTCGTATTCCGCTACCGATGAATGTACTGTGTGTGTATCATTTACAATGACGGACCATGTGGCGCCGGGAATGCCGGATTCGAAATCCTGTTCGAAAATGGTGGTCTGTGCCTGTGCCGAAAAAGCCGTCAGGCCGCACAACAGCAGAAGAGCGATGGTTTGTTTCATGCTATAAAAATAGGGAAGTTTCGCCTTAGGACGCGAGGTTTATAAGAATGTCCTTGAAATTATCGTAAAATTGATCGAAGTGAACGAGCCGGTCTTTCAGGAAAGCGAAAATTTCCGGATGATCTTCTTCGCGGAAAATGCTCAGGTCGCTGCGTTCCCATACGATACGGTTGAACGATGGAACGCTCTCGGAATGACAGTTTTCCAGCCAGACACCGGAAGTTCCCATTTCGTGCTCGAGTACTCTTTTGAGCTCGTGCATCTGTTCCCAGATGATCGCCCGGACGCCTTCGTCTTTCGCCTGGATATCAAAGCATAAGCGAGCTCCGCTTTCATCGGCATCGACACGGATATAGATAAAACGGATCTCGGAAGGATAATTGATCCAGTTGTTATTGCGGCCCGCAGCCGAGCGCGTACGCGACATATACGATTTGAATTCAGCCCAGAAACGGGTTTTCAGCTCCCGGATTTCCTCTTTTTTGTACATAGCCACTATTGATAGTGGTAAAAGTACGTTTTCCGGTTTACAATCAGGTGTGTTGGCAGCGTAGATTCGCCGTACTGCCAGCTCATAGTCTTGATGACCGAATTGCCAAGCCATTCCTGGTATGACGCCAGCGTGTGATCGGAATTATAGGTCCAGGCTTTGGTGCGGATGATCTGCACGAAGTTCTCGTACAGCAGAAAAGCATCGATCGGGCGACCGTTTCGGGTGAAAATCACGCTGCATTGTGCTCTCGAAATACTTTCCGGAGAAAAAGGAAGCTGTGAGAAAGCCTCGCCGATCTGCGAAGTGCTGCTACCGTATTTGATATACAGATCAATGGAATACAACGTATTGCCAATTTTTGAGGCGACGAATTCCGGTTGCTGAAGTGTTCCTTGAATCCAGGTTGTATCGAAACGGGCATTGGCGCGTTTCTGCAGACAAAGAAAGCCGTTTTCGGTTGGACGAACGATCGTTTTGTGTTCCTTGACGATGCCCAGGTGCTTGCGGAAATAGATCTCGCCATCGGTTTGCTTGCCCGGAAGCTGAATGCGGCCGGTTGTTCTGGGAGTGCGTGTTTCGTCGAACTTGTAGCCTTTGTAATGTAAAAACGACCAGTTGTTGGTAAACGTTAAAGTTATTTCCTCGAGCGTATCTTCCGGATTTCGACCGCCTTTGTTATAAAGAACGATCGAGCGAACGCCCATTTTTTTCAACGTTTCGACATTCCACGGTGCGGGAAAATCCAGTGGTGCTTCGTCCATTCCGGCTACAAATGCAGGATATAAAACCGGGTATTCAACGGCGTCGAGCTTTGGCCATGTGCGACTGGTAGCTGTCTTTTGTGTACAGGAGTACAGAAAAAGGCAGCAGAGCAATAAATTCGATGAATGCTTTAAAAGTAACGACGACATAGCTACAAAGATAGCTGAATGTTAAAAAAATACCAAATAGCAACGGCATTCTGTTAGATTAAATCATCAGAGTCGTTCCGTTAGGCTGATGTTATGTTTCGCAGTTTTTTGAATGCGTTGTCACTAATAGAAAATAGAGGTCATTCTATTTAACATAACATTGCCGCCGAGAATCAGCCAGAAAAATCGAATCGATCAACAGACGGCAAATTCCAAGATCGATTTTGGGCAGTGCAGAAATATACATGATCAAGATACACAAGGGAATAGTGTTGGATTAGCGAGCTTGTTTGTTTGCATCATGATTCGGCTAAATATTCTTGCTGAGAATGGCGTAGAAAGTTTTGAGTAATACTGAAGATTGAAATTGTATTGTAGAAGGATTGGATAGAATCTTGGGGAATGTTTTTAAAGTGCGGTATGTAATGGGTGATAGGATTCTTTTAATCTCGATAGCAGAGAGAAAAGGATTCAAACAGGAAGTTTGTAGCAAAGGTAGTTTCGAATATTCTATTTAACATAATATTTATTATAAAACAAATAAGCTTCACTAGAAAGATCTAATGCTCTGAACAACACTACATCATATAGCCTTTCAACGTGATAACCCTTCCATCGTTCATAAGCGGCATCATGTGCACGTTGTTGTTATTATTATGCTGGATGCAAATTGGAGCAATGAAAACATAGTTGCTGCCATGTTCAACGGCTTTTGACGTACTTCCTAAAATACAGTGTCCGCCAACCAGCCTCGTTGTACAGTTAAATCCATCGTAGTTGTGCGAGGTGCAATTTTCAACAGGTCCAAATTCGTTTCTCCAGAGCATTAACCAGCTTATGGAGTTAATTCTCGGATCAGCGGTGCTTCCGAGCACATTTGCGAATTTTTGCCCGGGTGCCAACTTTCCTGTGCCGTAATGTGTTGATCTGTAATGCAATACTTCATGGTCCGAATCGTATTCCTTTTCAGAATTAAACAACTCCAGCATTCGGCCTTTGTAATGAACAATTTTGAGGTCTTCATGCAATTCGGATGCTAATTCGGGCATTGGCGTTCTGACGATCACGTTCAGGTTGCAATCTTCTGCATGTTTGATAATCTGATCGTTAACCGACCGTAGTCTCATTCTTAGTTCTTCTAAAAGGTCACTGCTCTGAGGTTCGTAGGAATTGATTGCAATTGCTTCACCTCCATTGACAGGACGCAGGATTAATCGAATAGAATCAGGTGATACCAGGTCATTCCCGTAGAAAGTAATCAAGTTTAGTTCCGGTTCGTACCGGTACTTGATGACGAGATTCGCTTCAAAATATTCGTTTGACTTCGATAAACCGATAACAACAGGATCTGTGCTTACCTGGAGCTGGTTTTCATAAAGTGGAATAACGATTTCAAGAAAAGATTCATGGATTTCAAAATCGTTGTTTTGATAAGATTCGGTGAGCTTGACTTTAAGCGTCAGAGTAGTAAGTTGCATCAGGATTGTTTTAGTGAATAATGTTAGTTACCCGCTTTCGAAAATAGCGTTTTTTTTGAGATACAGACTTAAAAATGAGCGCTTTTTAAATCTGATTTCCCTAACTTATATCAGCGATTAATTCGACCGATATGAGCAGACAGATCTTCCATAAAACACTAACCATCGACGGCGTGGATATTTTTTACCGCGAAGCGGGCGACAGAAAAAATCCATCATTGTTATTGCTGCACGGATTTCCCAGCTCGTCGGTGATGTTTAAAAATTTCATGACGATGCTGTCAGACCGGTTTCATCTCGTAGCGCCCGATTATCCGGGGTTCGGATTCAGCGCTTTTCCGGACAAGAACAGTTTTTCGTATACGTTTGAAAACATGGCCGTTTACATCCATCGGTTTACGGAGGAGCTGGGACTGAATTCATTTACGATTTATCTGCACGATTACGGCTGCCCTATCGGACTGCGATTGTGTGTCGATCATCCCGATAAAATCGAAGGCCTGATCATTCAGAATGGCAACGCTTACAGGGAAGGCATCGGCCCGGAATGGGATGAAACGCTGGATTACTGGGAACATCCAACTGAAGAAAAGAAACAGAAAGTCTCCGCATTTCTGAGCGAAGAAGGGACGAAAATGCAATACACCGCCGGACTTCCGGACGAGCTGCTCGATCGTGTCAGTCCCGAAGGCTGGATCCTCGATTGGGAGCGAATGAGCAGACCCGGTAATGTGGAAATGCAGTTCGAATTGAATTGTGATTACAGGAAAAACATGGAACTTTTCCCGGTGTTTCAGCACTATTTCCGGACACACCAGCCGCGTACTCTGGTCATCTGGGGAAAGCACGATGCATTCTTTAGTGTGAAGGAAGCGCCCTGTTACAAACGAGATTTAAACGATGTCCAAGTACACATTCTCGATGGCGGGCATAAAGCGCTGGAAACGAATTTTGATGAAGTTGTAAAACTGGTTGAGGAATTTATGGCTTTGAAGTAAAATGCCAGCGCCCTAATGCACCCGCAGCTGCATATTCCACAAACCGTCCTTATGCAGGACCTGCGTCTTTACTTTCTTCTTGCCTTTTTTGAAAATCACCAGGATCGAGTCGTTTTCTTCGACGCGTGAATCGTCCTGAGTGAGATCGAAATGATGGGATGTGACCAGCGTCGAATCGAGATCGTAGATTGTTCGGGGAAAGCTGTTGATCGTCGAGTTGTCTTTGTAGAACAGCAGCAGGACGTTGTTGAAGACGATGTTCGTGTCCTCGGAAATCAATCTGCAGGGATTCGCCGAATCGGGTTCCCAGAATACGGTGGTAAAAAAGTCAGCCCCAGGCTTTGTTATGTATGCAGGCGGAATGACTTCGTTGCAGGCAGATAACAGTGCGCCAGACAGATGGAAAAAAGCAACAGTTTTCGGTTCATGAATCGCATATAAGAATTTTATTAAGGCCTCTCTCCCATCGGATTTTTAACTTAATGCAGCTTCGGCAGCGGCGCACGGTCCCAGAGAGTGGATTCTGACTCTTTCTTGTAAAGAACTTCCGTCTTGATTTTCTTCCTGCCTTTCTTGAAGATCACCAGGATCGAGTCATTTTCGACCACGCGCTTGTCGGTTGTTTTGAGATCGAAGAAATAATCGGTAACCAGCGCCGAGTCTATGCTTCCGTCTGCCGCATCGAAGTATTCGTAGACCTTTTTCGGGAAGCTGTTCAGCGTCGAGTTGTCTTTGTAGAACAGCAGCTGGACGTCGTTGTAGGTTATCGTCGTGTCGTAGGTGTAAACATTGCAGGAAGAATCGGGTTTCCATCCGAAAATGGTTTGAAATTCGGCCGAACTGTCGGTTTCGAAAGAAATGTATTTGTGGGTGCTGGTGTCGCAAGCCGATAAAACGGCGACCAATCCGGTGGTATAAAGCAGGATCTTCAGGTTCATGAACCGAATATACGGATTTCCGGAACAGCCCCTCTCCTACCGATTTCCGGAAATGAAAAATCCCGGCCTTGACCGGGAATTTCACAAAAATAAACCCGTTTGATTCACCGAATTAAATTTGCTTACGCTTTTGTGTAACGTCCGCCAAAGCGGGCGGTGCTTCTAACTACGCTCAGTACGTAACGTTCTTTTGTGTCTTTTGTGGTTAATCATCTAAACTCTAATCAGTGTCGGGACCACTCGGAGCTTCTTTCAAAGCAATGAAGCGGAAAAGCAATCCGGCAACGGAATACAAGCCTGCGAAGAACGCATTTACGCCGAGGATTTGTGCTGTAGAGCTTTCGGGATAATACTGCATACCGGTCGACAACGCGATCAGGGCGATCATGACAACTGCCAGTGCAGCACCGAACATGGTTTTTTCCATGCCTTTTGCCGTAAAACGCGACAGAACGGTCCCGACGATCACAATCGCGATGACGAGCAAGTAGAGAAAATTGCCGGCATGTGGTCCGCCGCCGATCAATCCTACGGCCAGGTTGGCCCAGATCATCAGAAAGGTCGTTCCGATCGCCCCTGCTACTGCCAGTCGGTAAATGAGACTGGATGTGAAATGTGTGAGCACCACGTATGAAACGCCTGTTCCGAAGATCAGTATGCCCATAATGAAGAAATCGAATACGCTCCAGTCGACTTCGTTGGTGAATTGCATGGCGATGAGCGGAACAGACAATAATGTCAGCGTAACCATCGCTACGATCGTCACTGCCCGGGATAAATTTCGTTGTGTTTCCATAGATTTGGTTTTAATAATTAAAAGAACTTTGAATTACAAAGTAAATGGATTTAATTCGATCAAACAAGTAAATGTGATGAACGGTAATTGAACCGAACCGCAATCAGACTGTATTTAAATCCAACTCACAAGCAACATGAAGTATTTGTTTATTGTTTACAGCTTTCTCTTCTGTGTATTCGTACAGGCACAAAATGAAGCCTATTACATTGGTGTGATGGGCGATGCGGATCTTTTCCGTGTAAAAATCGAGCAGGGAAATATGACGTTACAGGAAGCTTATTCGTTCAAAGATTCCGTAGTTCCGGCCAATCGAATTCACGTTGATTTTTATGAAGCGCCGTTCAGACGCTTTCCGTTAGCTATGGATACGGTTTCGGTTAATAACCCGGTTTTTGCGGATAGTATACCGCCTCTTAGTCCTTTTATAGGAGCGCATTCGTACGGGTTTAAAGACAGTGTTCAGGTTGCAGGGAAATGGTACCGGATCTTTGGTCGTTTTTCGGATGACGGTTTTGTCGGAGGTAGTCCGAATCAAGTCGATCATCGGGTTACGGTCAGCGAGCTCGGAATGATCTACAGCTCTTCAAATTACATGGGGCAGCATCAGGTCATGATGCTCAGCCACAACGACGAGCATTTACAACAGGTCCTGCTAAAAGTATACGAGCTGCTGGATCAGAAAAATCGCTGGCATTACTGGGATAAATGCAAGGAATTGTCGAGCGCATATCCGTTTTCAACGGCGTTGCCCGAGCTCAAAAAATACTGGTTGAGCAATCTAAGCGACCTGCAGCTGATCGACGCTCATGCAAGTGTGGATGGAATGACAGTCCATTACACGGCTACGATCCGCAATCGCACGCAAACGGGCTATTTCATTCCGAGCTACACCTATATCGGTCCTGCAAAGGCAACCATCATCTACGAAAACGGACTGATAAATCATTGGGATCTGCTGCAAACGAGCTACGGTGAGCATTTCACGCATCTGAAGGACTATTCCTGGCTTGCTCCGGGTGATACGCTGAAATTTACGCATAATTTTCAGCTCAATTCAGGATGGATCAATAGTAAAGTGACCTATGAAGGTTTTCAGCTGTTTTCACTTAGCCATGCCGGCCTGCTGAACTGGCTGGTTGGCGATCCGATCGTCGAGAAGGGAAAAAGCTACAGGATTTTCCCCCACCGGGAAGTGAAATTCTAAAGGATTTCCATAGCACTTGTGGAGAAACGGAAACGTTTTGACGACAAAACCGAAATTCCCTATATTTAATCGGCACCAAACCCGAAAAAACGATGAGGACGTCCGTTAAAACCGCCACAAACAAAAGCCAGTTGTATGGCGCTTCCCGCAACAACCGAAAGAACAATTCGCTGTCATTCAACGATAAGCGTTCATCGACCGCTCAGCTCAAAAAGATCCAGGAATCGGCCAATACGCAATCGCCTGTTCAGTTTGTGAAACCCAAGCCGTTGTCGGAGATGGTCGTAGATCGTACCAAAGGTGACACTGACCATGCAAGGGAAAGCCATGACGAAGTCTTCCGGAATGCGCCTGACGAGGATACGCAGCATATGCGAGCCTATCAGGAGGCACGGGACAATAACCTCGGATTGAACGATCTTACCTTGTCGAAAGAAAACCTCGAGGTGGTGCCGGAAATCATCGGTATGCTGCCGGTAATGCTTAAAGAAGCTTTGGATAGCTCGGAGAATGACAATGACAGGGCTTACACGTTCCGGCAACGGTTTTTCAAGACGTTCAACCAGAATACGACGCTCGACAAAGTAGCGAAGTATGCTTATAAAAGAATGATGGATATTTCCATTGGCGAGGCGTATCTGAATCAGCTGAAACATGAGGACCAGAATTTCAATTTCAACCTCATTGAAGAAGATATTCAGTACCGGACTCCGAAAGAAGGTCTGTTCGGTCCGTCTCAGTCTTCATTGGACATGGCTACTCAGATCGCCAACCGGATACTTCGTGAAGCATTCCAATCGCAGAGCCAGGAAGAGCGCTTTTTCAAAATAGCAACGGGAGTTGGTGCCGGTCTCGATAGCTCCAACGATACTGCACGTGTCGCGTCGAAAATCCTGGAAGATTACCTGAAGCCGAAACTGATGGATTTCATTTACAAGCTTCCACTGAGCGAAGGTGGGAATGATGAAGTCTGGGAAGGCGACACGCTCAACAGCAATGTAGTTGACAACGAAGGTGTACAGCTTCCGCAAGACGATACCTGGGTGCGTCCGAAAGTGCAGGAGGCCTGGGATAATATAAGCAATATCGTCTCCCCTGCCGTATTGAATTATACGGGTAAAGCCGGTGTCAAAGTAGACGGATTGGTCGGAAGGGCTTTCTACCGCACGGAAGAAAAGATGATCCACCTGAATAAGGTCACCAGCAGTAAAGCAACCGTGATGCACGAGTTCGGCCATCACCTCGAAAACCATTCTAAAGTTCCGCACTGGATCAAGCTGCACCAATTGATGCGCGACCGTTCAAACGGAACCGATCTGAAAAAGATTGTTCCGTTCACCATTCCGTTTGTTATTTCCGGCGATGAAATGCGCTACGACACCGATCTGCCCGCATCCGGAGAAATGGGCGGCTGCATGGGATATAATGTAAAATACTACGATCACGGAAGCACGGAAGTCGTTTCGACGGCACTCGAAGTGTTCCACAACCGCGAAAAAGCTTACCGCATCGCCGTGAAAGATCCGGGCATGTTCCTGGCCGTTATGGGCGTTCTCCGCGGACGTTGATCGCCGTTAATTGAAAAAAGTCGGAATCACCACGTGCGGATCGGCCATCAGTACGCAATCGCCATCGACCTTGTGCTTGACGTAATTCAGCTCCAGGTAGCGACCGTGAACCGAATGACGCTCTTCGAGCAAAGGCACGTTGGAATCAACCGGAATCAGCTTCTGACACTCATAGCCGATCACCCAGTCGTGCTGTTTGCCTAACGCAATCTTGATCAGCGTATCCAACGACGTATTTCCCAGCCGTTTGTACCACTCCAGGTCTTCGTTGAGGCAATTGTGCCAGTCGGAAGCAACGGTCATGTACTGAATGTTCCGGTTGATCGGACTGCTGTTGAGAATCGTTCCCAGTACCGGTTTGTCGGGATTCATCAACACACAACCCGGTTGACTGAGAAACCAGTCGACCGAAAGCTGAGCAATGGCCAGGATGATCTTCCCTACCGGACCCGAAGCTGTTTTGCGCCAGATGGAAAGAATGGCCGAGATCCGTCCACCAATCTGGAAATAGCCACAGCCGTTTCCAGCCGAGAACATCATGACTTTGCTGATCTCCGGAATAAACGGAAGCATGTTCTGGTCAGCCGCCATGAATTCAGCCACCAGCGCTCCCCTGCTCGTCGTGATGATCTGCAATGGCTGCTCAAAACGAATATTTAAAGCAGAAAGCCTGCTGCGGAACCATTCGACATTCTGCTCGGCATCGTGGGAAATAGTTGGATGATTGAGCGCGATGATCTGCTCGAAATGGCCTTGTTGCAGCAATTCCTGCAAAAAAGACGTGCCTTTGGCGGTGTTATACAACAACAGGTCTTTGTAGGAAGAATTCGTGTTCACGAACGTACCGTGAATGAGCAATAGCGTTTTGGCGTCTTGCTTGATCTGGTCGCCGGCCGTTACGGAAACGAAAGCGCCGCCAGAACTTGCAGTGCTTGCTGCGTCGAACAGCAACAGGTCGTATTTGTCCTTCCCGACAAGCTCGTAGAGCCCTTTTCCCGGCTCGAGAAAGTCCTGCGCTTTTTTAGCCAGCGATTTATTCAGCTCTTTCACTTGGCTTTCGTAGATTTCCTGCTCGGAAGCAGGTTTTTGGGTAAACGTCAGGATCTTAATAATAAACGCCGTTCCTGTTTCTTCATCGGATTCTTTATAGAGATTTTTTGACTCATCAACAGGGACGAGCTTGTGTTTCGGCTCCACAGGAAACAAATAACTGAGTCGATCGCGATCCGGTGAGCCGCCCTGGTTCAGAATGTATTCGAAAACGGCGTTCGGGTCGTTCTTGTTGCCGCGCTCGCTGTGCTGGTAATACACGATCGCTCCTTCATGCGGACGCAGGAAAAGCGTCAGTCGCAGCTTTGGAAGCTCCAGCGGATTGAATACTGCCGGCAGCTCGAAATCGATCTCGTTGAAATTGATATAGCGCTCGCGTACCTGTCCTTTGGCATGAACGTCCAGATCGGGATTGATTTCCTTGATATTGGCGATTTCCTGCTGCGTGAGCTCGTGCGCTTCATCAAACTGGTTCATTCCTTCATCGATATTGCCTTCTTCCGAAAAGTAAAGCTGGCCGGTTGGCGTGAACGGCTTGTCGTCCGCCCAGCCAAGCGTTCCCCAGATACCTTCGACTTCGGCTTTCACCGAATGGCTGATTTTCTCTGCAACCGCAGATGCAGCTTCCAGTAAAGTGGCATTTTTAGCGGCTTTTCCAAGCGGAACGAAGCGTTCGTCAGGGAATAACGGTGATTTTGTAAATAGCAGGTTCATAATGCGTTAAGTTAAAGACCTAAAGTAAGAATTAATCCGGTTTGCAGCACCGTAGAATTACCTATACCGGCGAAACGGATAATTCTACCGGTACTCCTTTATGGGAAAGGGTTTACATTGCCGGCAGACAAAAACGCTGTTGAACCAAACCGCTATTATGAGCACTATTTCATTACCGTGTCAATTACTATGTGCATCTGCTTCGGCTTATGCGATCAATCCAACCGACCCCAGTGGCAATTACAATCCATTGGAAAAATACGTTGACGGCCATTGGGTGCCGGATCCGACCAAAGCACAATACCTGCGTCAATACACAGCCGTTCAGTTTATTGGAAATCCGTATGTGGTGACTTCCGGACAAATCGAAGCTGCATTAGTTGGTAAAACAGCGAATGGCATCATCGTCGCTTTCCGAGGCACACTGCCGCCCGCTCTGAACTGGGATTCCTTCTTCGACTGGCTGCAGGATTTCATGGCTGTTCCCGCGTCCTCGGTTTACCTTCCGGGAAAGGTACATTCCGGATTCCTGTTTGCGTTGAGTCTTTTGCAGGATGGCATCAAACAAGCGATTCGTGAGCTGGATCCGAACGGAGACCAGCCGCTGTACATCACCGGACACAGCAAAGGCGGCGGAATTGCTCCGATCGCAGCGACTTACCTGAAAAGAGCTTTTGGGTTCAACATCACGCAAACCATTACGTTCGCCGGTCCGAACAGCGGAAACGACGAATTTGCCCGTGCTTACAATAACCTGTATCCGAATCACGTGCGTTATGAAAATTACCTCGATATCGTTCCGTTGCTGCCACCCGATCCGGAGTTTGTCGACATCCTGGAAGTCATTCCGTACTTTCCGGAATCGCTGAAAGAGCTCTTCAACGCTATGAAAGCCTACGATTACGAGCCGGTAGGCACGCTGGAATACATCGATTGCAAAGGCGTGGCCGATGAATACACGTGGAGCGAAGCGGAATTGCTCCTGCCAGTCCGTATGGCCGAGATAGCTAAAGAGTTATTGCGCGGAAATTTTGCTGCGATTGTCGATGCTCATCACGCCGATTGCGGTCACCGCTACATGAGCGGCGCTTGCGAAGGAGCTGTTTGTTAGTCGTAAACCGATCGGCGAATCGGCTGAATCGACCATCATTTACGGCAGTTTGGGAGATAATTAGTTTGTGAGTATTGAAAAAGTATATATCCTTCCAACTGTTTGAGTCGGATCTGACTAAACTATAATATCCATCATTTTTCAGGTTTCAAATACTTGGAAATAAATTGTTTACTTCCAAAGTCAGTCGATTTCCATCCTCCTCTTGGACCAAAGACTTCATTCGTAATAGGACCATATTTTTCAATAGCTTCTTCCCTGCTTAGTGTTTTTGTGATTAAAGCCCATTTAGTGTCGAAACCATACTCAATGCACTCCAATTGACCATATTTACCCAATTCGCGAAAGAGTATTTCATCCATTCGTGCTACAATTTTAAACCCCCAGGCAACAGGTTCACCACAATAGCCATCATACAGTACTGGGCCAAATTTTGATAAATACTGTTCGAAACCTGATGGTTGTTGTTCCATAATTAAATAATTATGACACTTAAGATAAGTTTATATTATTACCGATTTCGTTTTATAACATTCTTTGTAAACAATAATCCCGTCCGATTTTCGTTGTTTTTTAGTGTACCGATAACAATGCGGTATCCATTCCAGACAACAGATTTCAGACCTTTGTACAGCAATGTATTGGCTTTCAATTTTAACAGAAGTTCCCGATCACGGACCAATTTACCGGGAAACAACGGATTTGTCGCAGCTCATCGTTGAGCCGTGGAATGCGTTTTCATCGCTGACGTTTCTCATTCCGGCGTTTATTTTCCTGTGGCAGCTCCGTGGACAATACAAAGAACAGGCGTTCATCGTCTATTTCTGCATTCCGCTGCTCGTTTTTGGCGGATTGGGAAGCACGCTCTTTCACGCTTTTCGCTCGTCGGGCTGGCTGCTGCTCATGGATGTATTGCCGATTGTCTTGTTGGTACTCGGAATCAGCATTGTCATGTGGCTGAAAGTCCTGCCGAAGAAATGGCTGCTGATTCCCATCCTGGTCGCTTTTTTCGGATTGAGCTACCTCGCAACTGCCGGATTGGAAGGCCAGGACCGCATTTCCGCGGGTTATGTCGTTCGCGGAACGATGCTGCTCCTTCCCTGTCTATTGTTCCTGCTGCGTTCACGCTTTCGCCATTCCGTCCTGTTTTTCTCGGCGTGTTTCGCTTTGATCCTCGCTTTGCTGTANNGTTCCGTTTCACCGACGAAAAAGTTCATATTGACTTCATGCCGTGGGGAACGCATTGGCTCTGGCACGTGAGCACAGCCGTTGGAGGTTATTTCCTCGGGTTGTACCTGATCCGGAATGTGGAAGAACAACCTGTTGAGAGCTAGATTTCACTTTAGGGTATCTGTCAAGGGACAAATAGCATAGCTCTTATCGTCTCCCGTTTGTTTTGTAATTTTATCGGAATCAATCGTTAATATGCATCACAAACGCAATAGTCTTGCAATCGCCTTTATACTTCTGTTAACATCGGTTTTTTCGCAAAAGAGTGCGATCGAGCTGCAAAAGGAATTACAGGAAAGTCGCCAGGAGTTGAAAACCAGCTATGTGCCGTACCGCAGTGCCGTTAATAAATTCATTGCTACCCGTAATGCTATTTTACAGCAATCTCCCGAATTCAACGATTTTTTATACAAAAGCCAGTTTTTCCCGGATAGCCTGCATCAGTATGAGATTCTTTGGGAAGAACGAAACAAACAGCTGGTGTGTTTGGGCAAGAAACCAGTACATCAAAAAGAAGATTTCAGAGGCGAAGCGTTTTTTGCATTCAAAGATTCGTTGATCGGATCCTGGGAGCTGCCTCATGACACGCTTTTTTTTAAAATACACGATTATATCCTGAAACAGTCGAAAACGGAAGTGGAAAGGAACCGTACGATGACGGAATATATCCGGTATTACCGGGCTGATGCACAGGCGAATGACAGTTTGCTGATCGTTTTTCAGAAATCGTATGGTGACTATAGTCTGGAGNNAAGAGATCGTTGCCTGAAGCACTGCAGTTATTGAATGAACAGCAGAAACGGATTTCAGAAGCTTTGAAGGTGCTTAGAAAAGAAGTTGTGGTGTTGAGGAAAAAATCCAACTGTCCGGAGCTGCAACCGGATATGCCGACGCGTGCCGTCGAGCGCAGTTTCAACGCTGTGCCCGAGCCTGAGCCAGAACCGATAGAACCACCGCCGGCCATTCTTGAGATAGTGGAAGTCCGGGCTGAATTTCCCGGAGGTATGGCTGTCTTGAAGGAATATTTAAAGACGAATCTATCATTGCCTGAATCGGTTATTTCCGGTACTGTTTACGGGAAATGCTATGTGCAGTTCGTCGTTTCGGCGGAAACAGGAGCTATTTCCAATGTAACATTGAGGAAAGGCATGCCGGATTGCGAGCAATGCGATAAAGAAGCCATTCGTGTGGTTAAGAATATGCCAAATTGGATTCCTGCGAAAAACAACGGAAAACCGGTAGACAGTTATTTCAACCTGCCCATCGTATTTAAGGCAGATCAGTGAAATAAAAAAAACCGGGACTGGCCCGGTTCTCTCATTTTCGTTATTGAATTTCGGTTCGGAAGCTCAATTCCAAATCCGTATCGCCTGGCTCACAGGTTCCGTCTTTCACGCCCGGCTGGTGCTTGAGACGAATCGTTGTTTCTCTCGCCGATGCAATTCCGGTAACCCACTGGCTTTGTAGTCCGATCTCAAACTGACCGTCAGAGTCGGTGCGCGTGATCGCGAGGTTGAGCGTAATCGCTGGCGTGAAGCAGAACAAATGCTCATCGGCTTCTTCGAGTACTTCATCGGAAATACTTTCTGCCGGCGTAACGCTTTCGTTCAGGAGGGAGATCACCGCATTGTAAGTTGTATTAGCTTGCAAACGAATCGTATCAAAGAGCTCAGGCGCGTTTCCTCCCGGCCCGTCGACGTCGCGGAAAGTAGCCGTTACGGTCGGTTGAACGCCGTTAACGTCCGTAAACGTGAGCTGACAGGTCGTGATGAGCTCTTCTTCGTTCACAACCGGCGGATTTTCGATTGGTTTGTCTTTTTTGCAAGCCGATAAACCAGCTGCTGCGATGATTGTAAGTGCGATAAATGCTTTCATTTTTGTTCGTTTTTTGAATGGATACTAAACGGGACCAGGAGCTTCAGAGCCCAGTTGCGTCCCGGTTCATCGGTGAAATAGCGGAAACGGTTCATGTAATCCCTGTAGGATACGTTTCCGAGGTTAGTGACGGACAGCATCAGTTGAATTGCTTCGCCTGAGTCTGTCTTTCTGGAAATTCCCACTGCTCCGTTCAGCAGGAAGTAACCGGGTGGTGGGGCCACATAATCGGCATTGGTCGGCACGCGGTCCTGGTGAAAAACCTGTGTGCCTTCCAGCTCGGCAAAATAAACCCACTTCCGCTTCCCGGGTTTGGAAGTGAATTTGAGCCGGTTGGTAATGCGATTGGATGGAATTCCGTAAACGGGCTTTCGGCTTCCGGATTCTGCCGCGTAGAGCCAGCTTCCCTGTAAAGTATAGCTGAAACGCTTCAGAAACGGAATTTCCACCTGGCCGTTCATTCCGCCAAGCACGATATCCGATTGACGATAATCGAACACCGGAAAAGCGCCTACGATGGTGAGCTGTGGCGGCAAAACGGGCATCAGGTTGATGTAGCCGTCGAAACGGTTCGCGAAAAGCTGTACGTCGAGCTTCGCCAGTCGGGAACGGTATTGTGTTCCGAGCTGGAGAT
>DJFN01000048.1:0-10428 GCA_002432085.1 Flavobacteriales bacterium UBA5871
CAGCAGCAGCATCGGGAACACGCACGGGATTGCTTTCCCGAACGGCAGCCAGCTCCGGCTTCCACTCGCCTTCCCAGCGCAGATTGCCCACCTGGTCTACAAATGCTTCGACTGAAATGCCGGCAGTTGCCAACGCTTGCTTAGCAATCGCTCCGGCTACAACGCGGGCAATGGTTTCACGAGCGCTCGATCTTCCACCGCCGCGGTGATCGCGGAAACCGTATTTCTGATCGTAGGTAAAATCGGCATGCGACGGACGGTAGCTTGCCTTGAGTGTATCGTAATCGTTTGATTTCTGGTCATTATTCCGAACAATGAAACCGATGGAAGCTCCGGTGGTTTTTCCGTCGAAAATGCCCGAAAGGAATTCCACACTGTCTTCTTCCTTGCGCTGCGTCACAATTGCCGACTGTCCCGGACGACGACGCACCAATTCATTGTTGATGGCTTCCATATCGAGCGAAATGCCCGCAGGAACGCCGTCGATCACGCCTCCGATTGCCGCTCCGTGCGATTCTCCGAACGAAGACAGCGTGAAGATCGTTCCATAAGATGAACCGGCCATCAGTTGCAGATTGTTTGTTCGGTAATGCTCAGGATTTCGCGAACTTCCTCCATTGTCGGCGCTTCAGCGTAGGTACGCAGCACCGGTTCGGTACCGGAAGCACGGATCATGACCCAACGATCGCTGTCGAAGAAATACTTCCATCCGTCGATCGTTTGCAGCTCATTTACAGCGTATTTACCAAAGTTTTTATAGCTTCCGTTATTGCAATTCGTTACGATTTTCTGCTTGAGCGCTTCGGTAATGTGCAGGTCATTGCGCTCGAATTTGAACGCGCCCACGATTTCATACACCTCATCGATGAGCTGGTCGAGTGTTTTGCCCGATTTCGCCATGAATTCCCAGATGATGAGTCCCATCCAGATGCCGTCACGCTCCGGAATATGGCCTTTTACAGCAATACCGCCGGATTCTTCGCCGCCGATCAATACGTCTTCTTCGACCATGATGCCGGCAATGTATTTAAAGCCGATTTTCACCACTTCGAACGGCAGACCATAATGTTCCGCCATCTTGCCCACGCGAGGTGTCGTACTGAAAGCTGTGACGGCTTTACCGCTCAACCCTTTGTATTTCACCAGGTAATGCATCAGCAACAAAATGATGTGGTGGGAATCGATGAATTCGCCTTTTCCGTTATAAAGACCAATGCGGTCGGCATCACCGTCGGTAGCCAGTGCGCAGTCGATGTTTCCTGTTTCACGGATGTAACGCTCGAGCGGCTGCAGGTTTTTGGCGATCGGCTCCGGCGCCTGTCCGTAAAACGATGGATTGTGCTCGCAGTGCAACAGCTCTACATCCGGCAAAATGCGCGGGATTACGTTCTGACCGGCGCCGTACATGGCGTCGTAAACCAATTTAAGTCCGGATTTGCGGATCGCTTCCAGGTCGAAATTCGCTTCGATGTGTTGCACGTAACGTGTTTCGAAATCCACGATCTCCAGCTTTCCGGATTGGATATAACTGTCGAGTGATACGGCTGCGTAGTCAAAAGGAACCGCTTCCGGAATGATATCTTCGATTTCCTGCACTTTCTCCGGTTGCAGGGGACCGCCGAAATGCGCTTTCAGCTTATAGCCGTTGTAGCCCGGCGGGTTGTGGCTCGCTGTGATGATCACGCCCAATCCGCAGGAAAGCTGAACGGCCGCCAGCGAGATCATTGGTGTGGAAACAAATCCGCGTGACATCTTCACTTCGATGCCTTCGTTCAACAAGACCTTGGCAGCAGTTTCGGCAAACAATTCACCGGCAAAACGACAATCGTGACCTAAAGCGATACGTTGTGCCTGTCCTGATTTTTTGAGCCACTGCGCCGTTGCATAAGCTACGCGTGCTACGTTCTCGGTTGTGAATTCTTCCGCGATGATCGCGCGCCAACCGTCTGTTCCGAATTTGATCTTAGTTGCCAATGTGATGCTGGATTGTTTATATGTGTTCAAATATACTCAACACTAACAAAAACACGTGTTTTTTATTGCGTGTTCACGAGAGATTCTATTAACACCCAAAGCCGCATTTTCCGAATCTGATCTCTCCTACTTTTTTCCGGCAAAAAAAGTAGTAAAAATGCCTTTCTGGCTCCGATTGCAGCGAACCACCTTCCTTTCGGACCGGTCCACAGAAAGACTGGAGCAGGCTCCTATATGACAAGCACTTTCCGGGACCGGTTAGCCGAAAGGAAGGCTTGGTCTTCGGATTATCGTTCTGAGTGAAAGGTTGTATCGTTTAAATATATCGGATCGTCGTAAAATGCAATCGGAGTCGTCTTTTCAATACTATTCTTAAACTTTAGACCAAATACGAGTATTCAGATTCAAATCCTCCACGATTCCAGCCATTTTGTCGATGATGTTCATGAGGAAAGCCGCTTCTTCCTTGTCGAGTGCTTGCCGGTAGACACCTGGCTCGAAGAGCTCTTTGCGGAAGGAATGGGCTAAATAGACATTGCTGTTTCGGAATGAAAGGCAGATGCTGCGACCGGTTGCTTCGTTGAGCTGAAGGATGCGCTCCATCAAGGACGGCGTCAGGATATAACGGCATTCCTGCTCGTCGGTGGAATAGACAGCGAAGCGTTTTTCGAATTCGGGATTTTCCATGCGGATGAGATCGCCGTCGCGACTGCCGTTCCACTGCTGGAATTTACGTCCGAGTCCGCCGAACATGCGTTCCATGTTATCCTGGTCGATGATGGTTTCACCGTTGAAATGCTTGTTGAAATCGGCCGTGAAGAACAGTCCTTTGAAGACGGTGTGCCAGGTCTCTTTGCGATTGCCTTTCCCGTCGGTCGTAACGGTCTTGTATTCGGTGAAAATCTCTCCGAAGGCGAATTGCGTCTGATCAAACATCGCTGTGATCGTGTCTTCGGCTTAGTGACGGTCGTAGCGGTGCGGAAACAGCTTGCTGTCGTTGTAATCGGTCATCAATCCGCGCTCGGGATGGTATTCGAGACGTTCGTCCACAGCTTTCACCAGCGCCGGAATGACCGTTGCCTTGAATTTCTGACGGAACGCACGGTAAAACCGGTTGTGTTTGATGGCATACCAGATGATAAAGATCACCAGGATCACTCCCAGCGGAACGAACAATGTCACGCCGTCACGCAGGTGCATGAAGAAGAAAACCGCGAGCCAGCCGCCTGTTAATCCAAGGTAAAGCAGCAGGATTTTTCGGGAAGAACGAACAAATTGCTTTCGTTCGTTTTCGAGCTCGCCGAGAGCGCCGGTCATGAGTTGTTCGTAGACCGAATCAGCAGTAGTTGCCATGGCTAATCGTTGAATTCAAAATAGGTTTTCTTCTCGAAACCGTTGCGACGTGCAATGATAGACGACGGAAACTGCAACACCGCGTTGTTGTAAATGTTGATCGACATATTAAACGTACGACGCGACGCAGCCAGTTGTTCTTCCGTTTCGTTGATGCTTCGCTGGAGCATGAGGAATTGGTCGCTGGCCTTCAGCTCAGGGTAAGCTTCCGCTTTGATGATGAATTGCTGTAATTGCTGCTTAAATTCCACATTGCTTGCTGCCAGTGCTTCGGCATCGCGCGGTGTGGATCGGAGCTCGGTAAGCTTAGACAACAGCTCTGATTCGTGCTGCATGTAGCCTTTCACACAATCGGTGAGCTGAGGAATAAGATCGAAGCGTTGTTTCAGCATGACATCAACCGTCGCAAACGCGTTATCGACCTGGTTCGATTTGGCGATCAGGCTGTTCTTGAGCACAATAGCGATAATGACAATCAGTAGTAGTAAACCCGCTACAATACTTCCAATAAAGATAAGCGATTCCATTCGGTTAAATTTTCGTCGAAACTACGCATAGTTTTGATACGAAAATCCTGTCTTCGAATTTTTGATTCTTCTACTTTTTTCCGGCAAAGAAAAGTAGCAAAAATGCCTTTCTGGCCCGATTGCAGCAAACCACCTTCCTTTCGGACCGGTCCACAGAAAGACCGGAGCAGGCTCCCAAATGACAAGCACTTTCCGGGACCGGTTAGCCGAAAGGAAGGCTC
This sequence comes from Flavobacteriales bacterium UBA5871, assembly GCA_002432085.1. Classification (GTDB taxonomy): domain Bacteria; phylum Bacteroidota; class Bacteroidia; order Flavobacteriales_D; family Crocinitomicaceae; genus Fluviicola. The sequence goes on from DJFN01000048.1 coordinate 4,076, forward strand.
GGTCTCCGAATTATTAACTGGAGAAGGAAAATTACCTGTTTATACCAACTCAGGATCGTTAAGAGAAAATCGGGCTATTAGAATTCATTCGTAAAGCCAGGCTGCAGCTTGAAACGAATCAGGCTTTGTATTCCAGAATACTCTTTTCGATAATGGCCACACATTCCATCAGCTGTTCTTCGTTCATTACCAGCGGCGGCGCGAAACGAATGATATTGCCGTGTGTAGGCTTAGCCAGCAAGCCGTTTTCTTTCATCTGCATGCAGAGGTTCCAGGCCGTTTTGCTTTCCGGTGAATCGTTCACGATGATGGCGTTCAGCAAGCCTTTTCCGCGTACGCTTTTAACGAGATCTGTTTTTTCGATGATGCGGTTCATTTCCTTGCGGAAGAGAACACCCAGGCGCTCGGAGTTTTCAGCCAGGCGCTCATCAGTGATCACGTTCAGTGCGGCAATGGCCACTTTCGCTGCGATCGGGTTTCCACCAAAGGTCGAGCCGTGTTGTCCGGGCTTGATGACCATCATAATGTCGTCGTTAGCCAGCACCGCAGAAACGGGGTACATACCGCCCGAAAGCGCTTTTCCGAGGATGAGAATGTCTGCCTTTACGTTTTCATGATCGACAGCCAGCAGCTTTCCTGTACGGGCAACTCCGGTCTGCACTTCATCGGCGATGAAGAGTACGTTGGCAGCCTCACACAATTGTTTTGCTTTCGCCAGGTAGCCTTCCTGCGGAACGTACACACCCGCTTCGCCCTGAATCGGCTCTACGAGAAAACCAACCACGCCCGGCTGCTTCAATGCTCCTTCGAGCGCTGCGGTATCGTCATAAGGAATGCGGATAAAACCCGGTGTATACGGCCCGAAATGCGTGCTGGCATCCGGATCGCTGGAAAAAGAAATAATCGTTGTCGTACGACCGTGGAAGTTGCCTTCGCAAACAATGATCTTTGCTTCGTTTTCGGCAATGTTGCGCTTTTCATAGCCCCATTTGCGGGCCAGCTTGNNCCGGTGTTCATCGGCAGCACTTTATCGAAGCCGAAATAACGGGTAATGAACTGCTCGTAAACGCCCAGCGAGTCATTATAGAATGCGCGGGAAGTCAAAGCAAGCGTTTGCGCCTGCTCCACCATGGCATCCACGATCTTCGGATGGCAGTGTCCTTGATTCACAGCCGAATAAGCTGAAAGAAAATCGTAATAGCGTTTCCCTTCAACATCCCAGACATACACGCCTTCGCCTTTGGCCAGAACGACCGGCAGCGGGANNAGAGCAATCATCCTTTCCTCATTTACCGGTGGCAGGAGAGAAATCATCCGAAGAATTACAAAGATAAAGAAGATTTTTGAAAAAAATCTCCCGTTATCGGTCGCCAGTCGCCGGTCTTCCGGTCGGTGGCGCTTCGATTCTGAATGCGGGGAATGATGAAAAACCGTATCATTGTCTGCTCATGAATTGGAAAAAAGCAGGGATCATCGTTCTGATACTCACAATCGCTGCGATTGCGGTTCCGCTGGCCAGAATAGTCAGCGAGGGTATCAATGATTTTTTCCTTCGCCCCTTATTTCGGAAACATTTCGGTTCTTTCTATTTGAATCTNNCTTATATCCTAGCTGCTTGTTTTTGTGCATTGTTGATGCGGAAATTTGCCATCCGGAAATGGGCGATCATACCGCTGCTGATGATAATGGTTACAACGACCGTTCTAATGAATATGAATCTGTTTTATGAGTACCAACAACAAAATCCAAAAGATCTTGATATAAAGGCTCCCGATTGTTTTTTCGAATACAACTACAAGACCTACTGGGATTATCTGACAAAAGGTTGTCATATTTCCGTATCTGACGTTGTGAGAGTGCTCATCTACAAATCCATTTGCTGGACTGGTGTCATTTTCCTTTCAGACTTTCTTTTCCGAAGAATCGCAAAGTGGAGAAAACGTTCTGCTGAAAATCAGATCATCGATAATTAGGAATGGTTAATAAAACGTGATCAGTAAAAAGTGAGCAGACGGTTTCCCGCACCAATTCTCCTTTAACAACAAAACTGTTCACTATTCACTGTTCACTGCTTACAGTTCACTGTTCACTACTTACTATTCACCGTTCCCTGTTTACTACTCACTCAATTTAACATCCCAGGCGTCACGATTTTAACCTATCTTTGCACTCTAAACGTTGGATTTGGCTATCATACAATTCTCCCGCCCGAGCAGTGACTTTTTCTCCACGCTCCGCAAATCTGTTCAGCAGTACTTCGATGAGCAGCAGCTGAAATCATCCGGAAACGCTCATCTTTACTGGAAAGCCGGTATCATCATCACTTCTTATCTCGCTTGCTTTGCAGCGGTGATGCTTGTACCGATGCCTATGTGGCTGGCGGCCGTTATCGCCGGAACAATGGGTGTTCTGCAGGCTTTTGTCGGTTTTAACATCATGCACGACGCTTGTCACGATGCGTTCAGCACCAAGAAAAACGTCAACTACTTCTTCGGACTTTCCATGAATGCACTCGGCAGCGATGCGTTTATGTGGCGTCAGAAGCACAATGTGGTTCACCACACGTATACGAATGTCGACGGAGCAGACGATGATATCGCTAAAACGCCTTTGCTGCGTATGAGCGAATCCCAGCCGCGTTTCAAGGCACACATCGTTCAGCATTGGTACCTGACATTCCTGTATGCCATCAGTACGCTGTATTGGGTCCTGATCAAAGATTTCCAGGATTATTTCGTTGGAAAGCGCTTTAACGTGGAAGTAGCGAAAATGAAGCGCAACGACCACCTGGTATTCTGGTTCACGAAGATCGTTTATTTCGGATTGTACCTCGCTTTGCCGATCATGGTCTGGGGCGTTGTTCCGGCGATCATCGGCTTTGTGATCATGCACGCGATGCTGGGCATGGTGATGTCGTTCGTATTCCAGCTGGCACACGTAGTGGAAAACGTGGAATTCGAGCACACACACGGCGATTTCACGATGATCGAAAACGAATGGGCAGTTCACCAGATCGAGACGACCAGCGATTTTGCTCCGAGAAATAAGGTCGTGAGCTGGTTCCTCGGCGGATTGAACTACCAGGTCGAGCATCACTTGTTTCCGCGCATTTCACACGTTCACTATCCGGAAATCCAGAAGATCGTTCAGAAAACCTGCGAAGAATTCGGGGTGGAATACCGCCACTACCCGACTATGCGTGCAGCACTGGCTTCCCATTTCCGTCACATGAAGCGCTTGGGTAAACCAGTGAATAAGGTTGCCGGGGATTCTGTGCTTCGTGCAGAGTTCGAGCATGCTACCGTGCTGGTGGAAGAAGGAGTTGAATCCTGATTTCATGTCCCGGCTTTCGATAAAGAACAACGAGCTGCTCAAGCTTTCCATTCTGAGTTTTATAGCCGCGCTTGCGCCGGGATTGTTATTAGGCTATACTAAACATCCGGCATTCTACGCACTTTGTCTGCCTGCGTTCGTCATTCTGACAATACGTTCCGGTGTCGAGCTTGATTTTGAACAGCTACGTTATCGGAAATTCAAGTCCTTTCTGGGCAAAATCAGCGGCGAATGGAAAACCTTTCATCCTGAAAACGAGCTCGTGTTATTGAAAAAACGAGGATCTAAAACACAGGTCCGTGGTGCTGGCGGCAATCGTCACGTTCTGGTAGATGAAACAGTGACCGGCGTTTTTTACGAGCTTTACATTATGGATCCATCGCACACACAGCGATTATTCCTATCCTCAAGTGAAGACAACATTAAAATGCAGGCGTTAATCCAACAAATTACCGAACATTCTTCACTGAGATTGGCGTCTTATAATCCGGCATCGGCCAGAAAACGGTAATGTTTCTTTCTAAAAAGCTTATATTTCGGTACCAATCACCGATTTATGAGACCTTTTTTATCAGCCATAGCTTTTCTTTTTGCAGCGCTTTCGCTTGCTGCACAACAGGAATCCAAGGATACAACCGACTATCTTTATAACGCCTCCACGATGAGCAAGCTGAAGCTGATCGTGGATTCCCTGAACCTGAAACACCGGCAGTGCGATCTCGATCGGGTGTATTATTCCCGTTCGCAGGCAATCGGACATTATGTAGTGATCAAAGACGATCTTCTCTCCACGGCAGAAAGCGCTCTGAAAGACGGCATGACTTTCGAAAAATTTACCAAAACATATACCTGCGAAATCCTAACTGATCTCGTGGTGGTGAAAAGCGCCTACCCTGGTTACGAAAACGGAGAGAAAATGGTTGATTTCGAAGCGTTTTCAACCTCTAATGTCGAAGATCATACAGTTCAGCTGCCGACTGCGCAGTGGAAACAAGGAAGTGTTAAAGGAAAGTGGATCTGGCAACGGTCCGGAAACGACATTCTGGCCATCTGGTTCGTTACGGATTTTTCGTCGGTTGCTCTTTCAGAAAAATATGCACGCATGGTCCAGTACAGCGATTGCATGATTGATACGTCGACGGTAATCATGCATGAGGACGGCAAATACGGATTGTATACACCTTTACCGGAAAATTACGAATCACTTTCCGCTGAAGAGAAAGCTCAGCTGCTCGAAAAATTACGAAGTACCTCTGTAATGGGTGGGTGCAGCAGGGATAGTAGTCCACGCTATCATGCCCGCAACATTGCCATTATGGCCGCAGAAACGGTAAACTGGGGCGTTTTCCTGCGTGCGCATCTGAACATCATGAATGATCGTTTCCAGCGAATGGCTTACTCGAATTACGGCGAACGGTCATTCCAGACGCATATAGGTGAACTCGAAGCGCTTGACATCGATGTGCAGCAATTGCTTCTGGGTATCAGCCTGCAGATCGAAAACCCGGCGAACAATCATTATTTCGGCTCGATTCAACGTGTTGGCCGCGCACTTTCCGAAACGCGCCATGCCGACGAGATCGAACAGGGCATGATTGCTATGATCTCCGATAAAAGCCTCGATCATTACAACCGCGTTGCGATTTATTACCTGTTCAAAAATTACAACAGCTGGCTTTCCGACGGAGAGCGGAAGATCAAAAACGAAGAACTGCTGAAAACGCTGGTGTGGAAGATTGAGTAAAGATCAATCATCAAACAACGTCGGCTGATTGTCTTCGTCGTCTTTGGTCAGATCCCATTCGATTGTCGTTCCGCCTTCTTCGCCGTCGTTTTCTTCCGTTCCTTCCAGTTCCGGAGCTTCGTCCTGTGGCCAAGGCTCATCACCTTCGATCTCATGTGTCAGCACAATTTCCTTCACTTTGAGCTTGGTAAGCTGATTCCCCTGCGCTTTCATTCCTTTCACTTCGATGAAATCGGTGAGCAATACTTCGTTATCCGGCAGGTTTTTGGTTTCCTTCAGCAGCTTGTTGTAAATAATGCGCACCTTCGGACGGTAAGCCGTTGAAACAACATCGAGGTACGAACCCGCCGATTCGGAAATATAGCTTACGCGCTTGTCGCTGGTGACTTCGCAGAGGAAGCGCTTCACGTAATGCAGCTCTTTTTCGCCGTCGAAGTAAACAGCAGAGATCGGACGGTCCGGCACCCATTTTTCGATATGGACCATGTCCTCGTCGAAGTGGTTCGACAGATCGAATGTCGACAAACGGTATTCGCCGTTTTTGTAGAGTGTGAGAATTCGGTCTTCGCCTTTGAACGCACCGAGGAATTTCCCGCGGCCTTCGTCGTTCAGACGACCAACAACGGTATCATACCAGATCTTGCGTGCCGCCAGTGTGGAGCCGCCGACTTCTTTCTGGGTGATTTTCTGTACGATTTCTTTCGTCACACGGTTTCCGGCCGACTGACGTCCTTTGATGAGCAGGTCGCCCAGGTCGATATCGAAACGCAGACGCTTCAGATGCGGACGAGGACGTAAATGCACGGTTACAACTTCGCGCTCGCCGTTCGGATGGACAGAGAAATAAAGCAGTTTTGAGCCTTTCAGACCGCGTGTCAGATCGTATTCGGTATCACGTGTAACGGAATTCACGAAGAAACGCTTCATCATCGTTGAGCCACCGACACCATCCTGGTACATCACGAGGTAAATCGTGCGCTTGTCGCCTTTTTTCCAAACGTCGGCGTGTACGATTCCTTTGCCAACGAATTTCTTCTCGGCCACTTTCGTGATCATGAATTTCCCGGTGTCGAAGAACACGATGATGTCGTCGATCTCGGAGCAGTCGCTCACCGCTTCGGTCTTTTTCAGTCCCCAGCCAATGAATCCTTCTTCGATGTCCACATACAGCTTGCGGTTGGCGATGATTACTTTGGAAGCCGCGATGTTGTCGAACACTTTCATTTCGGTTTTGCGATCGCGACCGATGCCGAAGCGTTTTTTCAGGTCTTTGAAG
>DJFN01000048.1:10453-13511 GCA_002432085.1 Flavobacteriales bacterium UBA5871
GCTTTGGCAGAGTCGAAACGCGTAATCCGGATCATCGGAATCTGCGTCAGCCGATGCAGATCTTCATCGGTGATCTCGCGCAGCAATTGCTTCTGGAACGGCTTGAAACGGCCGTACAGGTAGCCATACAGCGAGTCCTTGTCGGAATAATGCTTGAAATCAATGTACATTTCCTCGCGGATGAAGATTTTTTCCAACGAAGCGAAATGCCATTGCTGCTGCAATTCGGCCAGACGAATCTCGAGCTCCAGCTTGAGCAGCGCTACCGTATTGTCGGTATTCGTTTTCAGAATTTCAGAAACGCCCATGAAACGCGGCGAGTCCCCATCGATCACGGAAGCGTTCGGTGAGATCGATACTTCGCAATCGGTGAAAGCGTAAAGCGCGTCGATGGTTTTATCCGGTGAAACGCCTGGCGCGAGGTGAATCACGATCTCGGCTTCAGCAGCCGTATTGTCTTCAATCTTTTTGAGCTTGATCTTGCCTTTTTCGTTGGCTTTCAGCACCGATTCGATGAGCGAGGTCGTGGTCGTTCCGAACGGAATTTCGTTGATCATCAAGGTCTTGTTGTCGACCTTTTTGATCTTCGCACGAACGCGCACTTTTCCACNNACCGCGCAGACCGTCGTTGTAATTTGTGAAATCGGCCATTCCACCGTTCATGAAGTCGGGAAAGATCTCGACTTTCTTGCCACGCAGGTGGTTGATGGATTGCTCGATGAGCTCGTTGAAGTTGTGCGGCAAGATCTTACACGCCATTCCCACGGCGATTCCTTCCGCNNCGGCAATACCCTCCACGCCCTGCGCCAGCAACAGCGGGAACTTGATCGGCAGGGTGACCGGCTCCTTGTTCCGGCCGTCGTAGCTGAGCAGCCAGTTCGTCGTTTTCGGGTTGAAGACAACGTGGTTCGCGAATTTCGACAGGCGCGCCTCGATGTAACGCGGAGCCGCAGCGCCATCGCCCGTGAGCGTATTTCCCCAGTTTCCCTGGCAATCGATGAGCAGGTCTTTCTGGCCCAGCGCTACCATCGCATCACCGATCGAAGCGTCACCGTGCGGGTGGTATTTCATCGTGTTCCCGATCACGTTCGCCACTTTGTTGTAGCGTCCGTCGTCGAGCTCTTTCATGGAATGCAGAATCCGTCGCTGCACCGGCTTGAAACCGTCATACAAGGAAGGAACGGCGCGTTCCAGGATCACATACGATGCATAATCGAGGAACCAGTTTTCGTAGAGACCACCTAGCGGTATGATGTTCTCGTCTGCATGCTTTTTTTCGCCGTTTTCATGATTGTCGGCTCCGTCATTGTCCTCATTTTCACCTGCCGGTCCGTCAGGCTGGTCCGGCGTACCGGGCATTTTATCATCGTCTTCGATCATGGTTATGACGCTTTTTCAATGAGTTCTTCGTTGTCGTTGTCTTCTTCCTCGCCATCTTTCGGCTCATCCGGATCTTTCTCCACACGCAGGTTGTCGATGATAAAATCCTGGCGCTCCTGCGTGTTTTTGCCCATGAAGTAGGACAAAATCGAATCGATGGATGCGTCTTTGGTGAGAATCACCGGTTCGAGACGAATGTCTTCTCCGATGAAGTGCTTGAATTCGTCCGGCGAGATCTCCCCGAGTCCTTTGAATCGCGTGATTTCCGGATTTTTCCCCAGCTCGGCGATCGCATCACGGCGTTCCTGCTCGGAATAGCAATAGATCGTCTTTTTCTTGTTGCGCACACGGAAAAGCGGCGTTTGCAGCACGTAAACGTGGTTTCTTTTCACCAGGTCCGGAAAGAATTGCAGGAAGAACGTCAGCAGCAACAAACGGATGTGCATTCCGTCGACATCGGCATCGGTAGCGATCACGATGTTGTTGTAGCGCAAATTATCCATGTCTTCCTCGATGTCGAGCGCCGCCTGAATGAGGTTGAATTCTTCGTTCTCGTATACGATCTTTTTCGTAAGTCCGTAACAGTTGAGCGGCTTTCCGCGCAAAGAGAAAACGGCCTGTGTGTTCACATCGCGCGATTTGGTGATCGAGCCGCTGGCGGAATCTCCCTCGGTGATGAACAGCGTTGTCTGCTCGCGTCTATCGTCTTTTTCATCCGTTAAGTGGATGCGGCAGTCACGCAGCTTCTTGTTGTGCAGACTCGCTTTTTTCGAACGATCGCGTGCCAGCTTGCGAATTCCGGAAAGCTCTTTGCGCTCACGCTCGGACTGACGGATCTTTTTCTCGAGCGTTTCCGCCACATCCGGGTTGCGGTGCAGGTAATTATCGAGCTTTTCCTTCAGGAAGTCGTTGATGAACGCACGAACGGATTTGCCGCCCGGTTCCATTTCCTGTGAGCCGAGCTTGGTCTTGGTCTGCGATTCGAATACCGGCTCTATGACTTTGACGGCAATGGCTGCCACGATCGACTGACGGATATCCGATGCGTCGTAATTCTTGTTGTAAAAATCGCGGATGACTTTCGCCACGGCTTCGCGGAAAGCGCCCTGGTGCGTACCACCTTGCGTCGTGTGCTGACCGTTGACGAAGGAATAGTAATCCTCCCCGTAGGTTTTTCCGTGCGTAAACGCCACTTCGATGTCCTCGCCTTCCATATGGATGATCGGGTACAGCGGATCTCCGTCCATATTGTTCTCGAGCAAATCCTTCAGACCGTCCTTCGACTGGAACTTTTCCCCGTTGAAGTAAATTGCCAATCCGCGGTTCAGGTAGCAATAATTCCAGAACATTTTCTCCAGGTATTGCATCCTGAAGCTGTATTTCTTGAAAATGGTATCGTCGGGAACGAATTCCACATACGTACCATTGGGTTCGTGCGTTTTTTCGACCGGTAATTCTTCCACGAGATCGCCTTTGGAAAACGCGGCCTGTTTTTTCTCGCCATCACGAACGGCATACACCATGAAGTGCTCGCTCAGCGCGTTCACGGCTTTTGTTCCGACACCGTTCAGTCCGACTGATTTCTTAAAGGCTTTGGAATCGTACTTACCTCCGGTGTTCATCTTCGAAACGACCTCCACGACTTTTCCCAGGGGAATACCGCGACCGTAGTCGCGAA
>DJFN01000082.1 GCA_002432085.1 Flavobacteriales bacterium UBA5871
TGCGTATGACGTATTGTCAATTATGGTTCGTGACAAGAGATTTACGGGCTTCATCACAACGCCCGACATGCTTACCCATCGCGATCGCATTTGCTGTCAAATCCAATGTCGACCCCGTTTGTAATTACTACAAAGTTACGAACTCTGACTGGATTTTCAAAAAATCATTTGTTGATTATTCATTGGCGTAACACTATTAAAGACGGCCTTTTTCTTACTTTCGATCCAGCATTCAGAATATGGCAGCACAGAATAAGCTTATCGCCTACTTTTCACGGTTTTCGAAGTTATCGGACGCGGAAACCCATGCCATTGCGGAAAGCATGGTTGTCAAAACCTTCCCGAAAGGAACCGTTTTGCTGCGTGAAGGTCAGGTTTCCACCGAATGCTATTTTGTAATGGAAGGCTGCGTGCGTCAATACTATCTCATCGACGGTGAAGAAAAAACCGATCGCTTTTTCACGGAAGAACAATGGGTTGTTTCCATGAACAGCTTCCTGCAGCAGGTTCCCGCAACACATTACTGGGTGTGTTGCGAAGAAACGACTCTGGTAGTCGGCACCGAACAAAAGGAAAACGATCTGTATGAACGATTTCCCCGGTTTGAAACCATTTCGCGGACAGTTATGAGCGCAATGCTGGCCGAACAGCAAACTTTGATGGCTTCCTATCTGACCGATAGTCCGGNNCCGGAACAACGCTATCTGAAACTGCTGGAATCCCGTCCAGACTTGTTTCAGCGCGTTCCGCAATACCAGCTGGCGAGTTATATCGGTGTAAAACCCGAATCGCTGAGCAGAATCCGAAAGCGTATTTTAGAAAAAAACGCTTAGTCGGCGGTAACAGGCGATCGCTTCCAGCCTTTTGCGATCAATCGGATGCCTAGCGTTATTTCAAACAAACCGCCCGGAAGCGACAACAGAATTCCAATCGGCAATCCCAGTAATTCGGCAATAGACCCGATGGTCAGCAATAGATAGCCGATACAACCGAAAATCGCCAGCCAGGCGGGAAGTCGTTGCAACCCGAAAAGCGAGACGCAGCAAAATACGCTCCCGACGCCGAGAATAAGCATCGCNNAAGAGAAAATGAGCTTCTTTTGCAGCTATCGGATCGATCGAATTTACCAGCAAGAATAAACCGATCAGCAACAAAATGGCTTCCATAAATCGCGTAATACAATAGATCACAGCTGTTTGTTTATGTTGCTTCAGCACCGGAACTAACCGGATTCCTAATAAGGTAACGATCACGGAATTGAGCATCACGAGTAGTATTCCGGTCCACAATAAAGCAGCGCTGTTATCCGGTTGCTTCATAGCAGATTCCAGCAAACCGCTTCCAACGCCATAAGCCAGCAGCGGAAGCAAGAAAAGAAAACCCGTCAGTCGGGCGTTTTGATTTTTCATATCATTTGTTTGCACAAAAATCGAGAGGCAAAACAGGCTGCGCATTGATCTAGGTTAAGAAATGTAATCACATGATTTTTTGTATTTTCAATTCATGGAAACAGCCAAAATCGCAACTGTAGAAGAATACTTTGCAAAGCTTCCCGAGTCGGCCCGTACGTTGATGGAAACCATGCGATCGACCATTCGCAAAGCGGCGCCCAATGCAACGGAAGTGATCAGCTACGGCATGCCGGCGTTTAAACAACATGGTGTATTGGTCTATTATGCGGCCTGGAAAGAACACATCGGCTTCTACCCGCTTCCGTCGGCGCTAATGGAATTCAAAAAAGAGCTTTCCGCGTATGAAGGCAGTAAAGGCGCAGTCCAGTTTCCGTTCAGTAAGCCGTTGCCGGTCGACTTGATTACGCAAATGGTGCAATTTCGCCTATGGGAAGATGAAGAAAAGGCGAAGCAGAAAAAAGGGAAAAAGAAAAAGTAAGCGTGTTAAAGGACATTAAAAGAATGGACTTTTTCCGGCTAAGTCGTGGACGCTGAATCTACAAACTTCTACCTTTACCGAAAAAGCAGCTATGTTTATTGAGATAAACCCCGATAATATCGATCAGCGACTGATTCAGCAAGTGGTTGACTCGCTTCGTGGAGGCAATCTGATTGTTTTTCCGACCGATACCGTTTATGCCGTGGGCTGCGATGTCAAGAATAAAAAAGCGCTTGCAGAGCTGGCCAAATGGAAGAACGTCAAGATTCAGAAAGCCCAGTTTTCGATGATCTGCTCGGATCTTGGTCAGGTTTCCGAATATGTCCGTCAGCTGGATCGCTCGACTTTTCGTTTGTTAAAACAACACCTTCCCGGACCGTTTACCTTTATCCTTGAAGCTACCGGAGAAGTTTCCAAGCTTTTCGAAGCAAGCAAAAAGGAAATCGGGATCCGTATTCCGGATAATAAGATCGCGCTGGCCATTGTGGAACAGCTCGGGAACCCGATGGCAAGTACTTCCATGCACGACGGCGAAGACGAAATTGCCGACTACTTCGCCGATCCGTATGCAATTTACGAGCGCTACGACGACAACTTCGGCGTGATCATCGACGGCGGCTACGGACACCTGGAAGCATCGACTATTGTGGACTGTACCGGCGGTGGTATCGACATTATCCGCCAGGGAATCGGAAAAATCGACCTATGATCTGTATCATCGATTGCGGCAGCAGCAAAACGCCTCAAATTGAATCCATCGTTTACGAACACGACGATACGCATGTGGTTGGCATGTATGAATTCGATGCGTCAACTGATCTGCAAGATTGCAAAGGCGTAATTCTTTCCGGCGCTCCTATTCTGATCACGGAGAAAGATCCGGAGCCTTTGCTGAAGCTTTTCGAATGGATCAAAACGATTGGGCTTCCCGTATTGGGCATTTGTTTCGGACACCAGATCATTGGCTTGCTGCACGGTGCTTTGGCGAATCGTCAGCGGGAGGACCGCGACTGGCAAACGATCGAAGTTTTACAGGAATGTCCGCTGTTTGATAAGCTTCCGAACGAGCTGGAACTGATGGAAGATCACTGCGAAGCGATTTCCATTCCGGCAGATTTTATCCATGTAGCAGTTTCCGACAGCTGCGTCAACGAAGCCATGATGCACAAGACCAAACCGCTTTTTGGCGTACAGTTTCATCCGGAAGTGTCGGGAAATCTGGGTGCTGTCATTCTTGAAAACTTTGTTCATATCTGTGAGCGTCACCAACGTATAGATTAAAGCTGAAATACGATCTTTAGCCTATGCTTTTGAATCGTATCTGGATCGGATTTTTTCTCGTAGCCGTTGTTGTCGGGCTTTCCAAGCTGATTTTCTGGCAGGACACGGAGATTTTCCGCACCATGGCCATCGGGCTGTTCGATTCCGCAAAGCTGGGATTTGAATTGTCGATCTACATGACCGGCGCGATGTGTATGTGCCTCGGTTTTATGCGTGTAGGCGAAAAAGGCGGAGCCGTTCAGATGCTCAGCAAAGCCATTGCGCCACTTTTTATCCGCATGTTCCCGAGTATTCCGAAAAACCATCCGGCTGTGGGAGCCGTGATGATGAATTTCAGCGCGAATATGCTTGGACTGGATAATGCTGCGACACCGTTCGGACTGAAAGCCATGAAAGAGCTACAGGACCTGAATCCGGATAAAGACACGGCTTCCGACGCACAGATCATGTTCCTGGCGCTGAATACGGCCGGGATGACGATCATTCCTGTTAGCGTTCTATCATTGTTATCTATAAAAGGTTCTGCCAATCCGACGGAGATTTTCGTTCCGGTGCTCATTACCACGTTCTGTTCGGCGCTGATAGCCTTATTTCTCGTTGCTATTCGTCAGCGCATTCGTTTGCTCGACCCGATCGTAATCGCTTATCTGGGTACAGGAATCGCATTCCTGGTTGGTTTGCTGACACTCCTCCACTTCTATCCCGAACACACGCAAAATGTGGCCAATGTAGGCGGAAATCTCCTGTTGATCGGTATTTTCATCCTGTTCATTGTGCTGGCAATGGTGAAGCGCGTGAATGTCTACGAGGAATTCGTCGAAGGCGCGAAAGAAGGATTCCAGGTTGCGGTTACTATCATTCCATTTCTTGTGACCATGCTGGTTGGAATCGGTATTTTCAGAGATTCCGGCGCTATGGCTGCTTTGATCGATGGTATTCGCTGGTTCTTTTTACAGATCGGATTGCTGCATACGGAATTCGTGGATGCCTTACCGGTAGGAATTATGAAGCCGTTTAGTGGTGGTGGCGCACGTGGCATGATGTTGCAAACGTTCAAAGACTTTGGTGTTGACGATTTCCGCTCGAAGATCGCTGCAACCATGCAGGGCGGAACGGAAACGACGTTCTATGTGCTCGCGGTGTATTTCGGCTCGGTGGGCATCAAGAAAACCCGATACGCGGCCGGCGTCGGATTAATTGTCGACATTATTGGAATCATCATCGCGATTCTCGTATCTTACCTGTTCTATCAAGTTCCTCCGTTAAAATGAGCTGGTTCAAACGCATATTCGGAAAAGATACCGAGCCGCAGACTGCCCGGAAACCGGTGGCTGTTGTGCCGATGAAAAGCCTCGATTATCCGCCGAAGATTATCCTTGCCTGGTGCAAAGCACTCGAAGGCAATACCGATCTGGGCGCTTACCTGCTCAACAACGGCTACCCGGAATTGTTTTACGCCACGCAGGCCATTCTGCTGAAACCCGAAGCCCGCGACTGGCTGATGGACAACGGCTATCCGCATCTGATGGCCATGATCAACGCAGCAGAAGGAAACGAATCTGCGCTCAACTGGCTGAAAATCCACCAGTTCGATTTGCTGTATCATATCGCGGAAACGGTTGAAGGACAAACGGAAAGCTATGCCTGGCTGAAAGCACATGCTACCGAGGATTTATTCCTGCTGGCCCGTACGATCAAATCCGTCAAAGACGATATCGAGTTCAACCATAACGACATTCACACTTTCGGAAAAGATCTATGACCATCCGCAAAGCCACACTTTGGGATATTCCCTTGATCCGTCGTATTTCGCAGGAAACATGGCCGGCAGCTTACGGTGAAATTCTTTCGAAGGAACAGATCGGATATATGCTCGAGCTGATGTATTCCGAAACCGCGTTGCACCAGCAGCTTTCCCATCCGGACCAGGAGTTTTTCATTGCAGAAGAAGATGGAACCGCTTACGGATTCATGGGTATTCAATGGAATTATCCGGTAACGGGAACGACCAAGCTGCACAAGATCTACGTGTTGCCTTCGGCACAGGGCAAACAGGTTGGCAAGCGATTGATTCAGCATTTGATTGACTTATTAAAAACGAAAGATCAATCGATTATAGCATTGAATGTGAACCGTAACAATAAAGCGAAATCGTTCTATGAACACCTCGGATTCCGGGTTGTCGGCGAAGAAGATATCGACATTGGAAGTGGTTACTTGATGGAAGATTATATTATGCAATTGACAGTGGACAATTGACGATGGACAATTATGCTGTCAATTGTCCATTGTAAATTGTCAATTGATACATGGAACACAAACCTACTAAAGGCATCTGGAAGGTCATTTCTGCTTCTTCGGCCGGAACGCTGATCGAATGGTACGATTTCTACATTTTCGGCAGTCTCGCCGTGGTGATCTCTACGAAATTCTTCCCGGCAGATAATCCTGTTGCGGCATTTTTGTCTACGCTGGCCACATTTGCCGCCGGTTTCGTCGTTCGGCCTTTTGGCGCCATTTTCTTTGGCCGACTGGGTGATCTTATCGGACGGAAATACACCTTTATGGTGACGCTTTTGCTTATGGGAATGGCCACTTTCCTGATCGGCTGCGTTCCCGCTTATGAAACCATCGGCGTTTTCGCTCCCATTCTCGTGTTGGTTCTCCGTTTGTTACAGGGATTGGCGCTTGGCGGTGAATACGGCGGAGCTGCTACTTATGTAGCCGAACACGCTCCATCCGGACAGCGCGGCTACTGGACATCCTGGATTCAGACAACGGCCACCGCAGGTTTGTTCATCTCGCTCATGGTGATTCTGCTTACCAAAGCCATGCTTTCCGAAGCTGCGTTTGACAATTGGGGCTGGCGCGTTCCTTTCTGGATTTCCATCCTGATGGTCGCCGTTTCCTATTTCATCCGCCGGAAAATGCACGAATCACCGGTGTTTGCAAAAGCCAAAGCAGAAGGGAAAACGAGTACGAATCCGCTGAAAGAAAGCTTCGGGAACCGCTATAATTTCAAATTCGTTTTGCTGGCGCTGTTCGGCGTGGCCATGGGACAAGGCGTTGTCTGGTACACCGGGCAATTCTACGCCATGAGCTTTATGAAAACGGTCATGAATGTCGATTCGCAGCAAGTCGATCTGCTGCTCGGAGCTGCGTTGCTGATCGGAACGCCGTTCTTTATCTTCTTTGGCTGGCTAAGCGACAAGATCGGTCGAAAACCGGTCATGATGGCCGGAATGCTGCTGGCGATCTGTTGTTACCGGCCTATTTACAGCGCAATGTACAACACGACCGATCCGGCAGGAAAACAAATTACCATTTCGACTGGATTAAATCAACTCAAAACAAATAAATTAAACCAACAGGATTCAATTTATACTTTAAGTACAACATTCACCGACGGATCGATGTTAACTGAAACCACAACCAAGCATCTGGCTACCGGGAAATCGGAAACCAAGCGTGTGATGAAAGCGTCGACTTCGGATTGTGTGAAGCTCTCTTTACTGGTTTTATTGCAGGTGCTGTTCGTTACGATGGTTTACGGCCCTATCGCTGCTTTTCTGGTGGAATTGTTCCCGGTTCAGATCCGTTATACATCGATGTCGCTGCCCTATCAT
>DJFN01000147.1:0-201 GCA_002432085.1 Flavobacteriales bacterium UBA5871
TTACCTCGATATGTACGTGAAGGAATACCTGGAATTCGTCGGCAGCATCTACAAAGTGCCGAACCTGCGCAATCGTGTGAAGGAAATGATCGGACTGGTTGGACTGGATGTGGAACAGAACAAAAAGATCGGCATGCTGTCGAAAGGTTACCGCCAGCGCGTGGGACTCGCACAGGCGATCATCCACAACCCGGAAGTGCT
>DJFN01000147.1:206-10826 GCA_002432085.1 Flavobacteriales bacterium UBA5871
CATATCATGCAGGAAGTGGAAGCGATCTGCGACCGCGTGATCATCATTAAAAAAGGACAGCTGGTTGCCGACAGCAGCGCAGCAGACCTGCAATACGAAGCTGGTCACCAAGTGGTTTATGCCGAATTCGACGGACAGGTTTCACGCAACGTGTTACAAAAAATTCCGGGCGTATCGAAAGTCGAAAAAGTAACCGCAAACAGCTTCCTGATCGAAAGCATGGCAGAAGGCGACCTCCGCAAAACCGTAGCTCAATTCGCGCAATCGAACGGCTTGCTCGTTATCACGCTCCGCACGGAAGAAAAATCGCTGGAGGAAGTGTTTAAGGAACTCACTCGCTGATTTTTTTCTTTCACCACAAAAGGCACAAAGGCATTTTTTGGACGTACATACAACTTGAAAGCGCCAATCCGCTTTGGCGGAATGTCTACGCAAAAGAGCTTCATAATAAAACTCTTGTTTGGAATGGTTTGTCAATAAAGCTGATCGTTCTTAGAACTCAACTTTTGTGTAATCTGTCCGCCGCGGCGGACGGTACTTCGAACCACACGCAGCACGTCACCTGTCTTTTGTGCCTTTTGTGGTAAACCAATCCCAAAGCGGGTTTCCATAAATAATAACCAATCGCTGTTCATTTCTTCCTGCCGAACGCTTTTTTTACCTCCAAAGCTGCCGTATCTTTAACGTTGCAATTTTACATTCAGAATCGATGGAAACACTACAAATTCAGGACGAGATCAAACGACTCAAGGCAACACTTACAGGCAATCTTTTTGAAGACGGCGAAACGCAGCAGCGCATCTACGAGCTGAAAAAACAGCTGAACCCGGAAATCGAGAACAATCCTTCGGCAGACGATGACGAAGACGGTTGTTTGTACTGCGGAAGCTAATATTCCAGTCGGTCAGTCACCGGTCTTCCGGTCCTACCTGCCAGCAGGCAGGCTCCAGTCTGAAGGTGAATCTGCTCGTGTGCAGTCTTGATGTCTTAAAGTCCGTCGCGGCGGACGCTCCTAAAATCTTGAAGTCCTACTCCGGTAGTGATTGTTTCGCTGCATTCAACGCCAGCTCTTCCGCCAATTGCTCGCCAAACAACGAACGCATCGCAGCTCTGACAACGTAAATCAGCGGTGTCAATCCGACGGCGATGACAAGCTTGGTTAAATAGCCGGTGACGCATAAAAACATGATCTGGTCAAACGTTTTGTTTCCGGGCAAATAAAACCCGATGAACAGCACGATGAACGAATCGGCGAACTGGCTCACGACCGTCGAACCGGTGCTTCGGAGCCAGATGTACTTTTCCCCCGTCAGCTTGCGGAAAAACCAGAACAGGCGAACATCGATCATTTGCGAGATGATGAACGCCGTTATGCTGCCTATCATGATCGGAAGCGAGCCGCCGAACAATTTGGTGAATTCCTGCTCGGTCGCATAAGAGCCCGAATCCGTTGGTAAAATCACCGCGATGTAAACCAGCAGAAAACAGAACGCAATGAGTCCGCAGGTAATGAAGCTCAATCGTCTGACCGCTTGTTTTCCGTAGAATTCGTTCATGACATCCGTGAGCAGAAAAACGACCGGCCACGGAACAATGCCCGCAATAATGGGATACAGACCGATATCGACCTGTTTGCACGAAATGAGCTCGGCAACGATGGCGCTGGTGATGAAAATCCCCGCCAGCACCACAAATACGATTTCTTTCCTGGTATTCAGCATGTCGTGAAGATACAGTTTCCCCAAAAAGAAGCAAAAAAAAGCCCTTCTCAACGCCTTCCGGGCCCTGTCGTTTCTCTTAAAACCGCTATTTTTGTGCCGGCTGCCGACAAAGGCAGGTCGAATCAGAATAAGATCATGAACAAGAACGTAATCGAAGAACTTCGTTGGAGAGGAATGGTACAGGATATCATGCCCGGATTGGAAGAACAACTCCTCAAGGAAATGACGACCGGTTATGTGGGCTTTGATCCGACTTCCGATTCACTCCACGTGGGCAACCTGCTGCCGATCATGTTGTTGAAGCACTTCCAGCTGGGCGGACACAAACCGCTCGCCCTCGTTGGCGGCGCTACGGGAATGGTGGGCGATCCTTCCGGAAAATCTGCCGAGCGCAACCTGCTCGACGAAGCTACACTGAACCACAACGTGGAATCGGTGAAAGCGCAATTGCGTCGCTTCCTCGACTTCGAGAACGGCGACAACAAAGCCGAGCTGGTCAACAACTACGACTGGATGAAAGAATTTTCCTTCCTGTCGTTCATCCGCGACGTGGGTAAGCACATCACCGTGAACTACATGATGGCCAAGGATTCGGTGAAAAAACGCATCGAGACGGGGATTTCCTTCACAGAATTCTCTTACCAATTGCTGCAGGGCTACGATTTCCTGCATTTGTACAGAGAAAAGAACTGCCGCGTGCAATTCGGCGGCTCCGATCAGTGGGGAAATATCACCACAGGGACCGAGCTCGTGCGTCGTATCGCCGGTGGAGAAGCCTACGCATTTACGTGTCCGTTACTGACGAAAGCCGATGGCGGCAAATTCGGGAAAACCGAATCCGGAACCGTTTGGCTGGATGCGAATAAGACGTCGCCGTTCGAATTCTACCAGTTCTGGCTGAACGCTACAGATGCTGATGCCGTAAAACTGGTTCGTTTCTACACATTGAAATCGAAAGAAGAGATCGAAGCACTCGAAAAAGAGCACAACGAAGCGCCGCACCTGCGCACGTTGCAGAAAGCAATTGCCGAAGAAGTGACCGAGCGCGTTCACGGAAAAGGGGCTTTGCAGGCTGCGATCGCCGCAAGTAATATCCTGTTCGGAAAATCCACTTCCGAGGACCTGAAATCCTTGTCAGAAGCCGATTTTCTGAGCGTTTTCAAAGGCGTTCCGCAAGCTACGGTAGCAAAATCCGATCTTCAGGGCGGAATCGGCATCATCGATTTGTTGTCGGCCCGTTCGGGCTTCCTTAGCTCCAACAGCGAAGCGCGCCGCGAGCTCAAAGCCAACGCTATTTCCCTCAACAAGGAAAAAGTCGGCGAAGACACGCTTGTTACGACAGCACACCTCATCAATGAAAAATACATTCTGCTCGGAAAGGGCAAGAAGAGCAATTTCATTGTCGTCGCAGAATAAAATTGGTTGAAAGTTTTAGAGTTGGATTGACCCCGGGCTGTTAGTTTCTACATTCATCTGACCGGCTCCAACTCTAAAACTACCAACCCACTCTCTTTGGAGGTCAGGATTTCAGGATTTTAAGACTCCAGGATGTCAAGATTTAAAGATCTTAGGATTGATCATCAGTTGAAGACGAAACATACACTAAAACATGAAGTGTCCGACGCAGGAAGGACTACTTATGTCAAACTCACACTGAAAATTGAAGTCGACATAGAGGGATTATTCCGGCTGGAGATTGGTGACTGGAGACGGGAAGACCGGTGACTGGCCGACTGGAAACGGGTAGACTATGTCCCACAGGAACAGTCCCTTCGCTTCCACCGAAACTTTCGCTTCACCACGGTCCTTGGCTTCGAGGATCGCTTTTACATCCGCTTCGTTGATCTTGCCGCGGCCAACATCCAATAACGTTCCCACCGTTGCGCGTACCATATTCCGCAGGAAACGGTCGGCGCTGATTTCAAAATACCATTGTTCGCCCTGCTGCACCCATTCGGCGTGCGTCACCGTGCAGATATTCGTTTTCACATCCGTGTGCAGCTTGGAAAGCGAGGTAAAATCCTGTGTCCCTAAAAATTGCTTCGCAGCCTGGTTCATGGCTTCCATATCCAGCTCGTGGGGCAGGAAAAGACTGTTCTTCAGGAATGGATCTTTGCGGTGGTGGATGAAATAGCGATACGTTCGCTGAATCGCTGAAAAACGCGCGTGCAGATCGGCGGNNAACCGGATAGATTTGAAAGATCGCAATATCCGCCGGCAGCATCTTGTTCAGCTTGTAGCGTAGCTGTTCGGCATCGGTTGTTTCCAGCTCGGCGTGCGCTACATAGAAATGCGCATGAACACCCGTATCCGTGCGACCGCATCCCACGATCGGCACTTCTGTTCCGCTGTTGAGCTGCGTCAGAGCGCGTTCGATCGTTTCCTGTACGGAAATGCCGTTCGGTTGTCGCTGCCAGCCGCAGTAACGTGTGCCATCGTAAGCCAGCTCTATGAAATAACGCTGTGTCATCTGCGCCAAAGATAGTTACAAACCGCTGACTCCCGAATGTAAATCAATTGTTACGCTGCGGATATATTTCCTTAATATTCCGCTCTCCTTTTTTAATCATTTGGTAACCTCGCTGTAAACATTAAGGAAAGGCCTGCCGGTACTTTTGCATTGTAAAATAAGACTTATCACAATGCAGGCATCCAAGACACAAACCATTCTGCTGGTAGACGACGAACGCGACATCCTTGATTTTCTCCAATACAATCTCGAGCGTGAAGGTTACCGCGTATTCACTGCATCCAACGGCCTTGAAGGCGTTGAAATGACCCAGAAAATTGCTCCCGACCTCATCCTGATGGATGTGATGATGCCGCGTATGGATGGAATCGAAGCTTGTCAGATGATTCGACAAGAGCTTCAGCTCAATTCTCCGCTCATTGCTTTCCTGACTTCCCGCGCGGAAGACTATTCGCAGGTAGCCGGTTTCGAAGCCGGAGCCGATGATTACATCACCAAGCCCATTCGTCCGAGATTGCTCATCAGCAAAGTGGAAGCGCTGCTCCGTCGCGCCGGAAGAAAGAACGGTGCTGAGCCGGAAAACGGCAGCTCGTCCATTATTGTGAACCGCGAGCGCTTCCTCGTTTTGCTCGAAGGACAGGAAATTCTACTCCCGAAAAAAGAATTCGAGCTGATCGAACTGCTGGCTTCCCGACCGGGCAAGGTATTTACCCGCGAGCAGATCCTGGCAACCGTCTGGGGCGACGAAACCATCGTCGGTGAGCGTACCATCGACGTTCACATCCGTAAATTGCGCGAGAAGCTTGGAGAATCGTATATTCGTACTATCAAAGGTGTCGGTTATACATTCTCGGAATAGTGAAGAAAAGCAACCCTATTTTTATCGTACTTGTAGGAAGCATTTTACTAACCCTGATCACTTTTGTTACCGTACTGGTGATCGGGTTTTTCGTGCATCTTCCCTACTGGAGCTGGCTGCTGTTGCCGCTGGCGGTCGGTTCCGTGGCTTTTCTCGTATTCTTCCTGCTCGTCAAGCGCTTCATTCACGAACGGCTTAAAATCCTCTACCGTTCTATCCGCAAAGGCAAGCTGACCGGTGAAGACAGTTTCAACATGACCATGACGCAAGACGTGATCGGTCAGGCCGAGCTGGCAACGAAAGAATGGGCCGAAGAACGTCAGACAGAAATCGTTCAGCTGAAAGAACAGGATAAATTCCGCCGGGAATTCATCGGAAACCTCGCACACGAGCTGAAAACACCCGTTTTCTCGATTCAGGGCTATGTTTTAACGCTGCTGGAAGGCGCACTCGAGGACGAAAAAGTGAACCGCATCTTCCTCGAACGCGCTTCGAAAGCGATTGAGCGCATGACGCATATTCTCGAAGACCTCGACGAGCTGACCAAGCTGGAAGTAAACGAGCTGAAAGTGGAAATCCGTCCGTTCGATATCCGAGAGCTGGCCAAAGAAGTAATGGACAGCCTCGAAATGCGCGCCGAAGAGAAAGCGATCTCGCTGCGTTTCTCAAGGGAATATGGCAATCCGGTGATGGTAAAAGCCGATCGTTCGAAAATCGCACAGGTGCTTACGAATCTGCTTAACAACTCCATTGCCTACGGAAACGACGGCGGCGAAACGATTGTGCGCTTTTACGAAGTCGACGATATTGTGACGGTCGAAATCTCCGACAACGGTCTGGGAATCGATCCGAAGCACATTCCGCGCCTGTTCGAGCGTTTTTACCGCGTGGAACAAAGTCGTAACCGCAACGAAGGCGGCTCGGGACTCGGACTGGCGATCGTGAAGCACATCCTCGATTCGCACCAGCAAACGATTTCCGTTCGAAGCACTATCGGCGTCGGCAGTACGTTCACCTTCTCGCTCGATAAATACAAAGGAAGTCCGAATTCGCTGGTTTCCTCCCGCGGCGTGACGATCAAGTAATTGGTCGATTTTTTCTCACGAAACGAAGCTCAACGAAATTAATTCACGAGCTTCTGACTTCATCCAGCCTGTTCGATCGTCTCGAAATAACGCATTACGCTGTTTTCCGTGGCGGTCTGCTGCCGGATCGTATCATCGAAAAGTGCCGTTCTCAATTTTCTGTACAGCTCAACGGAATGACGCAGGCTTTTCAATAGCGATTCCCGGTCGTATTGCGGAAGTGTTTGTTTCAGATCGTGCAAATCGGTTTCGTTCAGTTCCGTCTCCACTCTTCTGACACCACGAGGCTCGCTGCCATTTTTCATCTGAAGCAGCGGTCCTAAGACGGTCATGCGCAAAAAGCCGAAGAAGTCAAACGCTTCCATGTATTCGCCGCGACCGATCTTCAACAAAGTGTAATGCACCCAAATCCAGAAGCGGTCTTCGATCCATTGATAATCGGGATACGGAAAAACAGCAGTCGTAGAATCCAGCACAGCTTGCAATTGTCCGCCTTTGTCCAGCAAAAGATGCGGCGTTTCCACCCGGTCTTTGAATTCTTCCAATGTCACGAATTTCAGGTCAACGTGCAGCAACGGATCATCGTAGAGACAGATCAGCAAGCGCGGTTCGCCCACATGCTCGCCGGTAAAGCCCGAAAGGAAGTTTCCTAAACGCTCGGCATAACGAAGCATTTTATTTTTATCGCCCGAAACCTTGTCTTTCGTTACAACGACGAGATCGAGGTCGGAAAATTCGTCGAGCTGGTCTGTGAGCCAGGAACCGCCCACCGCCAGACCAATCACATTGTCGTCGTCAGCCAGGATGTTTTTGGCCTTATTCCCGAATGTAATCTGTACCATATTCTTTCATTTCTCAGGATTAAGCTAACAGAAAATCGTTCAACGGAGTCGCCGCTGCCATTTTTTCCGGGACGATTTTCCATAACGGATGGTTGCTGTGCAGTTTGGCTAAGTAATATTGTTCGGGCTGACCGGGCGTCGGAACCAACACCGCTTTTTTCTGTAAAACGGCCAGGTCCATTAAAGTCGTATAGCCATTTCGCGAAACCACGTATTCGGCAGCGGCAATGGCTTCATCAGCCAGTTTCCAGTCGTTTGAAATGATCGTTCCTTTTTTCAGCCCAGTCGCCGCTGCATACGCTTTCGGACAAATGATCGTCCATTCTTTTTCAGAAACGTTGGCTGCTTTCACCATTTCTCCAAAAAGCTGCTCGGCATAAGGCTCCGGTCCGCTAATGATAGCCACGATACTTCCGGGAATCGTTTTACTTTCCACACCTTGAAAACGCGAATAATGACCGATATACTGATTTCCCGGAACGGATTTGCTCAATTGACCTGCAAGGCGTTTCTGCTCGTCATCCATGATCCAGGTCGTATCGAAACGTTCCATCCATTTGCGGTGAATGAGCCTAGCCAATGTATTTGTTCCCGAAGGAAGCTGCACCTGGTGCGTAACGAACACGGAAGGAACAGTTTCGGAACGGATTCCGTAACGGTGATCGGAAATGATCAGATCCGGCTGAACCGTTTGCGCATAAGCATTCACCCGTTCGTAATCGCGTTGCATCGCTTTCCGCACAATACGCGCATTGCGAAGCGCTTCGAAGAGGAAATTGCCATCGCCTTTAAACTGAAAACCGGTTGGCGGTAATTCCTTGAAAGTGCCTGTAAATCCATAATGAAGCAACACGGCATGCTGATCGGGCGACCCCATGAAAAACACGTGATTTCCCTGCGACTGCAATTGCAGGATCAGTGGAACGGAGCGGGCAATGTGACCGTTTCCCCAATCGAGACAGCCGTACAAGATCTTTTTTCCTGTGAGCTCTTCCGGCCGCATGACGGTTTATTTCGGCATCGTGCGCTTCAGCTCGAACGGTGCAGCTTTAGAAAGTACGTAAGGGAAATTCTCTTCCACGAACGAGCTCGGATCAAGTCCGAATTCGTTTTTCTCCGTGAGGCTCATGTTCTTGATGAAGAAATAAGCGTTCATGATGATCTTCTGGAACCACGGCAGCTCGTTGTCGTTGGAAAGGAATTTGCGGATTACCACAAAGCGGAAATCGCCGATGTGGTCGCTGTGGTGGTACTCGCACGCATAACGGCTCTTGATCTCGATCTCGTTAGTCGCTACCATGTCGGCCACAACCTGCTGGAACATCTTGTCGAGCTTCGGCTGGATACGGAAACCGAGCTTGAAATCGATACGGATCAGGTCGTTTTCGTCGTGCTTCGTTACCTGGTATTCCATCGTGTACGGCTCATCGGTCGTCACTACATGAACGAACCAGTAACGCTCGGCCCGTTTCGGTTGCTGCTCGAGAATGGAATAGAATACTTTCGATTCCACTTCGTCGACTTTCTCGGCGCTCGTCAGGTAAACGAGGTGCGTTGCGTNNGCGTAGGTCGGGATCTGGTCATCAACAGAAAGTTTCTGCAGGAACGGCAGGTAATCCTTGATCTTGACGAATTCGAGGTAGCTGGTGCGGATTTTCTTACTCTTGTAGATCACGAACATC
This sequence comes from Flavobacteriales bacterium UBA5871, assembly GCA_002432085.1. Classification (GTDB taxonomy): domain Bacteria; phylum Bacteroidota; class Bacteroidia; order Flavobacteriales_D; family Crocinitomicaceae; genus Fluviicola. The sequence continues at coordinate 8,866 of DJFN01000147.1, forward strand.
AGCGTGATCACGATCATACCGATCATCAATGTCAGGTAACCGCCGTCGGGGAATTTATCGATCTGCGCGATCAGGAAGGCCGTTTCCACCGTAAAGAACAGTCCCATCAGCGAATAGCGGAAGATGCGGTTCCAGTGCTTGCGCGCCATGTAGAAGCTCAGGAGAATGGACGAGCTGATCATCGTCAAAACGATCGAAAGACCGTAAGCCGCTTCCATTTTCTTCGATTCTTCAAAGTACCAGACAACGGCGATACAACCGAGCATCAGGAACCAGTTCACGGAAGGAACATAGAGCTGGCCTTTGATATCCGAAGGGAAGTTCACCCGAACACGCGGCCAGAGATTGAGTCGGATCGCTTCGTTGATGAGCGTGAATGAGCCGGAGATCATCGCCTGCGAAGCTACGATAGCCGCGGCTGTTGCAATGATAATCGAGGTCAGTCGGAACCAGTCCGGAACGATGAGGTAGAACGGATTGTCATCGCCAATCTGCGTTCCAAGATGCTGCAGCAAATACGCTCCCTGGCCGAAGTAGTTCAGGATCAGCATGGCTTTTACGAAGATCCAGCTCACACGGATATTTTCACGCCCGCAGTGACCGAGATCCGAATAAAGCGCTTCGGCACCGGTCGTACAGAGGAAAATTGCTCCCAGCAGCCAGAAGCCTTGCGGGTAGTTCGTGAGCAGGTCGTAAGCGTAATAAGGGTTCAAAGCGTTCAGAACGCCTGTTTCGGTCTCGTGTGTCAGAAGCGAATACACGCCGACAACACCCAGCATCAGGAACCAGAGCACCATCACGGGCCCGAAGGCTTTCCCGACGAATTTCGTCCCGAATTGTTGAATGACAAAGATCAGGACGATCACACCGATGATGATCGGAAAGGTCTCGATTTGCGGATTTACGTAAGACAAACCTTCGATGGCCGAAGAAACCGAGATCGGAGGCGTAATAATCCCGTCGGCAAGCAGGGCTGCACCACCGATCATTGCCGGCACAACGAGCCATTTCTTCCGACGGCGCACGAGTGTATACNNGGAATTTCAGGGTTGAGAATGCGCAAGCCTTCAATGGCCGAGGACACCGAGATGGCGGGTGTAATAAACCCGTCGGCAATCAGCGTACAACAACTAATGATAGCAGGGTAGATCACCCACCCGGCTTTATACCGGCGCACCAATGCGTAGAGGGCGAATATCCCACCTTCGCCTTTGTTATCGGCCCTGAGCGTTACGATCACGTATTTGAGCGTGGTTTGCAGCGTCAATGTCCAGAAGATGCAGGATAGCGCGCCCAGAATGAGCTGTTCCGTAAGCAAAACCTGATCGCCGCTTTCGGCTTTTGTTCCTGCAATCGCTTTGAGCACGTACAACGGAGAGGTTCCGATGTCGCCGAAAATAATTCCGACCGTGATAATCAATCCCGCGAAAGATAACGCGTGATGATGGTGTTTGGACATGCGTGTAAATTTTTCATCAAAATTAATCAATGAAAGCGATGCAAACCATAAATATTTCGGAATAGCGATTCCGGGTGTTTATTCGGCTGCCAAACAGGGCATTTTTGCTACTTTTGCGGCGAATTATGGCAAAAAATAAACTGAGAAAATTCGCAGAAATGAAGGCATTCCCGAATGTCTTCGAACCGACACTGGACCTTTCGACCGTTGATCAGTTCCCGCTGAAAGGCAAGTGGAACCGTGATTACTTCCATAACGATAACCCGATCGTGCTCGAATTGGGCTGCGGCAAGGGTGAATACACAGTCGGACNNGGCCCGCCATTATCCGGACCGGAATTTCGTCGGAATCGACATCAAAGGCGCGCGCATGTTCGTCGGTTCTAAGGAAGCGATCGATGAAGGTTTGACGAATGTGGCGTTCCTGCGCACCAAAGTCGATTTCATTCAGTCGTATTTTGCTACCGGCGAAGTGGATGAGATCTGGCTCACGTTTTCCGATC
>DJFN01000029.1 GCA_002432085.1 Flavobacteriales bacterium UBA5871
CTTCATGCTGTTCTCTGACGAGCGTATTACACTCGACAGCGAAGTGAAGTCCGAGACTGAAGAGTTTGACGAAACTTCCCTCCACATGCGTCAGTTGCTGAAAACCAAGCTCGTGGATATGGACCTTTCCGTTCGTGCACTGAACTGCCTCAAGGCTGCAGACGTGGAAACACTCGGAGATCTCGTATCCTACAACAAAAACGACCTCTTGAAGTTCCGTAACTTCGGTAAGAAGTCGTTGACCGAGCTCGAGGACCTCGTTGATGCCAAAGGATTGAACTTCGGTATGAACGTAGCGAAATACAAATTAGACAAAGACTAGTATCGCAGATAACAAGTAATAATGGCGTAATAGGTGGCAGGAACCACGCGATACTAAGTTCCTGCTAACCGTTACTTACGAAATTTAAACAAAATGAGACACGGTAAAAAAGTAAATCACCTCGGTCGTACGCACAGCCACAGAGCAGCAATGCTTTCTAACATGGCTTGTTCCCTGATCGAGCACAAGCGTATCACAACTACACTCGCGAAAGCGAAAGCACTTCGTGTGTATGTTGAGCCGCTGATTACAAAATCCAAAGACGATTCAACACATGCACGCCGTACGGCTTTCTCTTACCTGAAAAGCAAAGAGGCTGTAACGGAGCTGTTTCGCACAGTTGCTCCTAAAGTTGCCGACCGTCCGGGTGGATACACACGTATCATCCGTACAGGCTACCGTTTGGGTGACAACGCAGAAATGTGTCTGATCGAGCTGGTTGACTTCAACGAGCTGTACAACGCAGGTGAAACGAAGAAAGCGACTACACGTCGTTCCCGTCGTGGAGGCTCAGGCGCAGCGAAAGCAGCACCAGCGGCTCCCGCAGCTGAGACAGAAACAGCAGTAGAAGAAGCTCCGGAAGCAGTAGTTGAGGAAACTCCGGTTGCTGAAGAAGCAGTGAACGAGCAGATCACAGATGCTGAAGAAACAGCAGTGAACGACCAGATCACTGACGCTGAAGCTCCGGCAGCAGACGATTCTGCAGAGGAGAAAAACGAAGAAGAGAAATAATTTTCGACATACGTTGGAAAGGGTGATGGAAACATCACCCTTTTTTTTTGAATCGGTTAAAAAAACTTACCGTGTTTGCAGGTTTTTCAAACCTTCCGCTATTTTGCAACGATCATTCTCAAATACATCCTATGAAAACACATTTACGATTTTACTTACTTATCTCAGCACTCATTTTCTCCGGAATTGCTTTCGGACAGGAAACCGGAGGAAAAATTCCTTACACGGGTTCCGTTCCGAATCTGCCGGCCCGTTCGCAGACGAAAACAACTGCCTGCGGAGTCGATACGCTGGTTTATCCTTATTTGAAGGAAATCGCTTTTGCGGCTCCAAACGATTCGTTCTTTATCGATGCGATGGTGGGGAATGTTCGTACGGCCGCACAAGCCTATCACATTGACGATTCCATCCGAATCCACGGCGTACAGTTCTGGGGAAATGCGTACAGCACTTCCACGGCACCCCAGACTTTGCAGGTGCGGGCCTATCTTTATTCTGTGGACGCCTTCAATCAACCGCTCGTGGTTTTGGATTCCGCTGACGTAACCGTTACGCAGAACGCTGATTTCTACGAAGCGATTTTCACGACGCCACACGTGTACGGAGATAACTTTGCCGTAGCAGTTCGCAGTGTGCCCAACGATACGCTGGCCGTGGTTACCAATAATGCAGGCAATTCGTGGACCGATAATTACGGCGAGTCACTGGGCTGGAGACGATTTGGATCGGGAACATGGAATTCAACGCTAGCTTTCTTCGGACAGGACCTGGAATACATGATCTTTCCGATCGTGAGCTACGATCTGACTGCCGGATTCACAGTCGACAGCACAAACCACTGTACAGACGAAGCCACGACTTTTACGAATACGAGCTCTTCCTTGTTCAGCAATCGAATGGTCAACCTGTATGCGTTCGATGAATACTGGAACTTTGCCGCTGCGGATTCGTCCTTTACCTGGGATTACGATGGCGCAGAGGAAAACGAAACAGATGGCTCTTACACCTTTACGACGACAGGCGACCAAGTCATTTCGCTGACAGGTGAAGTGATGGGTTATTACATGAGCTGTTCCGATACTTACACCGACACGATCACTGTTTACGAAATACCCGTAGCCTCGACAAGTGTTACGGGGACGCTCGATCTCTGCGAGGGTGGGACGATCCTCGTAGACGCATCTCCGGCGACCGGTGTCTACTATCAATGGCTGATGGGCAATGCTGCCGTAACGGATTCGACCGGCGGATCATTTGTGATCAACGAATCGGGATCTTATGCCGTAATTACCTCGAATGTCTGCGGTACGGATACTTCCGATGCGATTGTGGTTGAAACGATCACCATTCCTTCGGCCGGTGTGGATGTTTCTGGCCCGCTTCAGTTCTGTGACGGCGAGACGGTAACATTCAACGCACAGACAGAAACCGGCGTTTCCTACGAGTGGCTGATGAACGATGCAACGATTACCGACGAAACAGCTTGCNNCTTCCATGCTGGAAATCTCCGAAGGTGGAAATTATGAGCTCATTGTTTCGAACAGCTGCGGATCTGATACAAGTATCGTTTATACGGCTATCGTCGACGATACGCTCGATCTTTCCCTGAACGTTACGGGTGAACTTCAGTTCTGCGCCGGAGGCCAGGTTCTGCTGAGCGTCGATATCGATACCAATGCGACTTTTACCTGGTACCACGATGAAACGGAAATTGAAGACGCTTCTGCCACTGAATTGACGGTAACTGAAGGCGGCGATTATATGCTCATCGGGCAAAACACCTGTGGTTCGGATTCTACCGAAGCTGTAACGGTTATCGTAAATCCATTGCCACCGGTTCCTGTCATTACGGCATCCGGAGATTTGCTTATCGTTTCACCGGCGGGCGGAACGATGCAATGGTTCCAGGACGGCAACGAGCTCACAGGAGAAGCAAACGACACGCTGCAGGTGACGGAAAACGGGATCTACAGCGTTACGGTAACGAATGCCAGCGGATGTTCTTCCACTTCGGCGGATTTCGACGTGGATTACGTGTCATTGACGGAGCTTTCGCAAGCAACGCTGTCGGTATTCCCGAATCCGTCTGTAGGGAAATTTACCATCCGTACGAATGTTGGAGGGCAGATCGAAATCCTTACGACCGAAGGAAAGCTCGTTCATGTTGAAGAGGCAACGGCAAACATGGAAATTCCGATCGATCTTTCCGATAAAGGAAGCGCCGTTTACTTTCTTCGTTTAAGCACGGCAGCTTCCACGGACGTTCTGCGACTCGTCGTAACAAACTAGATAATTACCGGTTCAACCGATAAAGCCTGCTCAAACCGAGCAGGCTTTTTTGTTTTACAAGCCAAATCGCAGATGTGAATAGTTTGTGTGAAAAGAAATTTCACGTATCAGGTTTAAATCCCTAATTTTGCAGAAAATTTTTCGCATGGAAGAACACAAGCCAGCGTTACTCGTTCTGGAAGACGGAACGGTGTTTCATGGAAAAGCAACCGGAAAAATCGGAACCACTACTGGAGAAATCGCCTTTAATACAGGCATGACAGGTTATCAGGAAGTTTTTACAGATCCTTCTTACTACGGACAAATCCTGATCATGACTACTTCCCACATTGGTAATTACGGCGTTCATGCCGAAGAAATCGAATCCGGCTCGGTGAAAATCGCAGGTCTTGTAACCAAGAAATTTGCAGAAGTATTCTCACGTCCTTCAGGAACGTCCAACCTGCACGATTACCTGGTGGAAAACGACCGCGTCGGAATCACCGATGTGGACACGAGAGCGCTGGTGCGTCACATCCGTCACAAAGGAGCGATGAACGCCATCATTTCTTCCGAGATCCTCGATGAGAATATCCTGAAAGAAAAAGTGAAAGAAGTGCCTTCGATGGACGGACTCGAATTGTCTTCCAAAGTGGCTACGAAAACCAGCTACGATGTAGGCGAAGAAACGGCCAGCTACCGTGTGGCGCTGATCGACTTCGGTGTGAAGCAGAACATCGCGCGCTGCCTTGCCGAACGCGATTGCTACGTACGCGTTTTCCCGATGGATACGCCGGTCAGCGAGCTGATGGCTTTCAATCCGGATGGCTTCATGCTGTCGAACGGACCAGGCGATCCTTCTGCCATGCCAAACGAGATTGAGCTGACGAAAACGATCATCGAAATCGAAAAACCGGTGTTCGGTATTTGTCTCGGACACCAGATCCTCGGACTGAGCCAGGGACTGAAAACCGAGAAGATGTTCAACGGTCACCGCGGGATCAACCACCCGATCAAAAACCTCAAAACCGGAAAAGGTGAGATCACTTCCCAGAACCACGGCTTCGTGATTTCCCGTGAAAGCGTGGAAAACAACCAGAATGTCGAAGTGACACATATTCACCTCAACGATAATACTATTGCTGGAATCGAGCTGAAAGGCCGCCCGGTATTCTCGGTGCAATATCACCCGGAAGCATCGGCAGGACCGCACGATTCGCGTTACCTCTTTGATCAGTTTATTTCTAACATCAAACAATACAAGTCATGAGCTACATAGCACGCATTGTCGGAAGACAAATCCTCGATTCCCGCGGAAACCCAACGGTAGAAGTGGATGTATACACCACTAACGGAGCCGTAGGCCGGGCAGCAGTGCCTTCCGGGGCTTCCACAGGCGTGCACGAAGCAGTTGAGCTGCGCGATGGAGATAAGTCGGCTTATCTTGGAAAAGGCGTGCTGAAAGCGGTTGAAAACGTCAATACCATTATCAGTGAAGAATTGATGGGTATGGACATTTTCGATCAGAAAGCGATCGATACTTTGCTGATCCAGCTCGACGGAACGGAAAATAAATCCAAGCTTGGGGCCAATGCGATCCTCGGAACTTCACTTGCGGTTGCAAAAGCGGCTGCACAAGAAGCTGGATTGAGCCTTTTCCGCTATGTTGGTGGAGTAGGAGCGGTTACCATGCCGGTTCCGATGATGAACATCCTCAACGGGGGCTCACACGCCGATAACAAGATCGATATCCAGGAATTTATGGTGATGCCGTTCGGCGCTTCTTCTTTCTCCGAAGGACTGCGCTGGGGAACGGAAGTATTCCACCACCTGAAATCGGTATTGAAGTCCAAAGGAATGTCGACCAATGTTGGTGACGAAGGTGGTTTTGCGCCAAACCTCGGTTCTAACGAAGAAGCGATCCAGGTTGTACTCGAAGCGGTAGAAAAAGCCGGATTCAAGCCGGGGCACGATATGCACATCGCATTGGATGCAGCTTCTTCCGAATTCTACAACGCTGAAAAAGGGTTGTACCTGTTCGAATCGACAGGCGAGCAGCGCACTTCAGCCGAAATGGTCGATTACTGGGCCGACTGGTGCAGCAAATACCCGATCGTTTCCATCGAAGACGGCCTGGCAGAAGACGACTGGGACGGCTGGAAGCTGGCAACCGAAAAGCTCGGCAACAAAGTACAGCTCGTGGGCGACGATCTCTTCGTAACGAATACCAAGCGTTTGTCGCAAGGAATCGAAAAAGGCATTGCGAACTCCATCCTGGTGAAAGTAAACCAGATCGGATCGCTGACCGAAACGATCGAGTCCGTTCAGTTGGCAACACGTAACAGCTACACTTCCGTAATGAGCCACCGCAGCGGTGAAACGGAAGACAATACCATCGCCGATCTGGCGGTTGCCTTGAACTGTGGTCAAATCAAAACGGGATCCGCTTCCCGAAGCGACCGTATGGCGAAATACAACCAATTGCTTCGCATCGAGGAAGAATTGGGTGAAACAGCTTACTACCCGGGTAAATCCTTTAAATTCCTGTAACCAGAACAGTCATTTATAAGCGAAAAAGGAGTGAATTTTTTCACTCCTTTTTCATTTTTATAACAATTGGTAAATTATCCGTAACATTCTCATTACACGAGACAACCATTAGGATAAGCCTGCGTTTTTACTACAAATACAACTATTATGAGAACCCTTTTACTGTTAGTTTGTCTGGTTTTTGTCTCGTTTGCCAGCAAAGCGCAAACGACGGAAGGTCCAAAGTATTTCGCGCAGTGCATGCTGGATATTGACGACCAAACCACTTTTCAAAACCTGGAAAGTGAGCTCCGTTTGAATCCGTACGTACAAGTTGTTCGTTTGGATTGGATTTCAAAACGAGCTTTCCTTCTCACCAAAGATCTCTCCTCATTTTCGATAGAGCAATTCCGCAGCTGGCTGGGAGAACATGCCACTAATGCATCCTGCATACAGGTAGGCTTGCATGGAACCGACCCCGTGAATCCTTATCCATTTACCAACTGCGAAAACTAATCGGTATGAAAAAGATTTACCTCCTCGCAATCGCATCTTTCTTTACGGCTATGTCATGGGCCCAGGAAGCCAATGACTGTAACGAAGCCGTTCAGGGCTGCTCGACACCGGAATTTGAGATTTATCCGCCGAACTCAGCGACGAATAACTTCGACTTCGGTACCGGAACACCGTCCAACCCGTCATCCAATCCGAATGGAGGGAACTCGGGCTGTTTGCTTTCCGGTGAAACGAGCTCTACATTTATTACAATTACCATTGTTTCCAACGGTACGCTGGAGTGGTCGATCGAAGGACCGAACGGCGGTTGCTTCGACTGGATCATGTGGCCATACATTTACCCGACGGGATCGGCTGTTTCACCAACCTGCGCTATGCTGCAGAACGGAACCCAGCCACCGGTTTCCTGTAACTGGAACGTTCCATGCGAAGGACTCACCGGTATGGGTGATCTGCCTCCGGGTGGAGAGCCGGGTAACTTCGAAGATGCGCTTAACGTAACGGCCGGTCAGACATTCCTGCTTTGCCTTTCCAACTATAGTGGAACGTCACAGGACGTTAACCTCGACTTTACAGGATCTGCACAGGTTGTCTGCGGTGTTTCGGCGCCAAACCAGACAATCTGCCTCGGAAGCTCTGCAAACGTAACGATTGCTACACCGGGCTTGCTGAATCCGACCTTTAACTGGCTGGTGACAAACGGTGTTTCGAATACTTCAGGAGGAACGAACGTAACCGTAACTCCAACTGTAACGACAACTTACCAGGTGGAAGTTTCCCAGGCTGAAAGCGGCTCTACAGTTGCTTTCGTCGATACGGCTGTCTTCACGATTACTGTTGTTCCCCCACCTGCACCAAACGCCGGTCCGGACCAGATCGTTTGCTTCGGCGCTCCGTTCCAATTGCACGGTGTACCAAGCTCGGCAAGCAACACGTCTAACTGGCAGATCATCGTGCCAGCAGGTATGTCGCCGCCGGCAACTGCGGTGTTCTCGCCGAACCTGAGCAACATGAACCCGACGGTTACAGTAAACCAACCGGGAACCTATAAATTCATTCTTCGCGAAAGCAATGCTCCTTGCGGAATGGTACGCGATACCGTTGTGGTAACCGTACAGCAACTGGTTGTAACCGCAGCAGTGACGAATCCATCCTGCGGTGGCTACTCTGACGGTAGTGTAACACTCACTTGCGCCGGTGCTTCCGAATACAGCTTCGACAACGGTGCGAACTGGCAGGCATCTCCGACGATGGGAGGTCTGGCTGCAGGCACGTATTCTATGTGTGCACGAAGCACGGCAGGCTGTACAAAATGCATCAACGTGACGCTCACCAATCCTGTACCGGTAATAATGACTTTGTCAAACGACGTAGTGATCTGTCAGAACGGAACCGCTGTTCTGGATGCGACAGCAACAGGCGGAACAGCATTTACCTTCAACTGGAATCACACGGCTTCAACCGACGGTCACCAGGAAGTAATGCCTGTAGCCAGCGGCTGGTATCCTGTCTTTGCAACAAACGAGAACGGCTGTAACTCTCCGTCCGACTCTATCTACGTAACGGTTCGTCCGCCGATCGACGCAGTGATCACACCTGATCAGAACGTTTGTCCGGGCTATCCGGGAACGATCACAGTAACTGCCAGCGGTGGTCTGGGATCGCCTTATACGTACACATGGTCAACCGGCGATTCGCATTCAGGGCCTTCTTCGACTATTGCACCGGCGCCATCGACTACAACAACGTATACCGTAACGGTAGAAGATAACTGCGAATCGACGCCGTTTGTGATCAGTACGCAGCTGGTAACGCTTCCGGTACCTGTTCCGAGCTTCACGGTAGTAGAACCGGTATTGTGTGAGCCTGCGCTCTTCGTACTGAACAACACGACCGATCCGAATATGTCAGATCATACTTACTGGCGTCTGAGCGACGGACAGCAGTTCTTCGATCAGGATGAAATCCAGCCGGAAGCAATGTACGACGGCAGCTACGATGTAACCCTGGTGGTAACTTCACCTGACGGCTGTATCGACTCCGTAACCGTTGACAACTTCCTGACCGTATTGCCGAAACCGAATGCCGATTTCCGCTGGTCACCGGATCCGATCATGATGTTCAACACAACGGCCCAGTTCCTCGATTACTCATTCGGAGCAGCTTCTTACGAATGGACCTTCCAGGAAGGGAATCCGGGAACATCCATGAGCACGAATCCAACGGTAGTTTTCCCTGACGGTGTGCCGGGCAATTACATCGCTCAGCTGATCGTTACTTCCGACTTCGGTTGTAAGGATACGGTTGAAAAGATCGTGATCGTCATGCCGGAAGTGCTGATCTACGCTCCGAACGCCTTTACGCCGGATGGCGATGAGTTCAACCAGTCATGGAGAGTTTTCCTGCAGGGAATCGATCCTTACGACTTCGAATTGCTCATCTACAACCGCTGGGGTGAAATCATCTTCGAATCGCATGACATCGAAGCTTCCTGGGACGGAACTTACAACGGTGAAATCGTTCCTACAGGTGTTTACAACTGGACTATCCGTACGAAAGACAGCATCAATGATGGCAAATACGTCTGGGCGGGAAGTATCAACCTGATAAGATAAAAGCTCACTGCATCACTCAACTATTTCGACGGCTGTACTCTGGTGCAGCCGTTTTTTTATGATTGCCCGTCCGGCTTTTCCTGCTAATTTTGCCAAAAAACAGACTCATGGACTTGACAGCTTTTCATGCAGACATCCTTCAGGGAATTCCGGCAGCGCTTCCTCCGAAGCAGCCCACCGATCCTGCGATCAATCACGCGCCGAAGCGCAAAGCCATTCTCACGGTAGAAGAGCAGAAGCTGGCGGTGAAAAATGCCCTGCGTTATTTTCCGCAGGAATTGCATGCCGAGCTGGCGGTCGATTTCCTTGAAGAGCTGGAGCAGTTCGGACGCATTTACATGCACCGTTATCGTCCGGATTACAAGCTGTTCGCGCGACCGATCTCGGATTATCCCGGGAAATCGGAGCAGGCAAAAGCCATCATGCTGATGATCCACAACAACCTGGATCATGCCGTGGCACAACACCCGCATGAGCTGATCACTTACGGTGGAAACGGGGCCGTGTTCCAGAACTGGATCCAGTACCGCCTTTGTATGAAATACCTGGCCGAAATGACCGACGAGCAAACGCTGGTCATGTATTCCGGCCATCCGATGGGCTTGTTCCCATCTCATAAAGACGCACCGCGCGTTGTGGTGACCAACGGGATGATGATCCCGAACTATTCCAAGCCCGACGACTGGGAGCGTTTCAACGCACTCGGCGTGACGCAATACGGTCAGATGACTGCCGGATCGTTCATGTACATCGGTCCGCAGGGAATCGTGCACGGCACAACGATTACGGTACTGAACGGTTTCCGCAAGATCGGCAAGTCGCCGGCGGGATCGCTTTTTGTTACTTCCGGACTCGGAGGAATGAGTGGCGCGCAGCCGAAAGCCGGAACGATCGCCGGATGTATTACCGTTTGTGCAGAGGTCAATCCGAAGATCACCCGTATCCGCCATGAACAAGGATGGATCCATGAAATCATCGAAGATCTCGATCAGCTCGTTGCCCGTGTAAGGAAAGCCCAGGAAATGAAAGAAGTTGTTTCGCTGGCTTACCTGGGGAATGTGGTTGATGTCTGGGAAAAGTTCGATCAGGAGAACCTGCACATCGATCTCGGTTCCGATCAGACTTCGCTTCACAATCCATGGGCGGGAGGTTATTACCCGGTAGGCATTTCTTTCGAGGATGCGAACGTGATGATGGCCGAAAACCCGGAGCTGTTCCGTCAGAAAGTGCAGGAAACGCTTGTACTTCACGCTGCGGCGATCAACCGTCACACAGCGAAAGGAACGTACTTCTTCGATTACGGAAACGCCTTCCTGCTGGAAGCGTCGCGTGCCGGCGCGGATATCATGGCGCCGAACGGCATCGATTTCAAATACCCGTCCTACGTTCAGGACATCATGGGGCCGATGTGCTTCGATTACGGATTCGGTCCGTTCCGCTGGGTTTGTACGAGTGGCAAGCCGGAAGACCTTGCGAAAACCGATGCGATCGCCTGCGAAGTGCTGGAAGAAATGCGTCGCAACAGTCCGGAGGAAATTCAGCAGCAAATGGCCGACAATATCCAATGGATCAAAGGAGCGCAGGAAAACAAGCTCGTTGTGGGCTCCCAGGCGCGCATTCTTTACGCCGATGCCGAAGGACGCATGAAGATCGCCGCTGCATTCAACAAAGCCATTGAAAACGGGGAAATTGGACCGGTTGTGTTGGGTCGCGACCACCACGATGTTTCCGGAACGGATTCACCTTACCGCGAGACGTCGAATATCTACGACGGTTCGCGCTTTACGGCCGATATGGCCATCCATAACGTGATCGGGGATTCGTTCCGCGGCGCGACCTGGGTTTCCATTCACAACGGCGGCGGCGTTGGCTGGGGCGAAGTGATCAACGGCGGTTTCGGCATGCTGCTCGACGGCTCGGAAGACGCAAATCGCAGACTTCACTCGATGCTCCACTGGGACGTTAACAACGGTATTGCCCGCCGAAGCTGGGCCCGTAACGAAGGAGCGATCTTTGCCATCAAACGCGCGATGGAGCAGGAGCCGAGATTGAAAGTGACGGTTCCGGAGCTGGTAAACGAACAAATCCTGGACAGCATTTTCACTGCTCAGACGAAATAAGCAATCAACGATATTGGAAAGGGAATGTCTGACGATGTTCCCTTTTTTATTGAAAAAAACGATCGCATCGTTACTTTTCCGCAGTTCCGACATTCAGACATAAATACGACTATGAAATGGACGCTCATTCTTTTGGCGGCTTTGTGTTTCGGACAAAGCTTTTCCCAGGTTTTCGGCAGTAAAATCGTTCCGAAGGGAAAGGTGCGGTATATTACTTATCCGAACAACCGGAAAAACAGTCTGCTATATGATACGATTACTCCGCATGGCTTTCATTCGATACTGAAGCAAACGCTTATCCAGACCGAGATCATTTCGAATGTCGAGCTGCGAGGTATTTCGGAGGCAGATCTTGCTCTACTTAAGAAAGCTTATGGAGGATTGAAAGCAGTTCCATTCATCCGGGCGAAAGCGGGCGAACAGTCAATCGTTCCGTTGCAGAACAGCCAGGGGCGCGACAGCATAGCCTATTATCCGGATGGAACGGCCGTATTCGTTTATCCACCGCGTGATACGACCTGGTTCATCATCGCAGATTACGACGAGCTGGTCTTTAAAGAAGAACAGATCTACGATTCGGTGAAAAAACAGCTACGCTTCAAGCCGATTGAAATTTCGCTGCTGAAACGATTTCCGGGAATTGATCAACCGATTGTAACGGCGAACATCAATATGGATCTGCTGTATGAGCTGAATAAAGACTTCGCCGTCGAAGTTCAGGGAGAACAAGGTAAAAAATTGCTAAGTGATCTGGAAGCTTTTTTAGCCCGTTCGGAAGCACAATATGGAGACGGCTGCTATTACCAGTTGAGCGCCTACGATTTGATGAGGCAGCACATCAGGAATGGTGGAGAACATCCGTTCCTTACACAATATAGTGCTTATGAATCGGTTCCTGACCTCGGATGGAAAATTTCCACTTACAGACGGGTTATTGTCGACAGCAAAGGTGAAGACAGCGTGCAATACAATCCCGTTTCAGGTGAACGGAGCATCGCTTTTGAGCAGGTTTACGATTCGGCTTTCTATGTCAAAAAGGGATTTGAGCGCCTGTACGAAGATTACATACTGGAATTCGACAGGAAGTCCGGTCAATGGAAAAATCACCTCGTATGTGTTCATGCCACTAAAACGCTGCTTCCCGGACAGGCGCCGCATACTGTGTACAAGGTCAGCCCGGGTTTTATGAATTACCAGGATGGTCTGACCGGCGATCAAACGAAATACGTGGCGCGGCAATACAATTACTGGAACAATCCGTTGTTTGTCTATCTGCAAAGTCTGACAGAAGTGACTATTCTTCCGCCATTTGAATGGGAGGAAGCTTTATTCGAACACACGCTTCCCTGGAAAGAAGTGAGCGCGCCCGAAAATTAAAGCACTTTGATTTCCACGCGTCGGTTTGCCTGTTCTTCGTAGGCGAATTTGGCGTTTTCGTAGATCGGCTTCGTATTGCCATAGCCTACGGCGGTCATACGGCTTTTTTCAATACCGTTTTCGGCGAGGTAGTTCAACACTTTTTTCGCGCGGGCTTCGGAGAGTTTTTGTCCTTCATGCGAGTTGTCGCCCGTGGCATGAACGTGTCCCTGGATTTCGACTTTGACGGATGAATTGAGCGCCAGGAAGTCTTTCAGACGTCGCAGTTTCGGCTCGGCTGTCGGCAGGAATTCACTTGAGCCGGGATAGAATTCGATCTCGTCGATCTGCATGCTTTTTCCTTCGCCCAGCGGTTCCAGCCAGATCACGATCTCGTTATCGGAGCCGGCAGAAACAGGTTCTTCACGGTCCACAAAGAAATAGCCTTCGGCATCGACTCTCAACTGGATCTTACCGGATTTCTCTACAGCGATCAGGAAATCGGAGCCGTTGTACAGGGCTGCCATACTTTTGATTCCCGTGATCGTCAGGTTGGAAACGACCGGGTTGCCGGTTTCTGCATCGCGGATCATAATGCTGAGGCCGTCTTCGTCTTTGGAAGAGCGCAGATCGACTACTTTGCTGTCGGCATTGGCTTCCTTTAATTCACCGTCCTGCGGCTCGAATTTGATCGCCAGGTTGAGCTTCGGTTTTTCCTTCGGAATACTCAGGAAGCAGATCATGATGTGTTTTCCGGCCTTCAGATCGATCGGGTAGAGGACATTAGCGGAAGTAACGAGATCGAGTCCTACATGCGAATCTTTCGAAAGGATCAATCGTCGGATTTCCGCTTTTCCACGGTAAATGTCGTCGCAAACGTCTTTCGTCTCATTTTCGAAAATGATCATCTGCAGCGGTCCGTTCGAAACATCGGCTGAAAGCGTGAATCGACCGTCGTAAGAAGCTTTGAACGAGCACCAGAGCGAATTTTTCTCCGTAATATCGGATAAGGACGGATAGGCATCGAGGTCTTCGACAACGCCTCCTTTGGAGGTAAACTGAAGCTCGAAAGTACCGGGTTGGAGTATGCTGACAGCGCCCGAGCAATCGGAAATGGCATCCGAAAGATTGGGATTATTCTGAGCAGTAACCAGGAGAGTGCAGAGCACAGAAAGTAAGCTAGCTATATACTTCATGCTTAGGCAAATATAGAAACTATATAACAACTACTGTTCCAAATGTTGTAAAAGATGGAATGATTTTGTGTCCAGAGCCTTAATTTTGCAGGTGATGGAAACCTTGTATCAACGCATCGGTCCGGAACAATTGGCACTGCTCGTGGAGCGATTTTACGGTCACGTATTTGCCTCGCCGGTGATCAGTCATCTTTTTAAAACGGATAAAGCCGGCATCATCGAAAAGCAACGTATGTTCCTCACGCAGTTCCTGGGCGGCCCGCAGCTGTATTCCGAGCGCTTCGGACATCCCAAGATGCGGATGCGTCATTTACCGCATGCGATCGATGCAACGGCGATGGAAGAATGGCTGCGCTGTATGAAGCTGGCGGTCGAAAGCCTCGATATCAGCGATGATCTGAAGACGGCACTTTACAATTGCTTTCCGCCGCTGGCCAAACACATGGTTAATTCATAGAAGCCAGCGAAAGCTTTCCTTTGGCTGAAACGCGCACCGTTAAGCGGTCGGTTTCGGGATAAATGCCATTCACTTTCAATTCCAGCAGCGTTCCTATAATCAGGAAGCCGTTCTGTTCCATACGAAGCGATTTGTTCAGTGCTTTCTGCAATTCCGAAAGCTGGGGCTTTAAATCCTGTTTCGATGCTTTGGTAATTTCCTGCAAGATGCGGTCGGAGAACAGCCATTTCGCGGTTTTCAGCAAGGTGCTTTTGGTTTCCAGGTCGAAATCCACATTCCGGAGCTCGATCTGCTGTGTCTCGGGATCGAAAACCGGCTCTCCTGTGATAAACAGTGTTCCCCGCTTTTTCCCGGAAAATTGCAGGCGAAAGACCAGGTTGCGCGCGTCGGCGCCGGTGATGTGAATGCTATCGATAATGACTTCTTTTTCCTTGATCAGCAGCTTCGTTCCGCTCACATACCTGTTGATAATGGTCGAAAGCGAATCGTAGCCCAGCTCGAGATCGGAAACCAGCTGCAGCGTATCGTTCGGATAGCTGTTGCTGAGCTGCAAGTCCGGCAAAGGCTGGTGTACCAGCGTGCGCTTGTCGGTCGAAAAGAACGGGTAGGCCTGCATAACCAACGAGGCCGTGAGCATGCTTCCCTTTACGCTTGGCTGTGTGAGCAGAACGTTTTTGGGCTGTAAGTGCAGGAAGCCGAAGCCAGGGACAGGAAAAGGCGTTTCCATTTCTTTCCAGAGATCGGCAGCTTGCTGTCGGAAAGAAATAGCGGCCGTTTGCTTGTCGATATCGATGGCCAGCTTTTCCAGCGATTTTCGCACTTCTTTCACGAGCTCATCGGTGGCGTCGTAAGCGAAAACGGTGACTTCGCACGGATCGATTGCCTGTACGTTATCCAGTCGCGTTTTGGTCGAAATCCGGTAATCGGGCGTTAATTCGAAGTGGGAAAGGTAGCGGATCTGCATGCGGCGCATCGGCTCGCCGTAACCACAACTGAAAGGAATACGAGGCGTGATACAGGACGGTTTGTCAGAAAACCAGTCGGTACATTCCGGACAATAGCTCATCTTGAGACGGTATTTTCCCGAAACATCGATGCTCATTTCGTTCCCGAGACCGTTCAGCTGCAAAGGATCGCGCTCAAAATGGTATTGGTAGCTCACGCCCGAGCAAGGGCTGTCGCCGCCGTCGAATGTATTCGGTACCTGTTTATCCGCCAAGGTAAAATACGGTGCCAGCTGGATGGAAAGCGGGACAACGATCACCGAAACCGGCCGTTCGGCAACAGGAGCAACCTGCGTTTTCGTTTCCGGCGCGATCGGTTCGATCGTTTTACAGGAAGCGACCAGTATCAGGAGGAAGATGGCGTATTTGTACACGGAGCAAAAGTACAATTCAGAATGCATAATTCAGNNGCCATCTACGGGCGGTTTTGCCATCGGTCAGCACGTAAGCGGGAAAACGCAGACCGGCTGTTTTCGCCAGCGCGTCTTTATCGGTTGCCAGGACTATGGGGAAAGCGTCTTTTGCAGCTTCTTCATAGGCGGCAACGGCATTTGAATCGGAGCTGCATACCCGGTATTCGATCGCGATAGCGGGATTTCGTTTTTTGAATGCTTTCATCCGGTCAATGGATTCCATACAGAACGGACATCCCGGAATGGTCACCACAACCAGCGTCTGCTTTTCTTTTTTCAATTCCGGAATCACAGCGACGTCCTCAGCTTTGTTGGCAAAATCACCTTCGTAAATCGGGTTGGAAATGAAGTAGATCGTGAACGTTCCTGCAACGAGCAAGACCGCCAGCAGCAATTTCACACCGAGGTTCGGCATCCATTTGCGGATGAGCCACCAGATCAAAAGACCGATCAGCGGAAAAACAATATAAGGCAACAAACGGCTGAGCGTCCAGGAAAAGCCCAGATCGAGGAGGAAGTTTTCGACACTGTTCATGAGTTGAAGATATGGATTATTTAAACAAAAAAGCCCTCCGCTTTAGACGGAAGGCTTTCTTTATAATCTGTTAACTATTAAGCCATTTTCGCTTTCAGTCCTTTGTCGAGTGCATCGAGGAACTCTTCGGTATAAACATAGTGCTCACCGTGGTTCACTTTGTTACCGTGGATACAAACCGCGAGGTCTTTGGTCATAACACCGTTCTCAACCGTTTCCACACATACTTTTTCGAGCAATTCGCAGAAATCAATCAATTCCTGGTTGTTATCCAGCTTGCCGCGGAACGCCAGACCGCGTGTCCATGCGTAGATGGAAGCGATCGGGTTGGTAGATGTTTTCTTGCCAGCCTGGTGGTCGCGGTAGTGACGTGTTACGGTTCCGTGAGCCGCTTCTGCTTCCATGATCTTGCCGTCAGGAGTGATCAGTACGGAAGTCATCAGACCGAGTGATCCGAATCCTTGTGCAACGGTGTCGGATTGTACGTCGCCGTCGTAGTTTTTACAAGCCCATACGAAGTTTCCGTTCCATTTCAGCGCGGAAGCCACCATGTCGTCGATCAGACGGTGCTCGTAAGTGATGCCCGCTGCGTCGAACTGTGCTTTGAATTCGTTCTGGTAGATGGATTCGAAGATGTCTTTGAAACGACCGTCGTATTTTTTCAGGATGGTGTTTTTCGTAGACAGGTACAGCGGCCATTTTTTGGTGAGCGCCATGTTGAAGCAGCTGCGTGCAAATCCTTCGATGGACTCGTCGGTGTTGTACATCGCCATACCAACGCCATCGCCTTTGAAGTTGTAAACGTCGAATGTCTGAACTTCGCCGCCGTCTTCCGGAGTGAAAGTCATCGTGAGCTTTCCTTTTCCTTTGAAAACAGCATCCGTAGCGCGGTACTGGTCACCGAAAGCGTGACGACCAACGATGATCGGAGCAGTCCAGTTGGTTACCAGGCGCGGTACGTTCTGCATCACGATCGGCTCGCGGAAAACAGTTCCGTCGAGGATGTTACGGATCGTTCCGTTCGGCGATTTCCACATGGATTTCAGGTTGAACTCTTTCACACGNNCCGGCGTGATGGTCGCACATTTGATTCCCACCTGGTATTTTTTAATGGCTTCGGCAGCCTCCACGGTAATCTGATCGCTGGTTTCATCCCTTTTTTCGATGCCGAGGTCGTAATACTTGATATCGAGGTCGAGGTAAGGAAGGATCAGCTTATCCTTGATGAATTTCCAGATG
>DJFN01000168.1 GCA_002432085.1 Flavobacteriales bacterium UBA5871
ACTTTGAACATCGTGACCAACGACAGCGAGCTGGCTGCGGCGATCAACGAGATCAAGGAGGATAAACGAAAAACAAAGGATTTTAAGTACACAATAGCCACAAATAGCGTATTTTTAGCCAAACTAATGCGACTTTTTGAATAGGCATCATGACAACTGATTTCCTGGCCGCGCTTCCCGCGTATTTCCTTGGTTCTATTCCGACGGCAGTCTGGGTGGGCAAGGTGCGCTACGGCATTGACGTTCGCGAGCACGGCAGTAAGAACGCCGGCGCTACGAATACTTTTCGGGTATTGGGAAAAAAAGCCGGTCGCGTGGTGCTTTCCATCGACGTGCTGAAAGGCATGATCGCCGCGTTGCTGCCGTATTTTATCCTTCCGTATTCGTTTACCGCTCCCGAACTCACGCATGTGCAGCTGTTGGCTGCGTTCCTGGCGGTGTTCGGACACGTGTTCCCGATCTTTGCCGGGTTCAAGGGTGGAAAAGGCGTGGCAACTTCCCTTGGAGTTGTGATAGGATTGCAGCCGATCGCTGCCGGTATTTGCCTGGTGATCTTTCTGGCCGTGTTCATTCTCAGCAACTACGTCTCACTCGGTTCCATGACTGCAGCAGTGGCTTTTGCCTTGCTGCTCTGGTTTGCTTTTCCCGTTTATACAGTGGCTTTACCGGTGTTTGGGTCGCTGCTTTCACTGGTGGTAATCATCGCACACCGAAAAAACATCGTTCGCATTGTCGACGGAACGGAAAGCAAAATGAACCTTTTTAAACGCTAAACGTACTTAAAGCTGTTTTAATCTACTCAGTGTCAGGATCAACGATTTTTCGACTACTCGCGCTAACTGTTCTGCTATTCAGCGTTCAGCCCAATAGTTATTGCCAGGAGACGGAAGAAGAGCTGAAAGAACAGGCAACCAAACTGTTTGACAGTGAGCAATATGTCGATGCAACTTCGCTTTACCTGCGGTTGCTGGCTTTGAATCCGCGCTCCCACGATTACAATTTCCGCTACGGCACCTGTTTGCTCTACAATTCGAACAAGAAACAGGAGGCGTTCAAATACCTCAATTACAGTGTTTCCGACCCGAATATCGATATCCAGGCGTTTTACTTTTTAGGGAAAGCCCATCATCTGAACTACCAGTTCAACGAGGCGATCAAAAACTATGAGCTGTATAAGCAGAAAGCAGGCTCGAAAATCAAAGCTTCGCTGGAGCTCGACCGCCAGATCGAAATGTGTCTGAACGGCAAGCGATTGCTGACGTCCATTACCGATATCATCGTGCTGGAAAAGAAGGAAATCGAGATCGCGAAGTTCTTCCGTTTGTACAATCTTCAGGACATCGGCGGCGATTTGCTGGTTGCAGCTGATTTCCAGAGCAAGGTCGACAAGAAAAAAGGCCACACGCCGTTGATCCATCTATCCCCGGACGCTTCGGTGATCTATTATTCGTCTTATGGCGATTCGGACAACGGCCAGAAAGACATATATCTCCGCAAGCGATTGCCCGACGGAACGTGGGGATTGCCACAGCTCGTTCCGGGCAATGTGAACACGAAATACGACGAGGATTTCCCATACATGCATCCGAGCGGCGAATACCTGTATTTCTGCTCGAAAGGACACAACAGCATGGGCGGCTACGATATTTTTCGCTCCAAGCTCAATCCGCAGAACAACGCTTTCGGTCCACCGGAAAATCTCGATTTTGCGATTTCTTCGCCGGATAACGATCTATTCTATGTCGTTGATTCGTTGGACAACAACGCCTATTTTGCTTCCTCGCGCCAAAGCGCCAACGGGAAAATGTTCGTTTACAAGGTCCGTGTAGAGCGTGTTCCGTTGCAGCTGGCGGTTATCAAAGGAAATTTCGGCTCGACCATCAATCCCGATAATAAAAAGCTTTCGATCACCGTGACGGATGCCAATTCGGGAGAAAAGGTCGGAACATTTGCCACGGCGGAAAACNNGTACCTCATCACTTTGCCGAAAGGAGGGAAGTACGTTTACGAAATGAAAGTCGACGGGAAAACCGAAGTGCATCGTTACACGGTGACCGTTCCGTTTTCGAAAGTATTCCGTCCGCTGAAGCAGAAAATCGTGGAAGAGCTGGCCGAAAGCTCGGAAGTCGTTCGTGTGATCGATCAGTTCAACGATGAGGTCGACGATCCGATGGGCGTGCTGGCAGAAGTGATCAAGCAACGTTCGGAGCTCAATCCGAATGCGAACCAGTTCGATCTGAAAGAGCTGGATAACGAGAAAGAAAACCAACGTATTCNNGAGCTAGGGTTTTCCGACCCGAGTCCGCAGGCGGTTGTTTCCCAGTTCGAAAAGCTCGAGAACAAGCAGCAGGAAATCGTACAGCAATCCGAAAACCTGGCAAACGGGGCTTTGACCAGTGCGATGAACAAGCTCGAGGAAGCCGGCAAACACCAGGAAAAAGCCAAAGCGCTTGTCAATCAGGCCAACAATGCCGAAACGAAGGCCGGGAAATTCGAATTGTTCAAGCAGGCGCAGGACGAAATGGAACAGGCCGCGGAACTGAAAAGCGAGGCAAAAATGCTCATGAGCTTCTCCGATAGCGTGCAAAAAAACCTTCCGGCGGGAAAAGAACGGCTGGCGACGATCGAAAACGTAACGAAAGAAGTCAAAACGGCTGTTTCCGATGGCAATACCGGCGATCTGAAAGACATTATCGGCCGCAATACGGGCGTAATCACGTCGGTTTCGGAAGCCGGTGCGAATGATCCGACTGCCGCACTGCTCGAGCAGAAAACGCAGCTGAAAAAGGAAAAAAACGCCGTTCAGGCACAGAAAGATAATTACGCAACGACGGCTACTACACTCGAAAAGGAAATCGCGAGTCTGCAAGCCAGTTTGCCAGAAGCTAAAAAGAAAGACCAGCCGGCTATCCAAAGCGCGATCGATTCCAAAACGCAGGAGCTTGCGCTGGTGCGTGACGAAAGCAATCATCTGGATAAAAAGCTCGGGACGATTGCAAAAAAAGAGGAGTCGCTCGACAAGCGCATCGCTTTCCTGAACGATGTAACGCAGGTCAACGAAACGACAACACCAGCTCCGGCTGCCGTTCAGTCGAAACTAGCCGAGGTCGACACGAAAAACAACAACACGCTGGCTTCCTATATCAACCAGCAGGNNGGTGACGGAAATGGAAAAAGATCCGTCGCTGGCGCAGTCCAACGATCCGGTTGCCGACAACACGACCGAACAGCTGCGCGAAGATTATGAATCCGAGATCCGCTCGATTTCTTCGCAGGCCGGACTTTCCGAAAAAGACAAAGCCGAGCGTTTGATCAAGGCCGACACCGATTACCTGGCTTCTGTAGAAGATGAGCTGGACAAAACCGAGGCGGCTTTGCAGCAAAATCCTTCCGACGAGAAAGCGCAGCAGCGCAAAACGGCTTTGAACGAACAAAAAACGGAGGCTGAAGCTCGCGTGGCAGAACACCGTCAGGAATTGGCTGCGCTGGAAACGCCGGAAACGAATCCGGTCGTAACACCGGAAACCGAGCTGGCGGCAATCGATCCGGATTACGAGGAAAAGATCAATCAAACGAAATCCAGTGACCCCAAAGCCGGTCTGGAAGCCCAGAATGCCATCGACGAAGAATTGCTGACGAAAATCGAAGCTGAACAGAAGAAAGTTGACGCAGTATTAGCGGAAAATCCATCCGATGCGAAAGCACAGCAGCGAAAAGAAGCGTTGAACAAGCTGGAAACGGCTGCGGAAGAACGCGTTTCGGATCGTCAGGAAGCCATTCGCGAGCTGAATGAGCCGATTGCCATTACAGCTATTACACCGGAATCCGAGCTGGAAAAATTGTTGCCGTCTTACCAGCAGGAATTGAACGCCGCACAGGACCCGGACCTGAAAACGGCTTTGGAGGCGCAGAATGCTGTCGATAACCGTTTGCTGGAAAAAGTCGACCTGGAATTGGCTAAAACCGAGCAGGCTTTGCAGGCCAATCCTTCGGATAAAACTGCCGCAGACCGTCAGAAAGCGCTCACAGCGTTGAAAGCCAGAACCGAAGGCACGATCGCCGATCGGGAAAACCAGCTGAAGCAATTGAACGAGCCGACGACTGTGGCCATTTCCCCGGAAACGGAGCTGGAAAACCTTGTTCCGGATTATGAGGAGCAACTGGCTGCGATCGATCAGTCGGATAAAAAAACGGCTTTGCAACAGGCGAATCGCATCGATGAAGGGCTGATCAAAGCTATCGACAGCGAGCTAGAAGAAGTAGAAAGTCAGCTGCTGCGCAATCCGGAAAACGAAGAAGCCATTGCCCGTAAAGACGCGCTGAACGAGCTGAAGCAAACGACGGAAGAACGTGTTGCCGAACGTGCAACGGAATTAGAGGCCTTACAGCCGGAGCCGGTAAATGCGCTGGCCGAAACAACACAGAAAGTGCGCCCGGATTACGAAGAAAACAACCAGCGGATCGCTTCCAGAACACCGGAAGGCCAGGAACGTGAAGTGGCGTTGCTGAAGGAAGACCAGGCTTTGTTGTCCGACATCAGTGAAGCGGTTCAGAAAGCCGACGCAAAAGCGCAGAAAAATCCGGAAGACCAGCAAGCGAAGCAGGAACTGGAACAGCTGCGCGAGGCGGAATCCGTTCAGGAAGCGAAGGTCAACGAACGTCAGCTCGAGCTTATAGCCGCAGCCGAACAGCAGATCAACAAAGAAGCCTTACAGGCGGAAATAGCACCGCAGTTCAATGAAGAAATGCGCAATTCGGAGCAATTATCCGAGAGCGAGCGCGAAACAGCCGTTCAGTCGGAACAAAACCTGCAGGCAGCGCTGGAAAAACNNAAGGGCTTCGACCCGGAAGTAGCGGCAGAAAACAAAACTATTGCTTCGCTGATCGATGCGTCGCAGTCGCGCGTGGAATCGTTCAATAATCCTTCACCGGAGAATCCGAATGCGGTTGCGCTGATCGAAAACGACCTTGGCGATGATGCCGAAATTCTGATGCACAGCGATCCGCAAACGATTGCCGAAGCCAAGCGCATTATCACAGAGCTGAAGGAATACGACAATCAGCTCGACGAACAGCTGGAAAACCTTCGCTCGGAAGATCCGCTGGACGAACAGGCGGTTGCCGATAAAGAAGCGCAGCGGGCCATTGTTCGTCGCCGAATCGGTATCGTAGAAGCCGACCTCGATGCGATGGAAAGTTACGTGATCGCCGGTGCGCAGGAAAATAAGACGGAGAAAGAACTTGTACAGCTTTCGAACCGCGAGCATGAATTGCAGCAGCAGATCGCATCCGGACAGCTGGATAAAACCGCTCAGCGTGCTGCCGAAAAGGAATTGAAGACCGTTCAGGCCGATAAGCAGGTGAAAGAAGAACAGGTTTTAGCCGATAAGCATGAACAGGCTACCGAAGCCTTGCAGCCGTTAAAAACAGCGGTCGAAGCACGCTCGGAAGAAAATGAGCTGGCACGTTCTGTTGAAGCGCGTTCGGAAGAGCTGACGAGTAAACCTGCGACGGAGAAAGATCCCGAAGCATTGCGCGAACAGGTACGTAAAGACCAGGAAGCATTGACCTTGCTCGATGCGACGAACGATTTCATCGACGCCGAAGATGTATACGCTGAAAAAGGCATTGTGATCGTTTCTACAGACGAGCTGGAAGAGCAAAAACGCCGTTTCTCGATTGAAATTGGTCAGCTGGAAGCGGAAATCAGCTCGCTTCGGAAAGATCCGTCGCAAACGGCAAAAGTGGCGGAGCTGGAACGTCAGCAGCGTGCGTTGAAAGCCGCCGTTCTGAAGATCGACGAAATGATCGCGACTTCGGAGGCAGGATCGAAAGTCGATAATCCGATTGCCAAAGGCCTGGACACGCCGGTAACGTTCGAAGAAGAACAAACCATTGCCGCTACACCAGTTTATGCGACATTACTGAAGCAACAGGACGAAGTGAAAACCACGCAGCGACAGCTCAATGAAGTGATTCGCCAAAAAGAAAGCGTTCGCCGTGAGATTGCACAAGCCGAAGCTCCGGCTAAAAAAGACGCACTCGTACAAGCCCTTTCCACACTGGAAGAAGAACAAAAGACCTTGCAGCAGGAGCTTCACCGCCAACAGGACGTGCTTGAAACGGCTATTAAGGCTTCCGGCCAGGATCCGGAAAAAGTGAAAAACCTGCTGGCGCGCGATGTGCCTNNCGAAGCCGGTTCAGCCGGTCGTTTCCTTGCCGGAATCGATGAAAACCGGTTTCGAGATCGTCGATAATCCGACGCCGGTCCGTACGGAAAAAGCCATTCCTGTTGACCTGAAAGCACCGTCCGGACTCGTTTACCGCGTACAGGTCGGAGCTTACGCCAAAGCGTTGCCGGAGAATCTGTTTACCGAATTTACGCCGGTAACAGGAGAGAAGCTGGCCAACGGCATCACGCGTTACCTGGCCGGTTATTTCGGCAACCGCAACCGTGCGAAAGAAGCACAGCTGGCGATCCGCGACCTGGGCTATTCCGATGCGTTCATCGTGGCGTACTGCGATGGCGAACGGATTACGCTGGCTGAAGCACGTCGTTTGGAAGACGCTGGCTTGTGTATCCCGAAAAACCAGGATTCCCTGATGCTGGAAGTGGTGGAAAACACGCTGGCGCAATTGCCAGCCGATTCCGTTGCGAAACTGCGTCCGGAAGTCAAAAAATCCGATTACAACAAAGCACCGGGCGCTGTAGCTGCTGAGGCCGTGGAAGATCGTCAGGGCTTGTTCTTTACCGTTCAGGTGGGCGTTTACAATCGTCCGGCGACGAAGGAACAGCTGCGCAATATCGATCCGCTGATCACCAAACGACTCGAGAACGGCCAGATCCGCTATTCTTCAGGTATTTTCCAGACTGTAGAAGCGGCGCGACCAAAACGCATCGAAGCGATCACTCGCGGCATTACAGACGCTTTTATCACGGCTTATTACAAAGGCGAGCGCATTTCGCTAACGGAAGCCAGGCGTTTGCTCGCTGAATTTGGGGAAGATATTGTGGAGAAAACGCAGGTAACGGAATTACAGCCCGATCTGTTCCAGGAAGCGCGCGAATATGCGGCTACGCAACCACAACCGGCCGGCGTGATCGAAAAACAGCCTGCGCAGATCGTTTCCGACCGTCAGTACGAGACGTATCCGGCCGAAGAATTGAGCCGTTACAACACGTATGGCAGCTTCTACTACGATGCGGCCGATAAGCGCATCAAATCCATTGTATACAGTTCTGCGGACGCGCTGCCGGAGCTTCGTTTCCTCGGAGAAAGTGTCGACACCGTCTTTCAAAAAAGCGAAATAGGTACTACCTTTGAACTTCAGCAGCCCCTGGTTGTAGCAGAGTGGGACAAAGCTGAGCTGGAAGGTGCTTTTGCCGATTGGCTGCTGCGACTGACGATTCCTCATCGCGGCGAACAAACGGAAACCGGTTTCCGGGTAGTATTTGAAGAAGTACCGGCGGAAAACCGCGACGAGCTGATCGCGCAATTGCAGTCCTACGGAGCAGCCATGGTCAAACTGGAGGAAGAATAACGCTGACAAACGACAACACAATGATGGAAGAAACACTCACAGCATACGAACAGGATACGGTAGCCGTACTCACCGACCAAAAGGACCTGGTGGTATTCAACGACGACGTGAACACGTTCGATCACGTGATCGAATCGCTGATCAAAGTCTGCAAGCACGAGGTAGAGCAAGCCGAGCAATGTACGTGGATCATTCACTTCAACGGCAAATGCCAGGTAAAGCGCGGCGAATATGAAAAACTGGCGCCCATGTGTACAGCGCTGTTAGACAGAGGGATTACGGCCGAGATACAATAAATTCTCGTTTTTCGCTTGCAGAAACGAAAAAACGCCTTATCTTTGCCCCCGCAAACGGCCTTGTAGCCGAAAGCAAAAAAGGCCTCGTAGCTCAACTGAATAGANNTGAATAGAGCATCAGATTACGGCTCTGAAGGTTTCAGGTTTGAATCCTGACGAGGTCACAAAGGGAAGCGAAAGCTTCCCTTTTTTGTTTTATGTAACTGTTATTTATAACCACGATGTATTATTCCTATGTCCTGCGTTCTCAAAAGAACGGGATTCTGTATAAAGGTTCAACTGAAAACATTACGGATCGTTTACGTATTTATAACGAAGGATTAGTGAAGTTCCTCAATCATTTCTTACCTCCAGCATCATTCCGGAATCTATAAAGGCGATTTCGAACTTCGCGAGCAGCTCATTGAGGAAGGCTTTGTTGGCGTGATTGAAGGCGTACGGCAATTGGATTTGCACCCAGTAGTAGCCCAGGGCTTCCCGGTATATGTAATGAGAACGTTCAACTTGTGTGATTGGATAATTTGAAGCTAACGGGATATTGTTTTCTTTGAGAAAGGCCCTTACATCAGCTTCTGTTTTGATCCATTTAGGAGAGAAAAACAAATAACATTTGTCATAAAAATGATTGGTAGGATGAATCGTTTGATGCATTTCAATGTTTCGCAGGCGCTTACTTACTTCCGTCGGGTCGTTTAATCCAAGATTCAGAATCAAACACCTCCCGTAATCATCATCGCGACGTGTTATTCCAAGCGAGTCTAACAGTTGGAAAAAGTAGAGATAGTCGGGAAACAATTCAGTAATGTCCTCTCTGAAAATGTGATACATTCCGGTTGATGATAGTCCAAGCGGCGCTTTGTTATTCGAGGCATGCATGAAAAACCAATAGTCCTGATCGAAGGAAAAAACATCACTTAATTCACAATCAGCGTATTCATTCCATTTCCCCCTGATAAAACTTCCCTTTTTTAAAAAACCATAGTTTGCGCAGAACAGGGAGTAATAAACGGTGTCGTTTAGTATACAGGGAATCTTGAATTGATCCTTTTCAGCATTGTTATGGATCAATGTATGCTGTTCCCCGGAATTGATGCGGTAATGCAATTTGAGTCCGTCGTAAAACGGTTCCTGCTTGGTGTTTTTCAATTTGAACGTCAAATTTTCACTGAAAGTCACTATGTCAGCTTCAACGACTTTCTGTTCGTTGCTGCTGGATCTCGTTGTATCATAGATCGGAACATCCGTGAAAGATCTCGAGAAAAAATCCATCGGATACATACTGCCGCATATGCGGATCTTATTGGTGAAAACACGATCATTTATTCGGAATTTCAAATAAATGGTACTGCCGTTCATCGATCCGATAAATTGTCCTCCGGGCGACAATCCGCGCAAGGTCATGGCTTGTCCGGGATAAAGCGTATCAAACCTTCCTCCGGCCCTTAACCAATAAATATGCGCATCGCGCTCCCTGTAATCATTGACGATCGTATCCAGCGTGTTATTAAAAATACGCACTTGAAATTCGGGGAGTGTTTCATACATAATGTCATCGAAACAAAGTCCTTGAGACAGCTGTGTAAAACTGAAATGATAATCCTTTTGATCGAAAGAAAACAGTTGAACTGAGTCAGCTTGAC
The DNA here is from genome assembly GCA_002432085.1 of Flavobacteriales bacterium UBA5871. Classification (GTDB taxonomy): domain Bacteria; phylum Bacteroidota; class Bacteroidia; order Flavobacteriales_D; family Crocinitomicaceae; genus Fluviicola. Next base: position 9,479 of record DJFN01000168.1, read on the forward strand.
AAGAGCATACTTCCGACTGCGCCTTCACATGAGAACTGTGATATGCAAGGAAGATCACTACGAATAGTTGGGCGACTATTTTCATAGCAAAAAAGTAGGTCTTCTAATAAGACACGCTTGTGAAAGGATTGTTAAAGTTTGTGGGGATGGAGAGTATAGATTCGTGATAACATGAAAAGAGGATCAAGATTAGTACAGGGAGCGAATCAAACTAGTTAAACGCCTACCTTACGACTAATTTCTCTATTCCAATTCGTCCCTGCTCATCAATGGTTCTGATGACGTAACTTCCTGCTTTCAACTGCCGGAGATCAATGGTTAACTGAGCAGCATTCGCCGTTCCTCCCAGTACCTTTTGTCCTAATTGGTTCGTAATGGTCCAGGTGCTGAGGACACTTTTGGAGACAATCGTCAATTCGTTGTTTGCAGGATTCGGATAAACGCTGATGGTTTGCACCGCGTGTTCGGTAACGCCGTTTGTGATTTCGCCGTTCATTCCCATTCTGAGCCCGTTACCGAAAGTGGTTGTCCAGATAATGCTGTCGCTCTGTGGATTAAAGAATACACGCGTCGGATGCTGGAACGGGTATTCATCGAGGTTAGAGAACGTTGGTGCGGCGGAAGTCAGGTTGTTGCTGTACCACAAACCTTCCGATTCCGTCGTTACGTAGATCTCATTTGGATTCGCTGGATGAATCGTTGCCGATTCCACACGGTAGGAATCGAAAATGCGCGTCCAGTTGGCTCCGGCGTCGGTTGTTTTGTATAATCCTCCTAGATCGTTGGCAGGACCGCCCCAGCCGCTGTGCACAGCCACGTACCAGGTTTGCTGATCGGGATCGTGCGGATCAATGATGATGTCTTTCGTCCAGTAGTGCATACCCGGATCGCTGACGTCTTCCCAGCTTGTGCCGCCGTTTGCCGAGCTGAAGATGCCGGAGCTTTCGGTAAATGCACCATCGTCCCGGCGTCCTGACCAGCTTGAAACTACTGTTCCGTCGTTCAGTACATGAACGTTATACGGATGGCCTTCCGTGCGCGGTGGCGCTGCAGTAATTGACCACGCAGACGCTGCGTTGCTTGCCAGGTTGGTGGTTTTGTAGATCCCACCGTTCTGGCTGTTGATCACGCTTGCGTACATTTCGTTGGCGTTATTCGGATTGATCGCCAGCCAGATCACCGGCATATCGAAATCGTGGAGCATGTTCCAATCTTCGCCGCCGTTGACAGAGTAGAGAATAGCCCCGGAGCCGTTGTCGATCCGCTCATCCTGCAGGTAAGTGCTCTGGTACATGTCGTGAACGCTGGATACTGCAGCGTATAATGTTCCGTTCGGAGCTTCCACAATGTGGTACACCGTATTGTAGTCGATTCCCGAATAGTTTTTCGACCATTTCTGTCCGCCGTCTGTGCTCCGTATCGCCGTGATGTCGGTGTAGCCCGCGAAAACGTTGTTGTTGTCCGACCAGTGCAGATACCACGAAGCCGTATTTTCGAGCCCGTTTCCCGCATACGATTGACCGGTTGGAGTGGGACTTCCGGCAGGATTCTGATCGGCGGCATTTACATACGCCTGTGTCCAGCTCGCACCGCCGTCGGAAGTAACGTGAGCGTATCCGAAATCGGTGATGATGACCGTATTGGCGTCATTCGGAGCTGCTTTCAGACCGAAAATGATCTCACCGAACCACCAGTTTTCATCGCCCTGGTAGCCGCTCCAGCCCGTGGTAATGTTCTGGTTGTTGACGCCCATAAACGTTTCCGACCAGCTGGTTCCGCCGTTCATTGTTTTGTACACGACAGGGAAACTGTTGTCTGTGTTCGTTCCTCCGACGTAATAGGTCGTGATGTCGTTGGCGGAAGAAGTGACCAGAAAGAGCTCGTGATTCGCATTGATATTGTTGTAGGCGTTGGTCCAGCTGCTTCCTCCGACATCCAGCCTGATCATTCCGGTGCAAATTCCGATATCCAGTGCTTTCATGCCGGGATACAGATCACCCTGATCGGCTGTGGTTCCCATCAGGCGTGTCGTAGCGCCGGTTTTTGCGCCTGTAAACGAGATAAAACCGTTTCCTGCGGGAATTCCGGGAGTGCTGCTGATGGAAAAACTGTCGCCGCCGTTGGTGGAAACGAGCAATCCCTGGCGCGTTCCGAGGTAAATGTTGTTGCCGTCCCAGAACACACCGGCAATGTGGAAGTCGCTCATGGAGAAAACGCTTTCGAAGCTGGCTCCGCCGTCATCGGAAAAGAACAACTCATCGTAAGAAGCGACTAAAAAACGGTTGGTCGATTGCGGATCGGCGGACAAGTACCAGACATCCGATCCGGTCGGATCTGCCGTTGTCGGCGACCAATGAATACCACCATCGGTGCTTTTCACCGGAAAGCGCTCGTCGGTGAGGAAATCCATGTTGACGGCATAGAGTATATCGGCGTCGGACGTAAACTCGACCGTATTGACGCCGCCGGTCGAGATCATTTCCCGGAAATGGAGAATATCCCAGGAGCTGCCTTTGCTGGTCGTATGAAACACCTCCGACATATCGCACTGGAGGTAGATATTACTGGCGTCTAGCGGACTGATGCTCGGGCAGAACAACGCGCCTCCGCCACCAATTCCGCGACTTTGCCACGATGTCGGTTGAGCGAGCGCAACTACAGGAATCAATACAATTAAGCTGAGAATCTGCTTCATAATAGTAGTCATTGAATGATTTAAATTACGATTTTAATTGGCACGAAGCAGATCTCCTGCGTTGATCACTTCGTGCAAAAGCGTTCAATTACTTTTTTGTCAGTGAACAGTTAGTGGTGAACAGAGGGATTATTAATTTAGTAAGGGGCATGAAGTAGAGTTTCTGCTTCGGGCGGGTTGTGATTTAGTGTGAGCCTGCCTGTCGGCAGACAGGTGTGAGTGTGAGTGTGACCCGAAGCAGATCTTGCTTCGCGGCGATCGCGTCGGGTTTTAGTGTGACCTGAAGCAGACCTCCTGCGTCGGACTCTTCAGGTTGAAATCAGGTTAATCTATCGTTAAAGTGAATCAGCTGATGAAGCTCGTGATGTATCTTGTGGACTTATGAGAACGAAGCTGACCATCCTTCTTTCAATATTTGCGACTATCTGTGTGACTAACCGGGTGTATTGCGGGGAAGACACTCTCAATAGTGCGAAGGATACAACGATTCGTTTTGTTCAGGGGGTTGACGAATACAACCTGGTGCTGGAAGGCGGGAAACAGCTTTTTGAATACGGTACGGTTTTACCACAGAACAACAATCGCGTTCAATTCAAGGTCGAAAATAATTCTGCTAAAACGATTGTTATTACGTTCGTAAAAACCAGCTCTTCCGGAAAACTATTAGTCGATTTGAATAAGCCGGGACGTAACGAAGAGATCTCACCAGGTGAATCATTCTGGATTACGGTGAGGCCATCGGACAGACAAGGCCCGTTTTCCGCACAAGCCTGTATCTTTTACAAAACGGACGGCGTCGAAAAGGAGCTGAAGATCCATGTAAAAGGCTTTCTCGTCCCCAAACCGGAGCCGGAATCAAAACCCGTACCCGGTCAACCAATTGATAAAGAGAAACTCAACGGCCTGGGACGTTTTGAGATCAGGGAACTGGTGAAACGCGAGAAGAACAAACGCGATTATTCGTTTGCGCTTTATGTTCCGCCGCCAAGAACGGAATTTGGGTCGGTTGTCAAGACAAACAACGACCTTGTGTTTTCCTGGGACACGCTCAGTGTCGATGAGCTGACGTCGCCGCTATCTTTTCATTTCAAAAACACTTCCGGCTACACCATAACTATCCTGAAAATAGAACGGAGGGGCTGCAGCTGCGTTTATCACAGCAATCCAACCAATCAGGTGCTGGTGATGGCCGACTCCGTTCTTACGCTTGAAATCCTTCCGGACGAATATATACTGGGCCACTTTCACTATTCGCTGATCATTCATTACCAGGACATTTCGGGAATCAAGCAACTGGAGCTGAAGCAATGGGGCTTCATCCCCTACGAATACGGAGGCACTTACCGGGAAGAAAACCCGCAGTTGAAAACAGTAAAGAATGCTTATTTGAATCAAAAGTACGATCAAACGATCCGGCTGTATGTGTTCAAAGAAGGACAAACGGTTAGCCCCGATGCTCGTCTGCAATTCTTTTCCAAAGACAACACGACCATTGTTTCATCGATGAAAGACGAGCACGGCGATCCTTTTTTCCGGATCGACCGAAAAGGATGGGATACGTTGCTGATACACGTGCTTTCTCCCAAAGGGGAAATCGTGCAAAAAACACGGCTTCTGAATACCTATAAATACGATTACTACGGCTTGCCTTCTTTCGAGGTAACCGGGCCGCATACTTATCTCATGAGGAGAGCGCCCTATAAGCCATTGGAAGGAAGGTATAAGCTGACGCCCGGAGACAGCCCGTATAGCGATATCGATCCGGCCAGCATCAAAAAATACACTGGAAATACGTCTATCCGGTATCTGAGTAACAGAATGGTGGAGATCAGGAGCTTAAAGCAAGCCATTGCACTGGAAAAACGATTGCTGCAGCTGCCTTCGCCCGTACGATTACTTCCTGTTGTGGAAGGGGAAAGACTGAAGTGGTACAGCAATTCGTTTGTAGTCATCTTTTATGACGATGTAAGCGTTAACGAGGTCATGAAGATATTCGAGAGATACAAAATCACCAATTACAGAAGACAATCGCTGGATACCAGGAATAGTTGGACATTCTCCGTGAAATCCGTTCTCGATCGCAAATACATTACGCTTCTGGACCAGTTGTGGCAATTGAAAGAGGTGATGGGATTGGTGCAGGAAATGCCGGAGGAAGCGGTTCTTGACTGAATTATCATCTGCCGCGGCGGATAGCAATAATCAATTGAAAATGTAAAATTGAAAAGTGACACTTGTGGCAGGCCTTATACGTCGGTCATTTTGTGATTTTAGTTGATCTGATGTCTTTTACGAATTATTTCATTCCTTTGACGCCATCAAATAGTATGCATTGAGCTCTTTACAACGACAAATACATTACCTGGCATCAATAAGAAGGCAAGTATTGGTTGGGCTCATTTTATGTATTTATCTGTGCTTCATCGTTATTGTGCTCGAGCCTTTTGATACCAGTCAGTTCGAGGTGAAGTACAAAACACTGCTTCTTTCGGGTTATGGCATCCTGGTCGGTGTTGTCTTTGTTGTTCACGGCAGACTGGAGAATCTTGTGTATTTAAAGGCTGGTAAAGTATGGTCTATAAAATATGAAGTCATTTCGACACTGCTCTTTTGTTTCTTTTCAGGAACGGTGCTCTATTTCTATAACAGAACGATCGTAAATAATTTCCTGCCTTATACGCTTGCAACTTACTGGCGTTTTTTGAGCGTCACAGTAGTTTGTATGATGCCCGTTTTTGTTCCTCCGATGATCTATTTAAGACAGAAGCTCGGTGAACGTATTATTCCACCTAAAGAGAATTCGATTGTGCTTATCGGAGAGAATAAGAACGAAGTGCTGAGCATGGATAAGGAAGAATTGTTGTTTATCAAAGCTGTAGAAAATTACGTCGAGATCTGTTTTACCGATGAACACCAAAAGGTCATCTCGAGAACATTCCGGCAGACGCTGTCGAATGTTTGCGAGCAGCTGCCTTTTCTGGAAAAATGCCACCGGTCTTATCTGGTCAACATCGGCACGATAAAAGAAATAACAGGGAATTCACAAGCGGCTAAAATCTTGTTTGTAGTCGGAGAAAAGGAAATTCCGTTATCGAAGACTTATTATAAGGAGGTAAAAAACAGAATTATCAATTATCAATTATGAATTATCAAGTGCACTTCTAAACTTGATAATTCATAATTCAGCCATTTATAATTAACCTCTTATCGTCTCGTCAAAAAAGGTAGTCGTTTCATCACATTCTTCCCCATACTCTACCGAATAGCAAGCAATTTCGCACTTCCTTTGAGCCATCATTAAATCCTCTAACGTATGCACAGCAACACGAAAATGAGATTCATCGTTATGAATTTCGTACTGGTTTTTCTTTTCAATTTTTCTTTTGCCCAAAATAATCTGACGCATTTTAAAAGCGAAGTAGATTTTGGCGGCGGTACCGTTATTTCCACTTTTTTAGATGTGCGGATGACCCAAAACGAATTTACCATCACTTCTCCCAAAAATGCCGATGTGCGCATGATGGGAGGAGGCAAAGCACGATTGGGAAGGCTTATGGGGAAATTGCCTAAAAAAGGGAGAATCATCACTATCAAAGGCGAACAGCACGCCGACAGTCTGGTTGGTGAGACGGCCATACCGATGTTCGGAAGATTGACCTTTAAGGGAATTGTGAAAAATGAGACACTGAGCGGGAAATTACTCAATGCCGACGGAACAGTCATAGGGACCATACATGGCGTGCATTCTACGGAAAACAAGATCAGCTATACCGCGCTCTGTTCGGAACTGCTGAAAACAATAGAGGACAATATTTATTCAAAGGACGTTTTGCAAACGAAGGAATGGAAGAAATTCGAGAAAAAGTTTGAGAAGCTTTGCAACGTAGCTCATGACGATATCGAAGTGTTTTTCGGCTTTAACGTGCTTACCCCAAAGCTTCCGTTTACCCATTTGACTTTATTGATTGCAGAAGAGGAAGGAGAACAGAGTGAGAGTGAGAGTGAGAG
>DJFN01000187.1 GCA_002432085.1 Flavobacteriales bacterium UBA5871
TTCGTATAGCCGACCAGCGCCACGCGCACGAGCTGTCCGCGGTTGCTGCGCTGAACAGCCATTTGCTTGTCGATTTCTTTCAGCTTTTCCTTCAGCAAGGCGATGCGCGTCTGGATGATACGGCGGNNCGTCGGTCTCGATCTGCGATTCGCCCGGTCCGCGAAGCCCGATTCCTCCTTTCTGGCGCTCAAGGTGGGTCCACAAACGCTTCAGTCGCGGCAGCATGTATTGCATCTGCGCCAGCTCGACCTGTGTCTTGGCATGTGAAGTTCTGGCCCGGCTGGCGAAAATGTCCAGGATCAGGATGTTCCGGTCGAGGATCTTGCACTCGAGCTCTTTTTCGATGTTCCGCAATTGCGAAGGCGAAAGCTCGTCGTCGAAGATCACCAGTTCGATGTCGTTCGCTTTAATGTACTCCTTGATCTCCTCAAGCTTCCCCGTTCCGACAAACGTGCGGGGATTGGGAATGGGCAATTTCTGCAGGAACATTCTGTCGGTAATGGCACCGGCCGTTCGTGCAAGGAATTCCAGCTCATCGAGGTATTCCTGTGCCTGTTCTTCGGTAATATGTGCGGTTATCACGCCTACGAGCACACAACGCTCTTCCGTGGCGTCTACTAAAACGTGTCCTTCTGTCATAATTCTAATTTTTTGATGGCAGCAAAAACCTTCTTCCGCCGCGGCGGAGGGATAGAGGAGGATAGCAACTCAACTGGTTATGGGATTATCCTCCCTTGCGTCCCGCTTCCGCTGTAGCGGAAGGAGACAAGCTGCCGGATTTTTAATTCTGTTTACGTAGGGATTTCACATACTCAATCACCCCGTCGACCTCACGTTTGGTTGTAAGGATGTCCTTGTAAGGCATCATTCCCTTGTCGTTGCCGTTCAGGATCATGTCGCGGACCTGATCGTCAGAAAGCGTGCTGGTCGAAAGATCGGCTGCTTCGGCAGATTTCTTCTTGCCGTCGATACCGTGGCAGGATTCGCAATGCAGGATGAAGAGGTTTCTCGATTCATCGAACGTGAGCGGCTCCAGTTCTGCCGGATCTGCTTTTTCAGGCTGATTTTCCGGCGCCGAAATACAGGCCGACAAGCCCAATACGACCGTTGCTGCGAAAAAGAATCTTACGCCCATCTTCCGCCGAGTGCTTCTCTGAACGGCCATGGAATAGCTGCCAGGATGATGATCAGACCGATGGTGAACCACAAGGCGATGGCTGCATGCTTTTTCGCCGGTAATTCCGCTTTTTCCGCTTTTTTACGTCCGATGGTGATCAGCACTGCCGCCAGAACCATCAGCAAAATGTGCTCCAGTCCGAAGAAACGGTACGGTCCCATTTTCATCCAGCCTTCCACGTAATTCACTTTCGGACTCACAAATGCAAGGATGATTCCAAGGGTAATCTGTATGTGAACGGACATCATGGCAAAAAGGTTGATCATTTTGTCTGATTGGGCGTAGGTTCCCGAATTTTTGCGGGCGAAAGCCCTTACGATAGCTACCAGCAACAAAATCAGTACGATCCAGCGTAATCCCGAGTGTCCGTGTATCAATGCATTCATGTCATCTAAGTTTTGCACGAAATTACCGAAAAAATCAGGCGCTTTGTCGGAATCCGCTAATGATTTTCCTTTGGAATGACTATTTTGGGCCGCTAAACGAAAGTTACTTATGCCTCTATACCGTATGCTGCTCCCGATGCTGATCGGGATCCTGCTTCCTGCAATGCTTTTCGGACAGATTCCACAACCGCAAAACGGTGTGGCGCCTTCGGTTTCGACAGCATTCGCGCTGAAAAATGCGACCATCGTCGTTTCGCCCGAAAAAACCATTGAAAGAGGAACCTTGCTCGTTCGCGACGGCAAGATCGTGGATGTCGGTATGCTGGTTATGATCCCGGACGGCTATACAGTCATCGATTGCTCGGGGAAAATCATCATTCCCGGTTTCATCGAGCTCTATTCGACGCTCGGAATTCCGGCTGCACAGGGCAAAGCATGGAATCCTTCGCCACAGCTCGAGACCAGCAAAAAAGGACCTTATTACTGGAATGAATCCATTCACCCGGAAGTCGATCCGACCAATCTGTATGAAATAGACGGCGCTGCGATCGATGAATTACACAAAATGGGCTTCGGAGCGGCAGTCGTTCACCAGGATGATGGTATCGCACAAGGAACCGGAACGCTCGTGGCATTGGGCAAAAACGAAGTAGCGAAACAGCTGCTGAAAACACAGATCGCGGCTTATTTTTCCTTCCGAAAAGGCGTTTCCAAACAAACCTATCCAAGCTCGCAGGTCGGTAGCATCGCGTTGCTGCGCCAGGCTTTTTACGATGCGGAATGGCACGCAGCTTACGGCAAAACGGCCAATTATTCACTCGAAGCACTGACACGTCAGCAAACCCTGCCTTCGGTTTTCTACACCAGCGATAAATACGAATTGCTGCGCGTCCACACCATTGCTCGTGAGTTCAGGAAAACATTTACGATTGTCGGAACTGGACAGGAATACGAGCTCGGCAATATCTGGGATACGTTTCCGCACCACTTACTCGTACCGATCAACTTCCCGCAGGCATACGATCTCAAAGATCCTTATGTAGCCCGTCAGATTCCGCTTTCTGATTTGAAGCATTGGGAGCTGGCACCGTCGAATCCGTTCTGGCTCATGCAGCGCAAAGCGAAATTCGCACTCACGGCCAACGGTATCAAAACCGCTGCGGATTTCTGGAAAAACATACACAAAGCGCTTTCCCGAGGCTGGACAATCGCCGATGCACTGCGTTCACTGACAATCGAACCTGCCCGTTTGCTCGGCATGGAAAAAGAGCTCGGTACGCTGGAAGCCGGAAAGTGGGCCAACTTCAGCATTTTTGACAGCAACCCGTTCCTTTACAACGCTCAGCTGCTCGAAACCTGGACAAAAGGCGAGCGCATCGTGAAAATGGAAGCGCCGGCCGGCGATCTGCGTGGCGTTTACAGTCTCAATATCGACGGCACGAAATACTTCCTCGATATCAAAGGAACGGCGCAAAAACCGGAAGGAAGAGTGCGCTTGCCGCGGATGATCAACGATTCGCTGACCGGAACAATGAAGCCGGATACGCTGGCGGCCGATGCGTCTGTTCTTTATACGGAAAACGACATCGTATTGCATTTTATCCTGAAAGACAAAAACAAAAAACCGCAGCAATTTAGTCTGAAAGGTGTGGTGAACACACGCGTTTGGATCTTCGAAGGCGACGGAACGACTCCGGATGGAAAATGGGTGAAATGGAGCGCTATCCGCAATAAATCGGAAGAGAAAACCACCGAAGCGCCTGAGGAATTCGCCTGGAAGCTCGATACCGCCGATCTCGGCAGACAATCCTACCCGAATATGTCGTTCGGTCTCGATTCCATTCCGGAAAGACAAACGATCGTTATTCAAAACGCAACGCTCTGGACCAACGAAGCGGAAGGCATTGTGAGCAATGGAACCGTTATTATCGAAAACGGCAGGATCAAAGCCGTGATGTCCGGCTCAGGTAGCTACACAATCCCGAACGGCGCGCGCGTGATCGACGCACAGGGCAAACACCTCACTTCGGGAATCATCGACGAACACTCGCACATTGCATTGAGCAAAGGCGTGAACGAAAGCGGCCAGTCTATTTCTGCTGAAGTAAGAATGGGCGATGTAATTAATCCGGACGACATCAATATTTACCGTCAGCTAAGCGGTGGCGTAACGGCTGCTCAATTGCTCNNCCCGATCGGTGGTCAGTCGGCGCTGGTGAAGCTCAAGTGGGGCCATTTGCCGCAGGACTTCCTCATTCCGAACGCACCGAAGTTCGTGAAATTCGCCCTTGGGGAAAATGTCAAGCAAGCGAACTGGGGCGATTACAACACGGTACGTTTCCCGCAAACGCGTATGGGTGTCGAGCAGGTATTCATCGACGGATTTTCCCGCGCACTGGCTTACCACAACGCGATGCTGAAGTACAAGGAAATGAGCAACAAGCAGCGCGAAAAAGAAGGTGTTGCTCCGCCGGCACGAGATCTCGAGCTGGATGCACTTTACGAAATCGTAACGGGCGAGCGCCGCATTACCTGTCACAGCTACGTTCAATCCGAGAT
>DJFN01000018.1:0-11549 GCA_002432085.1 Flavobacteriales bacterium UBA5871
GAGCGTATTTCAGATCAAAAGTCGTGTTGAGCAGCCCGATGAAAAACGGAATCGCGCCCGAAAGAAACAGAATGGTGTAGATCGAAAATGTGCCGACCAGCGCCCGCCACACACGACCGGTTTTCACATACACGTAATTGAAACTGGCGAGCACAAGCAACACGATCTCAATCCGGATTCCAAGTGTGGCACCGCGACTCAGGCTGCCCCGCCGATCGTGACGTACGACCATAACAGATCGCCGGCCGAGTTGATCGACAGGTAATTCATTTTCGAAAATTTCCCCTGCGAAACCACGAGGTCGATCAATGGAGCGGTCAATGCGATGGAAAAACAGCAAACAACGAGCTTCACGATCCGTTCGACGGGCATCTTTGAAAACAGATGCAGCTGCAGCATGAATGCTTCCACGATGAAAATGAACCACAGGCCGATGTGAATCACGTCGTCGAGCCGGAACAAGCGGTGATTGGCAAAGAATTCCAGGCAAAGCCGAACGCTGAGGATCGCTGCAAACAACAGGAAATAGCGTTTGAGCGGAAGCGGATAATCTTCGATCTTCGCGACGATGTTGAGAAAAAGAGCTTGAATTCTTTGCATGTGCTAAAGCTTGTAAAGCATACCGGTTCCGACCGGCACACTGTTTTGAGTGAGTTTCACGGCGCCGACCCAATAAGAAAGATTCCTTCCGGAAGGCGCATTTTGCTCGTCGATCGGTTGGATCAGAATCGTTTCGTTGATAAATTGCAGTGCGATCGTCAAATCGTCGTCTGTTGTTAATCGTTCCGTAATTTCCACGCCTTTCAATGGAGGAAAAGTCGTATACAGAATGGTTGTTTTTCCCGAGCTATCCGTTGTTAAAAACAGGCTGTGCGTCAGGCTGTCGTTGATCCGGCAATCGAGCCAGTAGAAGCTTTGCCGGTTCTTCTGTCCGAAAAGCGGTGCACTGTTATCCAGCACGTGAAGCGCCAGTGTATAAGGCTTATTGATGGTTTTTCCGTTGAGACTTTCCAGCGTCGCGTCAAACGGTTCGACCGTGCTGATCCGGAAATCGGTTGCAGGAGCGTTTACACTGAACGGATCTTGTTTCGGGAAAGTGAATGCATAGGCTGTCTCGAGCTTCGGTTCCGTAAAACTGATGTTGTCGCGTTCCAATGAAAAGCGAAAGCCCATTCGAACCGAATCCGGGTAAACGGATTTGACGATCACGGGAAAAGTTGTCGGATCGAACGCCTGAATACTATCCGCAAAATAACCCGAAAGCAACGAGCCTGAGCTGTCCTGGCTAAAAGTATAGGCCAGCACATCGTTATTGGTTTCCTGAACGATCAGCGTGTTCAAAAATATACCGCTGCTGTCATGCGGAATAGCCGAAAGAATATAGACTTTTCCCTGGTCGGGCTTTAATCCGAGGACTTTTTCCTGCGGCTGCATGCGGGCAGAAAAGCATCCCGAAAGCAAAGCTCCCAAAACAACAACGCCGATCGCTTTATTCATGCCACTGCGTTTGTTGGGAAGCGACGAGCAATTGATAGATCAGCGCCGTTGCCACAAGGTATTCCCGTTTTTTATAGCGCGCATTGGGAATGGGGAAGAGTCCGCCGTCCCAAGAGCCATTAGCCAGTTGAGAATCGAGCAGGAAACGCACGCCTTTTACAAACGCCTTTCGCGAAGCTGAGTCGGTTTCATGAAGCAGACAATGCAGCATAAAAGCCGTTTGCAGCTGTGCCGAAGTAGTGTTGACCCTGCTCGAATCGATCTCGTACCAGCTACCGTCGGACAATTGGGTCGAGAGAATGAAATCGCGGGCTTTCTGCCATGATTCGTTCTCCGAGCTGTCGGCACGCAGGATTGGAAAACACTGCCAGAGCGCGTAGCCGGAACAGCCGTAGTATTCCCACGTTTGTCCGAATGAGCCGTCTTCCAGCTGTCGGGAACGAATAAAGTCCAGCGCATCCGCAGGATCGGACGGATAATTCGCCGAACGGAACAGGTTCAGCACGAATGCCGTCACAGACGGAAAATCGGTGTGCTCGTAAACATCCGGGTTGCCGATCTTCCACGAGCCGTTGGATTCCTGCATCCGTGCAATGCGCTCCAATTGCGGCTGGATTTTTTCCGCATCGTTCAATCGAAGTAATAATTGAAGATAAGCCGATGACGTTTCGAGACAATAAGCGCTTTTGCACCGCGTGTTGTGACAGATCAATCCCTGTTCGTTCGTTTGCTGAACAAGCCAGCTAACGGCGCGTTGAATCGTGCTGTCGCTTTTAGGGAAATGGTCCAGCAAAGCATCGGCAACGAGAATCGTTTCCCAGGTATCGAATAAAGCATTGGTGGAATCGGAAATAGCGCCCGACGGAAACTGTGCGTTTTTCAGGAAAACAGCCGCTCTGTCGGCACTTTCGGAAAGTTCCGTTTGCCGGAGCTGGCCTTTTGCACACAAAGTCCATCCCGATAGCAGACCGAGTAGTAATAGTCGTAGTACCAAAGTGTTAACCGGAAATAAAACGGCTGATTAAAACTAAGCTAATTAATCCGATAAACAGGCTGTTGTGAAACAGAAACAGGCCTTTTTCGCGATAAGGCTTGCGAAACAACAGGTAGAAATGCGCGCCGCACGTTCCCACAAGCAGCAAAGCGATCCAGCCGGAATTGAAATAAAAACCCGTCATCATGTAAGCGGCCACAGCGCATACAGCAATAAAATACCGCGTGAAGTCTTCGCCGTAGATCACCGGCAACGTGCGGATTCCGGCCGCTTTATCGCCTTCGGTGTCTTTCAGGTCGACAAAATTCGCCAGCAATGAAACAGGAACGAGGATAAACACCAGCCAGAAAACCGGAAAACCGCTCACGGCGCCGCCCGCAACGTAAAATCCACAAACGGCCGAAAGCAGTGAGTTGATCCCGATGAGAAATTTCGCCAGGAAAACGTAACGCTTCAGCTTGAAAGGACGGCAGGAGTAGAAGAAGTAAATGAGTGAAATCCCTGCAATGGTGATGAGCAGTTCCAATCCCGCCAGCGCGGCGATCAAAAGCGACAGCACAAGACTGATCCTCGACACGCGGATGTACAGCTTCGGATCAACGGTTTCTTTCACCAGCGGACGTTCCGTATTGCTGATCCGGTCGATTTCCAGGTCCTCGCGGTTGTTGCTGGCAATGGCGAACAAGGCCGAATACACCAGCACAACGGCATACAAAATGGTTTGAAGAATCGTCGCTGTCGGAATTTCGAAGGTCAGCAAGCGGTCGTTGTAAAGAACGAAACCGAACAGAAAAAGCACGAAGTAATGAAGGATGCGTTCCAGTCGCAGATCCAGCCACAGCTCTCGAACAAAAGCCGGTTTCACAGCCGCAAGCGCCAACGCCGGCAGCAGCGAAAGAATCAGTAGAGTAAGCTGGAAAATCATCACGTTGTCAATTGTCCATTGTCAACTGTCAATTGCTTCATTGTCAATTGTGTCGTCCAACAGATTCGAATCGATTTGTTTACTCGCTTTCGCTCCCAGCTTCTTCAGCATTTCGACCTTACCGACGATATTCCCGTTACCGGAAGCCAGCTTATTCATCGCGCTGTCGTAGGCTACGATCGCTTCCCGTTGCTTCGCTTCGATGCGTTTCATATCCTCGAGGAAATTGGCGAACTTGTCATACAAACGACCGGCTTCTACAGCGATACGCACGGCATTGGCGTTCTGACGTTCCTGTTTCCAGATGCTTTCCACGGTTTTCAACGTAGCGAGCAGGGTAGAAGGTGTAACAAGCACCACGCGTTTTTCCCACGCTTTCTGGTAAATATCCGGTTCTTCGCGAATCGCCAGCGCAAACGAAGCTTCCATCGGGATGAACAGCAAGACGAATTCGGGCGCCTGCAAGCCTTCGAGAACGGAATAGTTCTTATCGCCGAGGGATTTGATATGTGCGTTGATCGAAACCAGGTGGTTCCGCAGCTCAACTTTCCGGATGTCGTCGTTTTCGGCATTGATAAAACGCTCAAAGGCCTTCAGCGACACTTTGGCGTCGATCACGATGTGTTTGTTCTCCGGCAGCTTGATCAGGAAATCCGGGCGTTGGAGGCTGTTGTCTTCGGAACGGAACGACGTTTGCTTTACGTATTCGACATCTTTTTGCAGACCGCTCATTTCGAGAATGCGCTCCAATGCNNTTCCTTGCGTTTTCTGATCGCCGCGCAGGGCATCGGCCAGGTTTTGCGCCGTATTGTTCATCAGGGAATGCTGTTCCGAAAGCGCTTTTACGAGCGTTTCCATCGACGCATGTTGATGCAGGCTTTTTTCCTTGCTTTCGCGCACTTCCTGTTCAAACGTCGACAGCTTTTCCTTGAATGGCTGCAGCAATTGTTCCAGCTGCGAGCGGTTTTCCACTTTCATGGCCGAGTTTCCCTGCTGCACCACGTCTTTCGCGATCGCGGTCAGCTGTTCTTTCAATTGTTGCTCGTCGGCGGTACGTTTTTCCCGTTCAGTCTTGAGGTATTCGCGCAGCAGGTCGATCTCTTTCTCGCTCTGCGCTTTGCTGATCATCGCAGCGTCACGTTCCTTCTCGCTTTCCATGTGCAAAACACGCAAACGCTCACGCTCGGCGGTCAGCTCACGGTTTTTGGAATAAAGCAGGTAAGCAGCGGCAAGTGCGACAACGGCAATGACAGCGAAAAGTACGGTTAATAACATATGTTAAAGATACATCTCAATTGACAATGGACAAATCACAATTGACAATTATCGCTACTCAATCAAAACCGACCTTCAACTTCCGCTGCCAATTGTCCAATGCCAATTGTCCAATGTCAATTGTCCATTAAAAATACGCAACATAGCCAAAGTGTATCTTCGAATCCCGTAAAAGGATCGGATTGTTGAGCTGCTTTCCGAGCGCGTAGGTGAGGGAAAAGATCCCGATGTTGGTCCCGAAGGACAAACCGGCGCCGAATCCGAACGGGAAATCGCGGCTGAAGACACGCATATTGCGTTCGTACCAGCTTTGATCGAAAAAGGCGAACAGGAAGGAATTGCGGTCGAGCAGAAAACGGTATTCCACCGTTCCGGTGCTGCGGGCCGTGGCCAGCAATTCGTCTTCCATAAAGCCGCGCTGACTCAGGTTTCCGCCAAAGCGCATCAGCTCGTTCTGCTGAATGCTGTCGGTATAAAAGGTCTCCGAAACAACCGCGAGCTTGATCACGTGTCGACGGGCCAACGGCAAATAGCTCTCCAGCCGGATCCTGCCCGAAAACACCAGCGATTTGAACTCGGTCGAATCTTTCGTAACGGTGCGATTTCCCGCGCTTCCTTCAACGCCCCAGAGCAGTCCGCGCGTCGGATTCGGCAGGTAATCGATCGATTGATGTGTGAGCGCCAGACCGTATTGGTTGCTTTTCACCGATCCGAACGTACTGGCCGAAACTTCCGCGCCGAGCAAGGTCGAATTGTAGTTCTTGTAGAACGCTTTCAGCGTATTTCCGNNTTCCGGCCGAAAGAAAGTAGCTCACGCCCGCCGAAGACGACAGCTCAAGAAAGGTCGAATCGCGCTTGAACAGCTGGAACTGGCCTTCGACACCAAAAGGCGTGTTGAACAGGTACGGATAGCTGAGCAGCAGCTTCAATTGCGGACTCGATGGCTGAATCGAACGCCAGTTGAGGTCGAAAAGCTCGCCGCGACGCAGGACGTTTTGAAGCTTCAATCGCAGATCGCCGGTAAGCTGATAGGTTTTCGTCACCGGGTTTTGCTGCAGTCCGACGGTTCCGTTGAACAGCGAAACGGGCCTGCTTTCGAGGTAAAGGAACAGCTCGGCGCCTTCTTCGGTGAAGAGCAATTCGGCGGGTTTGGTCTGACCGAGGTACGTGATCTGCTTCAATCGCAACGGAACAAGGCTCACGGTTTCCTGCGAGAACGGATCGCCCAGCGTGATGTGCAGGTAATTCAGCAGGAATTTCTCCGTAACGCCTGTTCGTTCGCCCACGATGTGCAGCTTTTGCCACTTCACTTCGTTGTTGCGCTCGATGTACAGCTCGGAATAGATATACGGACCTTCGGTTTTCAGCGTGTTCAGGCCGACCTTCGCAAAAGGATAGCCGTTGTTCTCGAGCTTTTCCAGCGTTTCTTTCAGCATCCGGGCTACTTCCGCAGGATTGGCGCGCATCGTGGCTACGCTTCTGGGCTGAATGCCGATTTTTCGCAGCAATTTCCGGTCTTCATCAGAAATCGTGAGGTAGATCTGGCGGTAATTCGCGCCTCTGCTTCCCTTGATCGTATACTGCAGACTGTCAGTTTTGATCAGCGTGTCGAGCGTGAAGGTCAGAAACCCGCTTTTATAGGCCGTAAAACAGAGCTCGTCGAGGTAGCGCGACATCGAAAGACTGTCTGTAAACGTGTTTTTCGGATGTTTTGTAACGCCTTTAATCCCATCGACCTGGTAGGAGAGTGAAATTTGTGAATAACTGCTGAAACAGAGCAGGAATGCGGTAGTCAGAAGGGCAAAAGAACGGGATAAAGGCCCTTTAAATACGTACAAACGCCTTGGATTCAACAATTTCAAACGTTAAATGTGGATAATATTTTACGCTAAGTAACGTTAAAATCCATAGATTTGTATTCTCTTACCGACAACTAGTTGAAACTAATAAACGCAACAACAATGAAAAGATTTTTTGCCTTTACTGCTATCGCCGCTTTCTTGGCAGTTGTAGCTGCGTCGTGCGGATCTTCCCAGGGAGGCCACTGCGATGCGTACGGAAGTGTTGATCAGGTTGAAAACAACGACCTTGCATCAAAATAATCCCATTTAGAAAACGAATTGAGGCCTCTTTCCCACAAGGAGGCTTTTTTTGTGCCTCGTCAATCGCGGCTTTCTCTTTTCTTCCGGCTACAACTTGCTGGTAATCCGATGTTTTTTCGGGGAATGTCTTATCTTCGGACAAACAAACTAAATGAGCTTCTACTTTACCATCAAATCACCCGAAGGAATCACCTTCGAAGAATTGCGGCAGCACCTGACGATCGAAAACGTACAAACCAATCCTGTTCTTTATCCCGACGAGCCGATCGATGGCTGTAAGCTGTTTGTCCCCGGCAGATCGGTTCGGGGCGTCACGCTTGTGCCCGAGAACGGAACCTGGTCGGTCGGATTGAATGTGCTGTCGACGGAGCTGGAATACCACCTGGCGGTCGAAATCGCGGCAGCTGTCGCCCGGCTTACAGGCATGGACATCCTGCCTGAGGATACGGAAGAGCCCGTTACGCCCGATGAGCTGAAACAACACTATGGAGAAGAATGGATCGCGACGCATTTGCATGCCGGTATGGAGATCGTGTATGAAAAAGTACACAAAGAAGGAGGTGCCATCACATTGGGTTGCTGCTATATGCAATACAACCTCGGGCCTTACGTGAATAGCCTGCTCGATCCTACGTCGTTAGAAACGTACTTTGATTCGCTGACGCGCCGGATCTGCGCAACGCAGTTTTTCGACAGGGAATTCTACCAGGTTCCGAATATCCTTCGGGTCACCGATCCGGCTACCGATGAAACGAAGCGTATTGTGCTCCTTTTTCCGTTCGGCGGTCAGCTGATTCCGTCCTGCGATCTCCTGGCAATGGATTCAGGTGGCGAGAAGCTGGATATGCCGTTTCAGCTGCTTCCTGAGCTGGCCGACGATAAGTTTACCCGCATCGACGAGGAGCAATACCTGATCAGGTCCATTACAGACGAAGAGAATGATGCGATTTTTGCTCGTGCTAAAGCGTTGATGCAGACACTTCCGGTTGAAAGCGAAACCCTTGCAACAGTAAAAACNNAACGGTTCCCGTATCCGGAAGTGGAAAAAAATGGTGGAAATTCTGGTAGGCCGGATCGCCCTGCAAACATATATTTTTTAGCCTATGCGTACCTTTATCATGACCGCGTTTCTGCTGTGCTTTCTGAAGACTTATGGTCAGTCGATCGACAGCGTTTACCTTTCCGGATCTGGCGATGACGCCATATTGCACATCGTTTCCCAGGGCCTCGATCGTGCGTTCGATCCTTACTCGTTCGACGCCGTTCCTTCACACAAAACGGTTGAGCAGATCGACGCACAGCATTTTGTCGTTCGTGAATCCAATACATCGTCTTCCGGTTTTACGGTGATTCATTATTCAATGAACGGCCTGGCGATTATCTGCGACAGCATTGTTTTCGATCAGCCGACCTTTCCTTACGCGGTCGATGTCGATCGCTTTGTGGACGTTTTTGCCGTCGGGAAGAATATCCTGGACCTCGACCGGGAAACAGACCTGAATTACGATGCTTACCTCGACCGGCTTAGGGGCAACAACCAGCGAAAAGAGGAGAAGTAATGGAGGAAGGCCTTGAAGACCGCTTTTCCGATCCGGTGCTGGATATAGAGCAGGATGCGCTTCGGTCGTTGCTGAATTTTCACCGATTGCGCCAACCAGGCTTCCAGTAGAAGTTTGAGTAATTGATTTCTTTCTTCTCGCCCCAAACGATCGTCCGCGCCGATTGAATGATAATCGCTAATCGTATTGTCTTCGCCAACCAAAGACTGGATGACTGGAGACTGTCCGACCGGAAGACTGGATCTACGGCCGATAATCCCGTTCCACAAAGTTCTTGAAATCCATCAGGTACTTCATCGATTGCTTCTTGAACATGCCCGGAAACAGCCATCCGAAGACTTTCATGCCGCCTTTGAACTGGAAATACTGTTGGGAATCGTATTGCGTTGTGTTCGCATCGACAGGCTTGAAATGCGCGCTCACTTCATTGTACACACCGTTTGCTTCGTAATAGCCAGCAAAAACCTCCGGAAGATTGCGTTCGGTAATGGTTTCCACCATTTCAAAACGGCGCTTGCCCATCTGGAACTTCAGCCTCGATTTCGCTCCGACCTGTCCGGGCGTTCCTTCAAGGTGCTCGAAGCTCTGCAAACCTTCCATCCATTCTTTCATCAGGTCAGGATTGTCAAAACGCTTAACGACCTCTTCGATCGGCGCATGAATGGTTGTAGAAACGGTATATCGCATGACGACAGATTTTTATGCAAAGAAATCAGAATTTTCGAAACGCCACAAAGAATAGTAATCCGAAGAGGCGAACGTGAGGCCCCTCCATCGGATGTCAATTGTTGCGGCATAGCGCTATACCCGTAATAGGTCTCCCACGAATACACGAATTTGATGCGCTGTGTTGGAATTTTTGGCGAATACTCCGCTTTGCGGACTACACGAATGCCAACTACTCAACAGAAATAAGGAAACAAACAAAACCATCAGTGTCTATCTGCGGGAATTACATATAGCACGTCAAACCAAAACATCAGCGAGAATCCGCGAAATCTGCGGGAGCCTTACACAGCACGTCGCTCCACCCTCAAACGAATCTATATGGATCAGCTCTTCCTCCGAAGCACAAAATTCTGCCCAAGATACACCTTCCGCACCTGCGGATCATCCGCCAGCTCTTCCGCCGTACCGGATTTCAGAATGCTTCCTTCAAACAGCAGATAAGCGCGATCGGTAATCGACAGCGTTTCCTGCACGTTGTGGTCGGTGATCAGGATCCCGATATTGCGCTTGCGCAGGTCTGCAACGATGCTTTGAATGTCTTCCACCGCGATCGGGTCAACTCCGGCAAACGGTTCGTCGAGCAACACGAATTTCGGATTGGTAGCCAGCGCTCTGGCAATTTCTGTCCGGCGTTTTTCACCACCCGAAAGACGGTTTCCGAGGTTCTTGCGAACGTGTGTGAGGCTGAATTCTTCCAGCAGCTGCTCGAGGCGTTCCTTGCGCTGTGGTTTTGTGAGGTCGGTCATTTCGAGAATGGCCATCACGTTGTCTTCCACGCTCAGCTTGCGGAACACCGAAACTTCCTGTGGCAGGTAGCCGATTCCCAGCTGTGAGCGTTTGTACATCGGGTAGTGCGTGATCTCCGTATCATCGAGGTAAACGCGGCCTTCATCCGGCTTAACGAGTCCCACCATCATATAGAAAGAAGTGGTTTTCCCAGCACCGTTCGGACCAAGCAGTCCCACGATCTCGCCCTGGTTCACTTCAACCGTCACGCCTTTTACCACGCCGCGGCCTTTATACGTTTTCTTGATATGATCGGTGTGCAATTTCACGATACAAAGCTAGTATAATTCACCACAAAGGAGCAAAGGTTAAGTGCTTTGCTGTATGTGTGAAGGGAGCAAAGATGCTTCCCGGTTAATTTACAATTACGATTCAATTTCCTTCCACATCATGGAAGACAACGGAGTCACGTCCAAACAGGTTTTCCTTTGCTTCCTTTCCGGGTAAGTACGTCCGGAAATCTTTGCTCCTTTGTGGTGATCAGAAATTCAGCGCCCATCTCGCCCGAATCCCCAACGGATTCATCCCAGGATCGAGGTGCGTTAGACGCCACACAAGATCCACGCGGCCCACTTTGAAGATGTTCTCGATTCCTACCGCGACTTCTGCATACGGCGTGTTGCCGAAGCGCTTGGTGAAGGTCGGCAGCAGCATCGCATCCTGGTGACGGTTGCTGATACCTCCGTACGTAATACGACCCGTAGTCACCAGACGCCATTTGAGCTTTTTGATCAGCGGAATGCGGTCGAAGAACAAGCCTTCCCAGTGCTGCTCCACCAGCGCGCCAACGTAGCGATCGGAAATGAACTCGAAGAAATTGAGCTTGTTGAACGAGTTTGTATAGAGCCAATACGATTGTGAGCCTTCGTGCACTTTCAGGAACGGATAGGCCACGGTTCCGAAAATGTAGCCTGCGTTTAATCCGTAGCGGATACGACCGAATACACCTACCGTGCGCGAGTGCTCCATCGCGAATTCGATGCGCTGGTAGTTGTAGTCGCTGCCGAACACGCCTTTGATCCCGAAAATTCCCTGGATGGAAAAGATCGGGTATTTCGACGTCAGCGAAGTGCGGTCGAACGAGCCGGAGATAAATTCTTCGTCTTTGGCCCAACGGAAACGCAGCGTGACTTCGGTCGTTTGTACCTTGGAAATATTGATCGTGTCGAATGTTGCCGGATCGAGACGCTGGTAATTGGCGAGACCGAGTGCGGTGTATTCCTTGTATTCCATGCCGCCGAACAGAATGATGTCTTTCCCGACGTCTTTTTCGAGGTTCAGACCGCCTTTGGCAACAAAGGTCAGTTTGTCGAGCGGACCGGTACGTAACAGCGAGCTGAAGGTTGAACCGATGGCCGCTGCGGTCGGNNGACGTTCCGATCTGTTCAATGTCGTAATTGAAATACGTCGTCAGCATCCCGCGCTTTTTCGGCGTGATGTTGTAGCGGACCGTCGCGCCGTATTTAAAGCGCTCGTCGCCAAAGCCGTAATACAGCTTTCCTCCGAGCTCCAGTCGGCGTGAAAAGTCGTTCGATGTACGAATAGCCAGGCCTGTCCGGAATTTCTCCACCGGGTTCAGCGACACCAGTGAGTGAATGGAACCGATCTCGATCTTGCCCACCGGGTAATAGCCTGTGGAGGCCATGTAGGTGAAGTTTTTCAGGAACTTGAAGAACGGATCG
>DJFN01000018.1:11569-11746 GCA_002432085.1 Flavobacteriales bacterium UBA5871
CCCCAGTAAGCTTCCGTTCGGTTCTTGGCGCCGTCTTCGAACTCGACCGTGTTATCGGATTTATAGAAATCGTCGGGGTAATCCTTGTTGATCACGAAGTTGCGCCGCGAGGTGTATTTCCGGCCGTAAAAGCCATAGATCTCGGTCTTTTTCGTGATCTTCAGGTCGATGATCATT
>DJFN01000018.1:11777-23455 GCA_002432085.1 Flavobacteriales bacterium UBA5871
CACGTAGTTGATGTTCGCCCACGGTGAAATATTCGCCTTGATGTTCTTCACCGCATAGGTCGTGTCGTGGATCCACATTTCGCCCTCGAAAGTCATGTCGCCCGTACGTTTCGGCGTAAAACGCAGCTTATAGCACCACTGGTTATCGATGTAGGTCGAATCTTCGAGGTAGAACTTGTAATAGCCGCGTGCGAAGTTGGCCACAGGACTCACAAATGCCTTGTTGAACAGTACGATGTAGTTGTCGTAGATGTTGAAGTCGAGGTACATTTCCCCCAGGAACTGGTTGAGCTGGAGGTTGTCGATTCCCGTAATGCGCGTGGCCGAAACGACCTCTTTTTTCTTCTTGGGATTGTTCCGGAAGTTGAACTGCGAAATGTTCTCGCTCAGAATGACCGGAAGATAAGTGGTCCCGTTATCGGACGAATCGAGGTATTCGAGCACGAGATCGAGGCGTTTCACCAGCCCGCGCTCGTCGAACTTGTCACCGATGTTGTTCAGGTCGATCTGGATCTTGTTGNNCAGTTTTTCCTTGTTGTTGATGTCCTTATTGGCCACAACGCGCTTATGCAGCGTGGTCGACGGAAACTCATCCGGCGGCTTGATCACCACTTCGTCGATCTGCTCAATAGCGACTTTCAGCTTAATGTTGATTTCCTGCGCTTCGTCGCGACGCACTTTGACCGTCTGATCGTCGTAGCCGGAATAATAAAAGCTGAGGCTGTCGGTGGCATAATAGGTTTCGAGAACGAACTGACCGAGCGTATCGGTGAAGGTGCCGATCTTCGAATCCTGGAAAATCACGTGTACATACGGAATCGGATCACCTGATTCTGCATCGGTAACCGTTCCGGTGACTTTTGTCTGCTGTGCAAACAACAAACAGGTAGTGAGCTGGAAAAGAAGGAGTAAGCAAGAAATTCTCATAATCCTGGCTTAAATCTAAGTAAAAAAACGCTGTAGCGTGTTGTATTACTGCAATCCCTGAAAGACTTCTCCTGAAATTCTGCCGTCCTGAAATCCCGACATCCTGATATCCTGGCATCTTGATGTCCTGCCGTCCTGCTGTCAATCAAGGATTACTTCTGCTTATCCCGAGCCTTCTCAACACGCACCACCACGAAGATACCGATCTCGTACAGCAGCAAAATAGGAATGGAAACGATGATCTGGCTGATCATATCCGGCGGTGTGATCACGGCCGAGAGGATCAGTACGCCCACGATCGCGTGCTTACGGTATTTCTTCATAAAGCCGGAGGAAATAATGCCCAGCTTCCCGAAGAGGTAGGCGATCACGGGCAAAAGGAAGAACAAGCCGGAATAGAAGATCGTCGACAGCACGGTGCTCATATAAGAGCTGATGGTGAAGTTGTTCTGAATGCTCGACGACATCGTATACGTTCCGAAAAACTGAACGCTCATCGGCGCCACGATGAAGTAGCCGAACAGAATCCCGGNNTCTTTTCGTTCATTTTCAGTCCGGGCTTCACAAAGCTCCACAGTTGGTAGAAAACATACGGAAAGGAAAGCACCAGTCCCCCGAGAAAGCTCATCATCAGGGCGTAAGAGAACTGTCCGCCAACGGTCGTACTCTGGAAATCCACCGGGATCTCGTCCATACACATGAAGTGCAGATAATCGCAGAAAACGTGAAAGGTAACGAAGTCGGCCTTGCTCATGGAAAGAAAAATGTTGTCCATAATCCATTCCTGGTTTAGCCACAGCACGATTGCCAGCACGAGGATCACGGCTACCGAGCGAACGAGCCTCCAGCGCAGCTCTTCCAGGTGCTGGAGAAAGCTCATATTACTGCCTTTTTCTTCTTCCATTGTCAACGAGGAGGCAAAATTAACCATTCACCCAGAAATAGCCGTCAATTCTTTGTTAATAGTTGGTTTTTGGGGATTAATCTTGTATATTAGGCTGGTTGCCGAGTTTTAACCACCGGTTTGGCCAATAATGGTTAATTTCGGGTAACTTTTACAAATCAGATAGATAACACTAATTTTCATACGGTATGGATCACAAAAATCTGAAAGAGGCGCTACGGACTTTTTTTGGTTTTGACGGTTTCAAAGGACAGCAGGAAAACATCATTACAAACGTGTTAAATAAGAAGAACACGTTCGTAATTATGCCGACCGGCGGAGGAAAATCCCTCTGCTACCAGCTTCCGGCGCTGCTTTCCGAAGGCACGGCCATTATCGTTTCTCCCTTGATAGCCCTGATGAAGAATCAGGTAGACGCCATTCGAAACGTGAGCGATCACAACTCGGTGGCCCATTTTCTCAACTCTTCGCTCAGCAAAACGGAAACCAATCGCGTTAAAGACGACATCCTTTCCGGCAAGACCAAGCTGCTTTACGTAGCTCCGGAATCACTGACCAAGCAGGAAAACATCGATTTCCTGACCTCTGTCCCGATTTCGTTTTTCGCTATCGATGAAGCGCATTGTATTTCGGAATGGGGACACGATTTCCGCCCGGAATACCGCCGTCTGCGCGAAATCTTCGAAAAGATATCCAACGTGCCGATCATTGCCCTCACGGCAACGGCTACGCCGAAAGTACAGATCGATATTCAGAAGAACCTGAACATGCTTGATGCAGTCGTGTTCAAATCGTCGTTTAACCGTGATAATCTGTACTACGAGATCCGTCCGAAACGCCAGGTCGAAAAGGAAATTATCCGATACATCCGCGCCCGTGAAGGCAAATCCGGCATCATTTACTGCCTTTCCCGCAAGAAAGTGGAAGAAATGGCCGAATTGCTCCAGGTAAACGGCATCAATGCCTTGCCTTACCACGCCGGACTCGACGCCAACTCGCGTGCGCGCCACCAGGATATGTTCCTGATGGAAGAAGTAGACGTGATCGTGGCCACTATCGCTTTCGGTATGGGAATCGACAAGCCGGACGTGCGCTTTGTGATCCACCATGACATTCCGAAATCGCTGGAAAGCTATTACCAGGAAACGGGCCGTGCCGGTCGCGATGGCGGCGAAGGCGAGTGCATCGTTTTCTACAGCTACAAAGACATTGAAAAGCTCGAAAAGTTCCTGCAGGGCAAACCCGTTGCGGAACAGGAGATCGGTAAGCAGCTCCTGAGCGAGATCGTTTCCTACAGTGAAACGTCCGTTTGCCGCCGCAAATTCATCCTGCATTACTTCGGTGAATCCTTCGACGAAAAGCTGTGCAACGATATGTGCGACAACTGCCGTCACCCACGTGAGCGCTACGAAGGTTCGGAATACGTTACACAGCTGCTCCAGGTGGTGAAAGAGCTACAGGAAATGCAGAAAGCCAAACACGTTTGCGCGTTCCTTTCCGGAGCTGTTACAGCCGATATCAAGAGCTACAGACACGATCAGATGCCGCTGTTCGGTGTCGGCAAAGACAAGGACGAGCACTTCTGGAACGCGGTCATCCGCCAGACGGTCGTAGGCGGCTTCCTTTATAAAGACATTGAGACCTACGGAACGCTGAAATTCACTGACAAAGGCCGTGAATTCCTGGAGAAACCATATCCGTATACGCTCCTCAAACAGCACGATTTCTCGGCTACCGACGACGACGACAATATAGCAGCTGGCGGAAAAGGCGGCGCTTTTGACGAAGTGCTCTACAGTATGCTCATCGATCTGCGCAAAAGCCTTTCCAAGCAGAACAACATTCCGCCGTTTGTGATCTTCCAGGAGCCGTCGCTCAAGGATATGTGCTTCCAATACCCGATCACGCTCGAAGAGCTGACCAACGTTCAGGGAGTGGGAACGGGCAAGGCGCAGCGCTACGGACGACCGTTCGTTGACATGATCGCCAACTACGTTGAAGAAAACGATATCGAGCGTCCGGACGACCTCGTGATGCGCTCGCTGGTGAACAAATCCGGTCTGAAAGTGCAGCTCATTCAGAACATCGACCGCAAGCTGCCGCTGGAAGATATCGGTCGTGCGCAGGGCAAAAGCATGGATGAGGTCATCGAAGAGATCGAAGCGATCGTTTCTTCCGGAACGCGTGTGAACATCAATTATTACATCGACGATATCCTCGACCCGGAAAATCAGGAAGAGATCTTCGATTACTTCTCTGAAGCCGAAACAGACGATCTCACGACCGCCTACCATGAATTCGACGGCGACTACACCGAAGAAGAGCTCCGCCTCATGCGCATCAAGTTCATGAGTGAAATGGCAAACTGATCCCGGAGTTTCAGAGAAGACAATTCTGCGTGGCGGCTGGTCTCTCACGAACCTGCCTGTCGGCAGACAAGTACACGAATTTTCATGTGGGAAATGACGGCAATAATGGGTCGTCATGCTCAGTTCCGTGCGCATCCGCGTTATCTGCGGAAGCCACTACCCAGCACGTCGGGCCTTCACCGAAGCCATTGTCAATTTTTCTGCCCAGTTCATACCCCTACAATCTACTAACTCTCCGCGAAAATCCGCGTAATCTGCGGGAGCCCTACCCAGTACGTCGCACCCTCACCGAAATCATTGTCAAATTATACAGTGCATCCCTCTACAGCCTTCCTCGAGCATCCGCGTTATCTGCGGGAGCCACTACCCAGCACGTCGCGCCATCCAATAACGCCCCCAAAACAACAAGAGGTCAGGAAAATCCCAACCTCTTTGTAGCATAGAGAAAAACCTGCAACCGGTTCTTCTCACCCCCTGATCATTGTTTGATAAACTTCTGCGTAGCTACATGATTCGCCGAACGGATCGCAATCACATAAACACCTGCTTTCAGGTCTTCCACATTCAGGTTAATCCCTGTTTGGTTGCCGTCCAGCTTAACGGAACGCACTAAACGCCCATCCAGATCGCGGATCTCAAGTGTTTCAGCTGCCTGACCGTTCTTGTTCTCCCATGCGATCGTTACTTTTTCGTTTACCGGGTTCGGGAACACCATCAGCGTGTTCAACTCAGTTTCATGGATTCCAGCCGTGGAACCGCCCGGTGTAAAGTCGATTTCGCCCGGAGCGAGATATGCGTTGTCGCTTTCGTCGTCTTCAGAGGATGGAATATCGTCATCCGCATCTACGTAAACGCCCAAACGGTAAGAGCCGGCAGGCAATTCCAGGTCTTCCAGGCTGATGTCGATGTTTTCATAGTCGCGACCACCGAAATGGTAAAGTCCCGGATCGTTGATCGTGTGCACGAAAGTCGGGTTCGAACCGTCCCAGATGTAGACCTTGATTGTGAAAGGTGGTGTGACGTACTCTGAATTGGTACCCTCGGCGTAAACGGAGAAGTTCAGGTTGTCTACCATCTTCGTGTTGTCGTCGTAGCTGTCCCAGTAAAGACTTCCGCTGATGTTGCCGAGCAGGATGTTTGCATCTTCTTCTGTTTGACTGAATGCCGCTCCGGAAATGAGTACGGCAGTTGCGATTGTAAAAATCTGTTTCATAATGGTGATTTTAATTGTTTCGACAAAGGAAAGCGAATGCCGCGCCAAAGCCTGATTTTGCTGGGGTACAAAGAAGGGTACAGTTGAAAGTGAATAGTAAATAGTGAACAGTAAATAGTGAACAGTGAGTAGTTTTTTTTCAGTCTGTAACACGAAACGATACGCCTTTGGTGGATCTGCTTTCGTGTTCGGTCTCGGGTCCTACCTGCAGGCTCCAGTCGTTCACGATACGGTCAGCCAGTCTAAAGTCTATTGTCTAAAAGTCTAATGTCTGAAGTCTTGCTGTCCTGAAATCCTGCTGTCTTGAAGTCCTGAGATCCCGCTATCCTAACGTCTTGAAATCTCCATCAACGTTTCGTCGAGTTCCTGTTCCGCAGTAAGCTCCATTTTTCGACGCAGGCGCTGGCGGGCCTTTTTAACGCTTTCACCGGAAATGCCGAGCATCGCCGCGATCTCTTTGGATGATAATTGCAGTGTGATCAATGCTGCAAGTCGCAATTCGGCCTGGGTAATGCCGCTGTAGAGTTCCTTCATCCGCAGCATAAATCGTGGGTGCACGCGTGTGTACAATTGCTTGAACGCTTCCCAGTCGTCGTCGGTCACGAGGCGCGCGGTCGATAGGCGGTTCAGTGTTTCCACGCGTTCCGGACTGAGAATAGTGTCGTTGGATACTTGAAGCGATTCCTGCGACGCTGCTTCCAGTTGTTCCTGTAATTCAGCCAGCTCGGCGTTTTTGGCAATCATCTGGCGCGTATAATCCATCAGCGCGGCNNCCTTTTTATGCCGACGACGCAGGAGCAGCAAAACGAAACCCGTTAGTGCTACGACAATACTTCCGGTAATGGCCGTCAGCGTCTTTTGGTTTTTAGCCGTCGATACATTCTTTTCCAGCTTGGAGATCTGTCGCTGCTGACCTTTGGTGGCCATACCGATGAGGGTATTCATCAGCTCGCTGCTCGACCGTTCGCTCAGAAGACGTTCGCTGGCTGCCGTATAAAGCTTGTAATAGCGCATCGCTTCGTTGGCGTGACCGAGCTGTTCGTGAGCCTGGGCAAGAAAACGGGTTGTTTCCACCTGGTAGAGCAGCGACCCAATCTGGTAAGCCTGTCTGTAAGCTGTATCGAGGAACGCGATTGCTTCCGAGGTGCGACCTTCGTCCAGCCGTAAATGTCCGAGATGGACCAATACGATCGTTTCGCCGAGCGGGTCCGACATTTCCCGTTTCATCGGCAAGGCCCGCTTGTAATGGTCGTTGGCTTGTAAAAAATCGCCTCGGTCGTGGTAAATGCTTCCGATGTTCACCAGCGATTGCGAAATTCCTTTCTTCTCACCGATCCGTTCATAGATCCGCAATGCTTTCCGATGGTAAACCAGTGAGCTGTCAGGATTCTTCATGTCGTAATACGTTACACCGATGTTCGTATACGATTTGGCAATTCCGGAAAGGTTTTCCTGCTCCGCTTCGAAACGCACAGAAGCTTTCTGATGATAAAGCGCTTTGGGATAATCGTCAAGCTGTTTGTAGACCAGCCCGATATTGGTATGGATGCTCGCCAATGTTCGGCGGTCGTTCCGTTGTTCGGCAATGTCGAGTGCTTTGGCATAACGACTCAGTGCTTTATCGAGCTTGCCTGTTTCGTAATAAATAATCCCGCTATTGCTGTATACGATCGTGACGCCTTCGAGATCGTTCACCTGTCGGTAGAGCTGCAATGCGCGGTCGTAGCTCACCAACGCGCTGTCGTACTTGCCCGTTTCCCAATAAAGAAGTCCGTAGAGATTGTGAATATTCCCCATTTCCGCCCGATTGCGCAGCTCTGAGAAATGCAATAATGCTTTGTTGAGGTGAATTTTTGCCTTCGGATAGTCGCCACCGATCGAATAAATGGCGCCGAGGTTTTTCGAAGCATACGCTAGCCCTTCCCAGTAGCGCAGATCACGGCTCAGCTTTCCGGCGCGCTCTCCGAAATGAATGGCTTTCTCGGCATCCGTACGACGGTATTCCCAGCTAAGCTGATTGAGTGTATTTACCAGCGCCGTATCGCGTTTCGAAGGCAAAGCCTTTTCCAGTTCCGCCTGACGCGTGGTTTGAGCAAAACAAAAAGAGAAGCTGAATAAGCAAACAAGAAAAGTAGTAACGGGTTTCATTGGGCGTCCAAAAATAGGGTTTCGGTGCCCGCAATTCAATTTTCGAACCAGTTTTTCCCGAAATCGCCCTGGAAGTGTTATAAAATTGTTATTTGAACGGCGTTTTTATCCCGGCGGTTCTTCGTTGTAGCCTGCAGCGGCAGCTACCTTTACGATCAGTTATCCTGCGTGCGTTTGCGCTCGGGCCATAGTTGCTCCTTCGCGATCACCTGGATGCGCAGTGCGTCGCCGACGATCCATAATTTATCTCCAGGCTCGAATACAAGGTCCGATTCGGGGTTGAGGATGCGCTCGCCGTGACGCTCGACCNNCGAGTATGCTTTGTCCGGCGAGGTGCGAACCTGCGTGAATGGTGAAGTGATCGAGGGTGACTTCCCGTTTGCCCTTTGCGGCCGGTGCATTTTCCTCGCTGTTGTCGAGGTGTTGTTTAAAGCGTTTCAGCTGATCATCGGTGCCGATCACCAGTAGCTTGTCATTTGGGTACAGGCGGTCGCCGCGCTCGGGTACGTNNAATCAGTGCAATGTTCACGCCGAAGTTTTCCCGCAGCCGCAGCTCCAGTAGTGTTTTTCCCGCCATCGGCGAAAAAGCGCTCAGCTCGAATGCGGTAAGGTGCGTATCCCATGGCGCCAGCGGATCGGCCGTTTCGTTCGGGGTGATCTCGTTCCGGTGCAGGTTGGTAAGGAAACGTTGCTCGATTTTGCTGTAAAACTGCTGAATCCTGTGACGAAAAAGCAAAAGGACCAGTACCGTGATCCCAATTCCAATCACGGCAGCCAGGGGCGAAAAAAGGCGGTCAAAAAGAAAGCCGATATAAAAGAGTGCCAGCACAATACGCGACAACGACAATACGATGAGCGGGCCGCGGTGCAGCGGACGCGTCCATAATTTCGCGTATGCTTTCTGATTCGTGCGCTTGAAGGCGAGCGCCCAGAGGAACGGCGCAAGCAGGACAAGTATTATCGCGACTGCGATCAGCTTGTTCCAATGGTATTCGTCAAGCAATGGCAGAAGATAGCGTGTGCTCAGCAGAATAATGGTCACGATCACGACCGAGAACACGATCATGTTGATAAGATAGGAGCGGATCAGCTTGTGCCAGTCTCCCGCCTCGGTCACGTTGAGCGCACCGGCACCGTAGGCGTTCAGCATGCTCTTCCATTTCCGGGGAAGGACGCGGTCGACGACGTTGTACATGTTTTCGGAGAACCGGACCATGTAGGAGGTCGTAAACGTGGTTATTACCGAGACGGCCACCGCCACAGGATAGAGGAAATCACTCGTAACATTCAGTGTGATACCGAGCATGGCGATAATAAAGGAGAATTCACCGATCTGGGAAAGGCTCATGCCTGATTGAACGGCTATACGCAGCGGCTGACCGGCAATCAGCGCACCGATGGTGACGAACAGCGGTTTGCCGATAAGTAGCACCAGGGTCGCGATGGTGATCGGCATCCAATGCTTTACAAGCATTTGCGGGTCCAGCAACATGCCGACCGAAACAAAAAAGATCGCGCCAAACAGATTTTTGACCGACCTCAACAAGTGTTCGATTTTCTCTGCCTTCGGTGTTTCGGCTAAAAGAGAACCCATAACGAACGCTCCGAAAGCGGGTGAGAAACCCGCGCTGGTGGCCAGGATGACCATGAGGAAACACAATGCCAGCGAAACGATCAGCAGTGTTTCTTCGTTCATGAGCTTTGCGACTTTCTTGAAAAAGGTCGGAAGGAAAAAGATGCCTGAAATAAACCACAGTACCAGGAAAAATACGAGCTTCAATACCGATCCGATCATTTCTCCTCCCTGGAACGACTGGCTTACGGCGACAGTGGAAAGGATTACCATCAGCACAACAGCTACAAGGTCTTCCACGATGAGCACGCCCATTACGATGCCGGTGAATTTCTGGCTTTTGACACCCAGTTCGTCAAACGCGCGGATGATGATGGTTGNNCCGAGTATTCCGCCGAGGAACAAACAATCCATGCTTCCCCAGCCGAGTATTTTCCCGACGTTGTAACCGAGCAGCATGGTCAGTCCGACACCGAACAGCGCCGTGATTCCCGATACCGTCCCGACTTTCACAAGCTTTTTAAAGCTGAACTCGAGTCCCAGCCCGAACAGGAGGAAGATGACCCCGANNAGTATCGGCCCATGTACGAACGTTCTCCGGGTCGGTGATCGTAGGGAAAAGCGTGAAATTCGGCCCCACCAGCAGCCCTGCGATAACATAGCCCAGTACGATCGGCTGTTTGAGCCACTTAAAGATCATGATTGTGACGGCTGCCGCACCCAGGATGAGTGCAAGATCGGTTATGAGACCTGGTAGATGTAACATAATTGAACGCATCTGCGGGTTGATGTGCGCCCCGTTTATGCGGTAGCCAATATAGCGATCTTTTCAGGAAGGGTCAAGGGGAACGCGGCCCGCGACGATCAAATTATCAGGCGAAAAATTGTCAGTGCCTTAGGTTCAGAAGTTCACGCGTTCAGTATTGAGGGGCGTGATTCAGCCTCCGGCGGAAAGCCGTCCAGGTATCTTTTAGCAAACTCCCATAGTACAATCCCCGCACAAACCGACACATTCAAACTGTGCTTCGTCCCGAACTGCGGAATCTCGATAATGTAATCCGATGCGTCGATAACCTCCTGGTCCACGCCGTCTACTTCATTCCCGAAAACCAGTNNAAAGCGGCAACTTCCTGCAACAACGTCGTGCGCTCGGCCTGCTCGATGCTGCAAACGCGCACACCTTCGGCTTTTAATTCGGTTACGAGCTCTGTAATAGAAGTCCGGTGTTCCCACGAAATGGTTTCCGTGGCACCCAGTGCCGTTTTCTGGATCTCGCGGTGCGGTGGTATGGCTGTGATGCCGCAGAGGTAAAGCTTCTCTACATTGAAAGCGTCTGCCGTTCGGAAAAACGACCCGATGTTGTTCAGGCTGCGGATGTCGTTCAGAATAACGATCACCGGAAATTTTTCCTGCTCGCGGAACGTCGCTTCGTCGACACGATCAAGCTCCCAGAGTTTCAGTTTGCGGTTTACACTCATGGCGACAAAGGTAGTTAGAAGTTGAAAAGTTAGAAGTTCAGAAGTTGGAGTTCAAGTTTCGGTTTTTCTTCTGAATGGTTCCTGATCAGCAACTCACAACTGCGGCCGGGCATTAGTCTTTTTGCATTTCTTCCAGTGCACGTTGAGCATCTTCCTGCATTGCGCGTTCAAAATCAATTGTTGCTGCCGATTTAATCGAGGTTCTTTTCGTGTCGTCTAAAGAGAAGGTTACAAACTCGATCAGCCCGTCTCGCTGCATGAATTCTTCGTAACAAGCGGGAAGCTGACTGTCGGTAGTTGTCGAGATATACACAAGCGTAAGCTCTTCCATTCCACAAATGTCCGTCGGAAAAGGTGCTGATGTCGAAATAGAATACTGGTATAACTGCGGCGTATCCATTACAGGAAGCTTTTCCAGCTTCAGACAGGTAACATCTATTAGACCAACGGTTAGATTCGAAAAGGGGCCTTTCCATTCGGTCAATTCGTTCATTTCGATGTTGAGAATTTCCAGCTGCTGAAATGCATTCGGGGCAAACTCCAGTGTTCGTGTAACATTCGACAGAAGGTGTAATTGAGTAAGTGTGGCAATGTTACATACCGGTATATGACACGATTTTCCTTGAAAATCATCGATTATAAGCGCTGTGATTGATGGTTTGTCCAGTTGGAAAATGGCATTCAGCAATGCCTGGTTGACGTGAGTCAATTGGACCTCCGTCAGCTGCGGATTGTTTTTCAGTGAAGCAAACAAACCTTTTGTATCCGAGTTGCAATCTACAATCAATACGGACAGATTTTTAGTGTGTGACACGACTTGATCGGAAGTCGTTTGCAGGTAATCGCCATTTGTCCAGATAATAGGCGGTTCGTCTTGTGCAACGCTGATAATGGCATGTGTCAGTAAAAGCAGAAGAGTAAGGTGTTTCATGGTAATTGATTTCGTGCTTAAATATAAAACAAGTATTCGTTGAGCTGCGAGGGAAGTCATTAATTACAATGTTTGCATTAACAACTTCCAACTTTAAGTACGAAGCGACTCCGCCAAAGGCGGATATGCTTCGTG
>DJFN01000190.1 GCA_002432085.1 Flavobacteriales bacterium UBA5871
ATACACGCCGCTGCGGTAATCGGATGTCGAAAGCACGAACGGTTTGTCTGAATCTGCTTTGATCGTTTCAACCAGCATACCGAGCGCGTTGTAGATCTCGATAGTGGCGTCTTTGGCAACTTCGATGTTCAGTGACTCGCGAGCCGGGTTCGGATAAAGGCTCATCGGAGCTTGCTGCTTGATCTCGCCAACACCGGTTGTAGGATTGGTAACGAGTGAAACGTCGTCAACCAAAAGTACAGAACCGATTTCACCGTTGTCGCCGCTGCTCAGGAAAGAAATGCTGAGTGTATCAGGGGCGTCTGTTGAAACGTATTCAACGCCTACCGCGATGCGGACATAACCGTTTGCAGAAGCAACACCTGAGTAAGTTCCCGCTCCAACAGGCACCGTGTTGTTAGTCAATGTGATCGACGCAGTGAATTCATCCGAGCCGGTAGGGGTGTACTTCGCCCAGAAAATAAGTGAATCCGGTGTTGCAGTCGTTTCGATTTGCTGAGCAAGGATACCAGGAAGCATTTCGCCCATGAAATCAGCTGTTTCAAGACTCGCGGCAGACGAACCTCCATGTGCGTCGGAAGATTCCGTTACGTTTACCGGAGCACCGAAAAGGCTCAGGATGTTGGAAGTTGTCCAATCGTCCGGATCGTCGTATCCGAGGCCTGAATCGCTCCAGTTTTCAAAACCTGGATTGGTAACAGTTTGTGCTGCTGCAAACAGCGAAAGGGTAAGAAAACCTGTTGTAAGTAAGTGTTTAATCATGATACTTGTTTTTGATTAATATGACGCCGAATTTCCGAAAAGTTATTTAATCCACCAATCGGGTGAAAGCGCAAACGCGTGCAAAAGAAACGATGACGGTAGTTGAATTAACATTGGTATCTTTTTAATTATCAAAGCTTCATGCACATTTCGGCAATATCTGCGTCGTGTTTGTTTAATAAGACTGCATCGTTCACGAAAAGTTACAACCCTCCGTCAAAAAAAGTTGGTTTTTCTTGTTGAAACGCGGTGGTGAGTCTGCAGTTTCCTGCCCACGGTC
The DNA here is from genome assembly GCA_002432085.1 of Flavobacteriales bacterium UBA5871. GTDB lineage: Bacteria > Bacteroidota > Bacteroidia > Flavobacteriales_D > Crocinitomicaceae > Fluviicola. Next base: position 1,043 of record DJFN01000190.1, read on the forward strand.
ACGAGTCTTTTTGTTATGATGAATCCGACTGAAGACCGGAGACCGAATGACTGAAGACGGGAATTTCCTATCTTTGCACCTTCAATGTATACTTCCAACGGGATATGATCATCTACAAAACACCGGCAGAAATTGAGATCATGCGCCAGGCGGCACAGGTCGTTAGTCGCACACTTGGTTTGGTGGCCGAACACATGCGTCCGGGTGTTACACCGCTCGAGCTCGATAAAATGGCGGAGGAATACATCCGTTCACAGGACGCCATTCCCGGTTTCCTGGGACTTTACGGCTGTCCGAGCACACTGCTGATCTCGATCAATGAGCAGGTCGTTCACGGCTTGCCAACCACGCGTCCGATCCAGGAAGGCGATATCGTTTCCGTTGACTGCGGGGCCGTTTACAAAGGCTATTATGGTGATCACGCTTACACGTTCGCGGTTGGTAACGTCGCTCCGGAAGTACAGAAATTACTCGACGTAACACGTGAGTGCCTTTACCTCGGAATCGAACAAACCGTGGCAGGCAATCGCATCGAAGATATCGGTTATCACATTCAGCAGCACGCCGAAAAGCACGGCTACGGTGTGGTTCGCGACCTCGTTGGTCACGGTCTGGGCAAAAGCCTGCACGAAGATCCGCAGGTGCCGAATTACGGTCGTCGTGGAAAAGGCAAGAAGATCCAGGAAGGACTCACCATTGCCATCGAGCCGATGATCAACATGGGGACCGATAAAGTAATGCAATTGGAAGACAACTGGACAATCGTCACTGCCGATGGTCAGCCAAGCGCCCATTTCGAACACAATGTGGCCGTAGTGAACGGCAAACCGGTTATTTTGTCTACATTCGATTATATCGAAGAAGCATTGGCAAAACAGAAATGACCAGCGAGCGCATCAGTTCACTTACCATTCTTACAGCCTGTATGTTTGCCTTCGTGCATTACATGCAGTACGGGATCTGGATTTTCCCCTTCGCACTCTACAAAACGGCCCTGTTTGTGGCCATTCTACTGATGTTCATCCTCGAGCGCAAAAAGCTGCAGTTGACCGGCTGGCTCGCGTTGGGATGGAGCTTCACGCTCATGCTGACGTCGCGGTTTATCCTCGAGATTTTCGTTCCGGAACAGCGACTGCCGCGTTTGCTTAACAGTCTTTACGTCGACTTTACATTTATTGCTTTCTGCCTGATTTTCGTCGTCTGGGGCATATTGATTTCCCTCCGGACGGAAAAGCTGTGGGCGAAGATCGGCGGTGTGGCTTGTGCACTCATGCTCACGACCTGTTTCCTGCTCAACGCTTACGTTTGGGCCGTACTGCCCCTTATCGGTTGGTTGGTGTGCATTTTCCAGGAGAAAGACCGCACGCATACGCATTTCGCCATCGTTACGCTGCTGGCTTTTTTCTACATCACGACCTGGATTTCCGGGGCGTATTGGGGAACGCTACGCGTGGCCGGACATATGTAACATTTTTGCCACCGAAGGTTATTCGCTAAACAACTAACCGATGCGCTTTGTCCTGATCCTGTTTTTCCTGCTGTTTTCCGGATTTCTTGCTGCACAGGAAACGGCTGCTGTGATCGAAAAAGTCATCGGTATCGCTCCGCGCTCCATTCCCAAATACGTTGTCAAACAGCGCAGCAACGTGTATTTCCTGCAAACCGCTTTCAACGACGCGATTTACAAAGACGTTCAGGCGCTCAATGCGCTTTCGGGAAAAGTGATCCTGAAAGTCGAGCTCATTTATACCACTTACCGCAAATCAGAGACCTTCGATCAGCACGGTTTGAACCGCAAGCGCTTGCAGGCTTTATTCAAAGCGGCTCCGAATGTGCTCAGTCAGCCGGGAATCGAATGGGTATTGATCGCACAAACGGGCTGCACGTCGGCCGAAATGGGGAAAGAGTTCTTTCATGGCGTGGTGATCACGACGCGGGAAACGCCTTCTGCCGGACTGGTGGATGTGGAAACCGATTTCCTGAAGGCCATCTCCGAGGGAACTTTGACGCCCGATGCCTACGATGCTTACATTTCACACGAGCTGAAAAAAGACACCACTTCCGGTTTGCCGAAGAAAGCGCCGGATGTCGTATTGCCGAATTTCGTTGGCGGCGAACGCGCCCGCATCGATTATTTCACCCGCAACCTGCAGTTTCCAACCGGTATCGCGCATGGCCCGACGGAAGATGTGCAGGTGCAGTTCATCGTCGACAAAAACGGCGAGATCCAGCAAGTGACATTGCCGGGCGTTACTTCACCGACGCCTTATCACCAGGAAGTGTACCGCTTTGTGAGCAATATGCCGAATTGGGTGCCGGGCAAAGTCGACGGCAAGCCGATCGATTGCATGGTGACGTTCACGGCCGCTTTCNNGTGATCGCAGGTCCGCTGGAAGTCTATGCCGCGGATGCCGTTCCTGCAGCCACAGCGGTCGATTATTCCAAAATTCCGCCGACGCCGCAGGGAAGGATCGTTTCCGAAACGCTCGAAAAAAACAACTGGAAACACGCCGCGCTGGTGTGCGATGTAACGGGAAGCATGGCCCCGTATAACGCACAGGTATTGCTCTGGATCAAAAACCGGCTGGCGAAGAAAGACACTTCGGTTGTGCGGATCGTGCTGTTCAACGACGGCGACGGCAAGAAAAATGTCGGCAAGCGTGTGGGCAGTACGGGCGGTTTGTATTCGTTCAAGCCCACAACGATCGACGCCTTCACCCAACAGCTGACAACCGCCATGAAAGCCGGCGACGGTGGCGATCTGCCGGAAAACAACGTCGAAGCCTTATTGAAAGCACAAGCCGATTGTCCATGGTGTGAAAATCTCGTGATGATTGCCGATAATTTCGCTACGCCGCGCGATCTCTCACTGGCCGGCAATATCACAAAGCCGGTTCAGATCATCGTTTGCGGCAATTCACCTGTGCTGAACGACGTTTGGCTGAACCTCGCGCGTCTGACCAAAGGCTCCGTAACATTCGGTAATCGTTTGTACGCTAACCTGCACACGTATGAAGAGGGAGCAACACTGCAGGTCGGAAAGCAGATTTTTGTTGTTCGCAAAGGTCGATTTACAATCAAGTGAACAGTGAGTAGTAAACAGTGAACAGATGTGTTCAACTGTAATCTTCTGTCCATTACCAACTGTTCACTACTCACTGTTTACTGTTCACTGATAACTGTTCACCAAAAAAACTATATTCGTTAGAACTAAAAACCGCATCGCATGTCAGCAGACAGGGAACGGATCGAACAACTGGAAGACGCTTACCGCCGTTTGTGGGAGCAGCACCAGGAGCTCAGGGAAGAAATCAAAAAGCAGTATGCGGAGTTCAAAATTCTGCGTGAGCAACATGGGATTCCCGGGCAAGCCATTATTCAGCCAACTTCGCAAACACAGCCTTCACAGGTACAGAAACCGGTTCCGGCAACCCCGACCAAATCGGGTTGGGAGCAATACATCGGCGAACAGGTGTTGAGCAAGATCGGTATCGCTATTCTGATCATTGGCGTGGGAATTGGAGCCAAATATGCGATCGATCACCAGTTGCTGAGTCCGGCGATGCGCATTGCAGGCGGTTATATCGTGGCGGCCATCCTTGGATTTTTTGCGTGGCGTTTCCGCGCTAAATACGAGGGCTTTAGCGCCGTTCTTGTCAGCGGTTCCATGGCCGTTTGCTATTTCATCACGTACGCAGCCTACAGCTTCTACCACTTTTTCCCTTACGGGATCGCGTTTGCACTGCTCTTCCTGACGACGATCGGAACGGTATTAAGCGCGCTGCGATACAACCAGGTTGTGATTGCACACATCGGGTTGATCGGTGCTTATATTTTGCCAGCGATCATTGCTAACAAGCCGACGCATTTGTCGAATTACCTGGCATATATGACCGTGATCAATACCGGGATTCTGTTCATTTCCTTTCTTCGCAGCTGGCGTTCGCTGGTATATGTGGCTTTCGGCTGGAGCATTTTCGTTTTCCCGGTCTGGTTCTTTACGACCTACAACGAAAACACAGACGTTGCCATCGCCATGTGTTACAGCATCGGGTATTTTCTTTTGTTTCAGACGGCCGTATTGGCCTATCCGCTACTGCGACGACAGGCGTTTGCCTACAGCGATTTGCTGGTTGTGATTCCCAACGTGCTGTGTTTACTCGCGATCGGAAATTACATCCTCTATGCCAGCGGTTCGGCAATGAACTCCAGCTTGTATTTCGGAACGGGCGTAGGCGCTATATTGCTCGTTATTTCGTTCATTTTTGGGAAAATTCGTCCGGAAGATAAGCTATTGTCAGGCGTACATGAATTAATGGCAATAACCGTTCTGCTGATCGTTCTGANNGAGCTTCTCGTTCGTAAAAGGAGCGGGCTGGGGGGTACGTTATGCGGATTTCTTCGCCATCGTTGCCTTACTGTTGCTGCGCATGCGGAAAGGAGCGACCACACCAGAGCTGGCGACATTGCTGCATTTACTGCTGCTTTGGGCGCTTTCGCTCGAAATGACGCATCTGCTCACCGAAACCGGCAACCGGAATGCCTATCATTTAAGTCTGAGCATCTTGTGGGGATTGTACGCCGTTTACATTCTCTTTTCGGGAATCAAACGAGACAGTGGCGCATTGCGCATAACAGCTATGATCATTTTAGGAATCACGCTCGTGAAGCTGTTCTTCTTCGACATCGTTCAGCTGAGCACGCTTTCCAAGACCGTTTTGTTCCTGGCGCTGGGGTCCTTGCTGCTCGTGGGAGCGTATTTTTACCAAAGGTATAAGTCGGACAATC
>DJFN01000105.1:0-5646 GCA_002432085.1 Flavobacteriales bacterium UBA5871
CCGGGGAAAACGTATGCTTTCATAGAGAATTGTTTGGGGCAAAGATAAGTTCAATTATGAATTATCAATTCGCAATTATGAAGGGAATACTAATGGAAAATTCCAAAATGGAAAATTGAAATAGAGATGGATTCCGCTCGCCACTTTACATTTTCATTAATTGTATTGTATTTTCGGGGAAACGTTTATCACCTATGAAGCCTTTACTCACCGTTCTCTTTTTATCCTTTGTTTTAACATCGAACGCTCAGGACGTTCCTGAAAAGTACCACGATCTGCAAGCCCGGATCAATGAAGCGCCGGGGAAATCGGTTGACAAGGAACTGGCGAAGCTGCGCAAATCGGAGCCTGACGATCCGTGGGTATTCTGGCTATCGGGTTTGAACTGCCGGTCTGTTGTGCTGAAGGGCGGGAAAGTGATTTATGACGAGCAGGCGAACTTTTACCGAAAAGCCATTGCTATCGACAGTACTTTTTTTCCAGCCTACTACAATCTCGGTTTGCTTCATTTTGACTACAATCCCGATAGTTTGAACGCTGCCATCGGGCTGTTTTCCANNTCCATTCAATACAATCCGAATCACTGTTATGCTTATTTGGATAGAGGGAAAGCCTATCTGAAGCTGGCGAATTACGATGCGGCCTATGCGGATTATAAAGCTGCGGCGGCGTGTCCGAGCCTTTACAAATGGGGCATTGATCAGTTGCTGGTCGAAATTTTGCATGCCCAGGGAAGAACAGAAGAAGTTTACGAGGCTGTAAGACAAGCGAGCTTTATTGAAAACTTTGGCTTCGAAGACGAGGACTTTTTATTAGTGCTGGGATCGATCTATACCGAAATGGGCGAGCCGGAAAACGCGTGTGCATGCTATCGTCATATCGAGGAAATGTATCAGATGATCGATGCGGAGATTTCGGCAGAGGTGGAAGAGAAGTTGGCGGGATGTAAAGAGAATTGAAAATGGAAAATTATCAATTATAAATGATCAATTATCAAGGGGCTACTAATTGAAAATGTAAGCGTGGTAGCAGATAAAAAGAGGGTCAGAACTTTTAGAAATCTGTTAATTATTGTATTTTCGTGCTTTGATTTAACCGCAAATCGACCTTTATGAGAAAAGCATTACTTTCCACCCTGACATTTTGCCTTTGTTTCACTGTTTCTTCGCAGACTTTTAATCCTTTAAACAGTGGTGTAGGCAATCTGTTGTCTGATCTTGATTTTGTTGGCAATGATCTCGGACTAGCGGTCGGTAATGGCGGGACAATCGTTCGGACGGTTAACGGCGGAGCAAACTGGACCACTATAACTTCAGGTGTTTCTTCCGATCTGAGCGATGTTGCCTTCTTCAATCAGGATACAGCTATTATCACCGGTCGTAATGGCGTACTTCTTCGATCTATCAATGCGGGTGTTTCCTGGAGTCCTGTAAGCTCTGGTGTGGGCACTGATCTCTCGCGGGTGTTTGTTAACGGTAACGATATCTATGTATCCGGTTATTCGGGTATTTTGCTGAAGTCAACAGACGCAGGAGTTTCCTGGTTCCCTCTGAATTCGGGCACAAGCACTCATTTATTCCAGTTGTATTTCACCAGTGCCACTGTTGGCTATGTGGTGGGTAACTCGGCAACGATACTGAAAACCACCAACGGCGGAACAAGCTGGACTCCTCTCGACAGCGATATTTCAACCGTAAACCAACTACTGGGAGTGCATTTTACCGATGCCAACAACGGTTATGCCGTAGGAGGACACGCTCCTTCCAACGAAGGCGTTATTCTGAGAACTACCAACGGAGGAACGACCTGGACATCACAAACTTTTAGCGGTAATTTCTTTCTCACAATCCGCTTCCTTGACGCAACAACTGGTTACACTATAGGTGGCAACGTTGCCAATAACACCAGCACGATTCTGAAAACCACCAATGCCGGTGCCAACTGGAATATTCAAAATAGCAACTCTTTCCGTCAGGTCGGTTCCTGCTTCCCGAGTTCCGAGGTTGGTTACACGTGTGGTCTGAACGGGAGCATTCTCAAAACAATCATCACCGGTCCGGTCTATGGTCCTGTTCAAACGGAAGAGGCATGTGAATCGTATACCTGGCCGCAAACAAACACAACTTATACTTCAAGCGGGGTTTATTACGATACCATTGCTTCAGCTTCAGGCAATGACTCGATCCTGACACTCGATCTCACGATCCACAGCGGTTATGAAGGAGACGAATCGGTGACTCTTTGCGGAGATTCGTACACATGGCCGGTAACTAATGTGTCGTATACTGTTTCAGGGGACTACCCTGCTACGTTTCAAAATGAGCACGGCTGCGATTCTGTGATCGTACTTCACCTGGAGCTGTTTACGCCTCCGGAGGCGATCATTACCGCCAGCAGCGAAGGTGTGCTGGTTGGAAGCGCCGCAGGATCGTATGCCACGGATTGGATAGATTGCGCAACAGGTCAGAGTATTCCGTCACAGGAAGGACAGCCGACGTTTTCACCTGAAGTGGCCGGGGATTATGCCGTTGTGCTCTACAACCCACAGACCGGTTGTTCGGATACCTCAGACTGCTTTAGAGCCGGCGCAGTTGGTCTTGACGAATTCAGCACATCAGGTATCCTGATCTCGCCTAACCCGGCAACGGAAACAATTTTCCTTTCATTTGATGCTTCATTGAACGCCGACAACCTGGTTATTGAGCTCAGCAACGCCACAGGCGAGCGTATTCACACACAGCAAAACGCCGATCCTATCGCTATTTCGGGGATTTCCAGTGGGATTTATTTTCTGACTGTTCGCAGTGGTGATCGTTCGTGGACGAAGAAGGTTATCAAGGAATGACAGTGGACAATTGGCAATGGGCAGTGGACAATTGACAATTGACAATTGACAATTAACTGAAGTCGTAAACTCCGGGTTCGAGGGCGTCTTTTTCGATGAGGAGATGGTAGAGCTTTAATCGTGTTTTAAACGGGCCTTCGATTCGAAATTCATAAACTGTTCGCTCTTTTGTTTCACTGACTCTTTGGATCCTGAGTTCACCTATTCTGCAATCGAAGACGACCAGTCCTTTCCAGTCGTGCAGGTCGGCCAGTATTTCTTTAACCGGCGGATTGGGTGAAAAGATCCGTTGATCGACGTAACCACTGGCCGGATGCCAGGTATCGCCGATCTCGAAGTCTTCCAGCAAGGCATTTTCATCGAAGAGCCGGAGCAGGTCTTTGAGGGTGGCGACGATGTATATGGCTGTGCTTTCTTCTTTTAGCAATGTATGACATTTAGGATGATTAAGTTACGAAAACAATGTAAAATTGAAAATGGAGAATTGAAAAGGGGATTATCAATTAGGAAGAGAGTTGGTTACACTTGAAAGTGGAGAATTAGTAGTAAATCCGTTGGACAACACACAATTATCAGGTCGTTTTACAAGCCCAGGCTGTTTTTAATTATCCATTTGCCAAGATCTTTCATTTCTTTCAGACTATCGTTGCCTGTCAACAATTTAGCACTTTCAAGAATGATATTACAAAAGTCTAGTACAGCTTTGATGATCGTCTTCCAAATTTCGAGACGATTTTCTTTAGCTCCACTCAAAACGTCATTGTATCTCGGGGCTAAAGTATTCCAAAACGCAATTTTAACCTCAAGACTTGCCCCTTTAAAACCTGTTTGGGTAAATGCATCAGAACGTCGCCAATAGAAGTACTCAAATGGCTCATAATATGGATATTGGTCGATGTACTTTACTATACTTTGAAACTGCTCATAAGAATCCTGAAAAGCTTTCTCGAAAAGCTGCCATTCGGAATACTCAGATTTATAGAACAACTCTTTAAAGTCTGTTTCCAGGAATATATGTCTTACACCATTTGAGACTCGTGTCAGGAAGTTCTTTAGACTTTCGATTTCATTTCCTGAATCGTATTTTACATTCTCCAGCATCTACAGATTATTTAACAAGCTTTTTGAACGCAGAGAATGACACTCATTCCCTCACCGCAGCTACACCTACTATCTCTGTCCTAAAATAATCCGTAGCCTCAGGATAACCGTCGATCTTAAACGAGAACGACTTTGATGAATTCGGCTCCAGGTATTCGTAAATCGTGTAGGTCTGTTCGTCAATTAAGGTATTTGTTTGCGAGTAAAAGCTTAGCTTGAGCTGAGCATCTTTGTAACGAGCCAGTGTAGCAGCATTGTTCAGTCTTCCGGAAATGATCGCTCCGTCGGGTGCATACTCGGCATCCCGGAATAAGCCGGTTCTTCGTGTCTGGACCTGTTGGGGATCGAGTGTAATTCCTTTCCCGGTAATATAGGCCAGCGGCGACTCTTCTTCCAAGGCTTTCAATTCCATGCGGAGTTCTTCGGGACTTTTCTCCTGTTCGGGGTCATTCCTGGATTCAGCGCGTGAAAAAGGATGGGCATCCGAACCACAAGATGTGAACAGTATCAGGAAAATAATGGACAACGTAGTAATAGGTTTCATAGCGTGATTATCGTTACTCTTTGTGAGTCAATGAACAAACATACCTAAATGGAGCGATCTAGCATAGCGTAGAAATACGGTATTTGATGGGAGAGCGGAAAACACCTTATCTGAATGAACATGCAGAATTGACTGATCACCAGAATCCCTTATCTTCGCGGCTGAACACACTGAAACCGATCATGAAACAACTTGCTGCACTACTCGTTGCCGTATTTACCGGACTTTATAGCATTGGCCAGTCGCCGTTGAACACTTTGCATTTCGATGGCGCGAATGATTATGTAACGGCGCCGCTGCCGACGTTGTTTACGAACCTGGCAACGAACGATTTTACGGTGGAGGTCTGGGTGAACCGGGAGGCCGGCGGACGGATCTTTTTTGCGCAGCAGGATCCCTCGAACTTTGCTACGGTGTTGCTGAACGTTAACCTGCTGTTTTACGTGAAGGTGAGCAATATCACTTACTCCTCGTCTGTCGGGATGCCGCCGGACGGCGAATGGACGCATGTGGCCTGTACGTGGGACGCTTCGGAACAGCTGCCGCGGGTTTATTTCAACGGTGTGCTGCAAACGGGGACGTCGGGCGGAGCGTCGAGCTCGGCTATTAACAGCACGCTTTCCATCGGGAGCCGCACCGACGGTTTTCAGCCTTTTATGGGGACTATGGACGAGTTCCGGATCTGGAACACGACCAAAACGCCCTGCGAGATCCGCAGCATGATGCACAGCCTGCCTACCGGGGCCGAAGCGAACCTGATCCATTATTACAATTTTAACCGCGGCGTGGCGGGACAGGATAATGCAGCTTTTACGACCCTGCCCGACCAGGTAGGCGCTTCTCCGGGTACGCTGAACAATTTTGCGCTGGTGGATACGACCTCGAACTGGGTGGTTTCGGGCGCACCGATCACTGCCAATGGCGCACAAATGGCCTTCAGTACTACAGCTGCGGCAGTGATTTGTCCGGGAGAGACGTATACTTTTGGCACGCAAAGCCTGACGGAAGACGGCATTTACGAGGAGCTTTTTACGTCTGCAGAGGGCTGCGACAGCCTTGTGACGCTTACGCTTGGGGTGAACGATATTCCGGCGGATACGCAAACGGTTGTGACCTGCGGGGATTACATCTGGCCGGTGAATGGAGAGACGTACAT
>DJFN01000105.1:5683-11834 GCA_002432085.1 Flavobacteriales bacterium UBA5871
GTGCTGGACCTGTCCATAGGCGACCCGAGCTATTCGGAAGAAACGGCCAGTGCCTGTGAAAGCTATACCTGGGCGCAGACGGGCGAACTGTATACGACCAGCGGCCTTTACAGCGATACACTGATGAGTATCTATGGCTGTGATTCGATCGTAGCGCTGAACCTGACGATCGGTCAGCCGACGTATGCCCCTGTTCAGTTTATGGAAACGTGTGACTCCTATGTCTGGGAAGTGGACGGACAGCCGTATACGGTTTCGGGCACGTACACGGATACGCTGGTGAACGCAGCGGGCTGCGATTCGATCGTGACGCTGGAGCTGGTAATTCATACCATGGTGTTTTCCATTGAACAGGTGCAGTACTGCGGGCCGTATACCTGGCCGGTGAACGGGCAGACGTATAGCATCTCGGGCAATTACGACGCGTTTTTCCAGACGGTTCACGGCTGTGATTCAATCATTACACTGAGCCTGACGACCAATCCTCCGCCGGTAGCCGAGATCATGCAGAGCGATGAAAACACGCTGATCGGCACCTCTTCGAACGCGATCGTATTGGAATGGCTAGACTGCGAAACGGGTCTGACGATTCCGGGGCAAACCGGCCAGTCGACCTTTACACCAACGGAAGCGGGTCATTACGCGGTGATTGTGTGGGAGCCGATCTCTTCGTGCTCTGATACGTCGGATTGTTACGATTTCGGGATGGCCGCACTCGGGGAGCTCACAACACCGGAACTGCAGCTGGCACCGAATCCGACGAACGGGCGCGTGAGCCTTACCTGTTCAGCCGCAACGGCTCAGCTGACGGTGATGAACAGCCAAGGGCAGGTGATCCTGCAACAAATGGTAGAAGGCAGCGCTGAAGTTTCGCTGGAGGATGTGGAAGCCGGGGTTTATTTCTTCGAGGTACGAACGGAGACGGGACGCGTTGTTGCGCGGGTGGTGAAGGAGTGATTCAAAAATTGAAAATTGAAAATGGAGAATGGAAAATTGGAAAAGGTCATTCAATTTATCAATCCCCAGCTGGACGGAAGAAATGTAAGATAAGCTGAGTGCAGTGGGTGCAGGGGTTATCGAGAACGCGACGTGCTGTGTAGGTTTCCCCACGAATTCACGAATTTGACGTACCGGGATGAATATGGGCTAATATCCGCCTTTGGCGGATCACGGATCATTGAAGATAATTATCAGGGGAAGCGTTAGTCAAATAAGCCCGGAGGTTGATTATTATCGACCATTTCCCACTGGCTCTTTAGCTCTCCTGCCGGATCAATATGCAACAACGGAATGCCTTCTTCTGTTAACACGCGGCCGATGAGGTGTGTGCGGTGGCATTTTGCGGGATCGCTTTCGCTGCACATGATGGCGGCGGGCTGGGCATTTGCATAGGCGGCTTTCAGGCGTTCGATGCCTGAGCGGAAGAAGGGCTGCTGCATGACGAGGTCGTAGCGAATCTTTCCGGAGGCGTCGTAACAGGTAGGATCGGAGGGGCGGCCACCGAGCTCATCGCCCATGAAGACATACCGGATGCCGTGTTGCCGGAGGAAGCTGCTTAACCGATCGCGGTTGAAGTGGGGATTGAAGCGGGAAAAGGGCCGCGAGCGCACATCGATGAGGTACAAGATGTTGTAGCGCCGGAGCTGGGAAAGGAAGAGCTCGGCGGGTTTTCGGCCGTGGCCGATGGAATATAAGGGCGGGGATTGCATTTCTTAAAGGTAGGGAAAACGAGTGGCTGGTAATCCGCCGCTGTGGATGGAAATTGAAAAGGGTAATTATAAATTATGAATGATCCATTAGCAAGGATTTGCTTGTTGAGCTGTTCAATCAACAGTATCCGGTTAAGGAACTGGCGGAGCTGTTTGGGAAGACGAGGAGTGATTTATTCGCGGTTGAAGTATCTCGAATTGAGGAAATGCTAATTCAGACGCCAACACGAAATCAATAATAAAGCAGCCCTTTACGTTCAAAGTTCTCGAAAACAAATCATTACATAAAAGATTAGACACCTCAATTATGGATACACATTGAATCCTAATGGGTTTATTGAAACAAATCCGGTGAATCGATGTTTTCGACCGTTATAATGATTTCCTTCGTTTTGCTGATTGCATCCTTTTCCGCTTTTTCCAGGTAATCTTCACCCAATCGATCTCTTAACCACCCGATTTCTTTCAGAAAATCTCCAATGGATTTCGGAGTATTCTCCAGCTCATTTGCCCCTATTCTTCGGATACTCGCAGTAGGAAGCGTATGAAAGTGTTTCAGGTCATTGATCAGCGTCTGAATAAAACTGTGGTACAGCGAAACTTCGGGGATTTTCAATGAGCGTTTGAGATTATCGAGCGCTCTGGATTCCAGACTTACGTCTTTCAGGCCCATACTGTACTTTGGCTTGTGTTCTTTCAGTTCTTCATATAATGGCCAAAACGAAGCTGAAAGTTTCATCGCCGGTTCATCGAATTCACAGGCTACCAGCCTCAATAGCTCTTCAAAATCAATTTCCCGAATGCTTTGAATATTCTGTTTATCCACTACTTGTGCGAATAAACTTGATCCCTTTTTCCGAAGGGCACTGAGCGAATATTCGTGATGTGACTTGGCAGCTTTAATTCGTGCCGGTAAGTGCCGAATGTTCTGAAAAACCTCCGGATATTTCTCCTCAAGTGTGGTATACAGATTCCTGATTCGCGTAATTGTATTGATTTCACCGCTCTCCTCCGGATTCTGGTTTACGATCAATCTCAATGATGAGGGAGTAGGTTCCTCCTCTGCATCAAAGATCCTGGCGTCTTCTCCAAGTGCGTTGTGAATCATAAACATTTTATGCTGTGCAATTTCCCTGGAACGAACAAAGTCAGAGCCTTTCACGGATGGGAAGAAATTGAAAATGAACAACTCATCGAAGACTTTTGCTCCGATACGATTGATTCGTCCCACGCGTTGGATTACTCGTGTCGGATTCCATGGAATGTCATAATTGATGATGATACCAGCTCTGTTCAGGTTGAATCCTTCAGACAGTTTGTCGGAGGTCAGCAAGACCTTGAAATGATCGGTTTTGCTACCGCCGTACTGTGCATTGAAATCACTGTTCAATTGTTTCGACAGGTCTTTTGAAACCTTTCCGTCACACACCAGCACTTCGTTTCCGAATTCTTTCCGGAATTGTTTCTCCAGGTGTTTGATCGTATCGACGTATTCCGAAAACAGAATAATTTTTCGATCAGGTTCTTTTAGCAATTGTTCTTTTATAGAGCTGATCATTTCGGATTGCTTAGGATCATTTTCCACCAGCTTCAGCTCTCTCATACGTTTCAGTATGGCTTTGAACACTTCAATATCAGAAGCAATATGCTCCAGAAATTCCTCTTTTCGCTCAAAGCGTTCTATTTCATAGACTTCATTGTTTTTCGGGGTTTTTCGGTTCAGAATATTGTTAGCATAATCACTCAGATTCCGGTCAATATCCTCCGGACCATAGTCCCTGATCTTATCAATAAGTGATCGGTCAAGAATAAACTTCCCCGTTTTCTGAACGAATTCCAGCACCATCAGATGCGTTTCTAAAAAACGCTCAATGGATTTCTCAAAAGAACCAAACGAAGATTCGAAGCGCTGAACCAACAAGCGTCGCATGAATTGATAAAGGTTTCGCTGCTGAGTGAATTGCCTGTTTTCCTGTTGATCGAGTTTGGCTGGAATAGCGTTTTTTTCATAACTGTAGGGTTGATAAATTGCTCCTGTGAACCGCCCATTTTCGGAGAAATAGTATTGAATGATTTCGTCGTAGAATTGATCCTGCTCTTTGCTCAGGTAATAAAACAGCTCTTTTGGCGGGGCCACCGTTGCAAGCGCGCCAATTTCCTTTGAATACACGAAATCTTCTTTTAAGTCGAGGCGGTTTCTGCGAATTACAACCGGTGCAATTGTACGTTTAATTTCATCCGACAATTTTTTGGTATGTGCTTTCACTTTATTCGGATCAACCGGAAGCTCTTCCTGGAAAGTTCCTGTATAAATAGCCTCGGCTTTATGTCTTTTTTCGTCATCTGCCGAATTCCAGTTTTTACTGAGCTGAGACAATTGTTTGTAGCGGTAATTGAAGGTCGTAAACTTCGCCGCGATGTTGTCTTCCAGGGATATCGAAGATTTTCCGGGTGTGATAAACAATTTGATCAGCGCATAAATATCCGCAGGTGAGTTGTTGAACGGCGTAGCGGAAAGCAGAATGACTTTCTTGCCGCGACAGATCATCGACAACGCTTCATAATCTGTTGTATCCTGGTTGCGGAAGTAGTGCGCTTCATCTACGATCACGACTTCAAAATCGCGGCCTTCGATGTTGTCGGCTATACGCTCAACAATTCCGCGACTATAGACGTGCCAGTTGTGCAATCCAAATTTCTCGAGGTATTCCCACCACCCGCTGTCTTTTTTCTCAGGATCGCCCATCAAAGCAGGCGGACAGATAATGATTCCACGCTGGTTCAATTGTCGTGCAATCATGGATGCAATAACCGATTTTCCCAAGCCGACCACATCGGCAATGATGCAGCCATTGTGTTCTTTGATTATCTGCAAGGCCTGACCAACTGCATCCGATTGATAGCTAAGCTTCCGCAACCCCACTTTTTCCAGTAAGCCGTCGCGATCGATGTCGTCTGACTGATTTTGAAGGTCCAGGTNNGGTAGGTTTTCAAAATGAGACAATAAGCTTCAAAAGGCGTAACGGTTGCTGTTTGCGTCTTGTGTTCAATAAAATGGATAAGCTGTGTCCTGTTCTGAACCACTTCCGTAATCGGGATGGCGCGTTCCCAGAGCTCATCGAAATAAGTTGTAGCTTCCGGATAGCCGTAGTCACGAATTTCCACATTGAACTCTTCCTGTCCTTGTAATCCTGGACGCGTCAGGTTGCTACTTCCGGTAATCAATTGTCCGGCATAGTTTTGATATTCCGCCTGCTCCTCATTCAGCTTGAACAGGTACAGCTTGGCATGATTCGGATTTTCCGTTTTTCGGATGATCAATCGTTCTTCAACAATCATTTCGAGGAAGAACCTTACCTGATTGTGCGCATCCTCCGTGTCCATTTTCGTACTATTCAGCGCGACACAGAGGGAATTCAGGTATTTCTGAAACTCTTCTTCCCTGGAAGCTGGCAGCTCGTGCTGTTCTGCGTATTCAACGATACTTCCCGAGATATTACACACCTGCATTCCCACCAGAATTTTCAGTTGCTGTTGCGGATTTCTGCGCAATCCTTCATGAATATCCGACCATCCATGAAAATAGAAATAGCCTACCAGGAACTTCAGCTCATCGCTGATGGAAATGAGCGTATTCAATCGTTGTTTAAGCGTTTTTTGCTCTTTATAGTTTGTGATAAAGTTGTTTGACATAATGAATCGTGTTATGGTTTTTAATTGTTGTTCAGGAAGAGGTTTCTTCCAGTTGGTTTTTGACAAAGCTGCTGACAGTGAGCCGGTGTACATTCAGAAGTCGACCGATCGCACTGTACGAGACCTTCTTATCCAGCAGCTCAAGAATCTTCTTTTCCTGCCCTGTGAGCTTGGTGCGGGATGACTTGCTGCCCTTCGGTCTTCCGAGAATAACTCCCTCTGCCCTTTTCCTGGCCAATGCTTCCTTTGTGCGCTGAGAAATGAGATTGCGCTCAATTTCCGCGGATAACCCGAACGCAAATGCCAGTACCTTAGAATTGATATCGCTGCCCAGACGGTAATTATCCTTGATTGTCCAAACCTGGATATCGCGGTTCATACACTCATTTAGCACGCCCATAATCATCAACAGATTTCTGCCAAGCCGCGATAGCTCCGAACAAATCAGGACATCACCGGGCTTCATTTTTTTGAGCAGTTTTCCTAATTGTCGTTCGCGTACATTTTTGGAGCCCGAAATGACTTCCTCAATCCATTTGTCCACCACCAGTATTTGTCGTTCACAGAACTGGTTGATTTCGAAACGCTGGTTCTCGACTGTTTGCCGATCGGTGCTTACTCTGATGTATCCGTAGATCATAGTTAAATGTTTAAGATTTCGCTCAAAGTAACAGTTCACATTTCATTGATTTTCTTGTTTAAGTTGGATTTGATTTTTGAATAATTTATTCGACCGATTTTGCGTGGAC
>DJFN01000105.1:11927-24608 GCA_002432085.1 Flavobacteriales bacterium UBA5871
TTTTAATCGACAGAAAATCATTTATTCGGAGATTGTTCGTGAGCCGCAATTTTACCTCGATGCGGATGGTTCTTTCTTTGCAGAAGCAACTTCATTTATTTTGACCGGTGAACATTTAGAATATTTATACAACATTCTGCATTCTAAAGCCGCCACTTACTTTTTTAAAGCGTTTTATGCAGGAGGTGGTTTGGGGGAAACCGGTTATCGTTACAAAAAAGCGTTTTTAGAAAAATTGCCTGTCCCTAAGCTAATTATGCAATTTAATTTCAATGAACATTATCATGATAAGATGATTTATGAGTTGTATCAGCTCTCGGAAGAAGAAGTGGCCTTCATTGAGACTATATCTGATAATTCATAATATAATCTTCGTGTTCATTTAAGTCCAATGCACGCAACAATGCTTTTTCCAGTTGTTGATTCGCAATACCTGATCCGCTTTTTACACACTCAATTAAATTCCCAAAATCTTCAGAAATCATGTTTTGTATATTTGGAATTTTCAGCTTTTCAAAAAAAACTTTAGATAATTCTCTCGTTCCTCCTTGAAGTTCAGGGAAGTTCTCTCTGTAACAGATTTTAAATAGATTGGAATTGAAAAACACAGTCAAATAGACTAAGTTTTCTCCAGTAATGATGAAGCATTTCTGATTGGTAAAATATCCTTCATTATCAAAAAGAAAAGGCATATACTTTGTCATGTTGGGGTAAATGATTTTCTGTCGATTAAAATCGTCCCAATAACTTATGCTATCCTGTGTTTCGAACCATTTATTACTGGTCTTCTTCCTGGCTCCCGATTCGCCGGTTTGCTTCAGTCGATCATATCCGAATCCCAAAAGATGTTGTTTTACAGCAGGATATTTTTCGATGTCGATTTGAAGACTCGGAAACGTAGCGATAAGATACAAGTTAGCGAATTGATAATTATGTCGACGAATATCACGTCCACGCAAAATCGGTCGAATAATTTCAGCAGATTTCGGATCTTCTGCAATCAGTTCATCTCGCTTTTTCCCATCTATAATAAAAGCTTCATTATATCCAGTTAGAACACCTCTATAGATTTTAATTCCCCAATCTTTCAAAGGCACCCCTACCGCCTCAATTTTTGCCTTAATCCGTTGCTCAATTTCACTCAGAATTACCCAGTTTTCGGCCGTGTCGAAAGCAATCTCCGTTGCATTTGCTCTTACCGTATCACCTAGCTTAGCCAGTATTTTTTCTTTGACTGTGTAAGCAAGTGTTCGTTTTTTATTTGGTGCTTTTGAGAAGAGCAGAATATTTGTGTCGACCGTAGCCGACTCAAAAATCCGTTGTCCGGCAAAATCAATTAGCAGTATCGGATTGGTGCTCTCAGCAAAAAATTTCCGGGTGCTTTCTCCGTAACCCGCTCGCATCCACTTGTTAGAAGTAATGAAACACAGGTGACCATTGTCTTTCAACAATTGCCATCCGCGTTCATAAAACAATCCGTAGATATCGCCGGAATTAGTAAACGACTTGTATCCGATTGGTTTGTAAACCTCATTGTGCTTTAGTCGCTTGCCGGTCTTTTTGTCAAGTTCGCTACTGTCAGTAGACAATGAGAAGTAAGGCGGATTTCCAATCACAATATCAAAACCGTCCTCCAGGCCAAACATCCATTCCAGGTCGAAGAAAGGCGCACTTTCATTCTGATCGTACGGATTCCACTTTGCAAGCTGCAGAATGCTTTCCGGAGTGTACTCGCCATTTTCCTGCATAACTTCCGATAAGCGCTCGCGCAGCTCCGCATCCCGTTCCCGCAGGCGTTTTTTCGCGCCGGCCGTTTTCGCATAAAAATGTTCTTTGCGCACTTCCAGGAGCTGGCTCTTCAAGTCTTCGAGCTCTTCCTTATCAAAAATGGTCAGCTGCGAAGGTCTTCTGGCAGCCGCAATCAGTGTGTTTGCCGCAACAAACTTCGTTTCCAGGTTCGGAAGTGTCAATACGCCGTAATTTTCCTTTTTCAGGTCTAAGGCTTCCTGCTCGACGACCAGCGAGATGAAAAACCGAAGCTTGCTGATTTGAGCAGCGATCGTCTGGATGTCAATACCGTAGATACATTCTTCAATGAGATGAAGTTTTTGCTCGTAAACGGTTTCCTTGTTGTCGATGTCGAGCTTCTGCAACACCTGAAGCATTTTGTTCAGAATTCCCATAGGGAATGCGCCGGATCCACAAGCCGGATCGAGAATCTTGACCGCGCGAAGCTCTGCTGCAATTTGCTTTCGAAGAGCCGAATCGTTCTGTAAATCATCGGACAGCGATTCCTGCTCAAAGAGATGTCGGACCAGCTCACTATTAACTTCCGGGAGCTTATTATTCAGGTGTGCGATCAGGCTTTCATCCACCATGTAGCTCACAATTTCCCGTGGTGTATAAAACGAGCCTGATTGCTTTCGGGCGCTGTCCCTGGTTTCCTTGTTGAAAGCTCCCAACAGGTTCTCAAATACGTTTCCAAGCAATTCAGGGTCGAGCGCTACCTGGACTTCGTTCGGATCATTTTCCTCTACGGTAAAATTGTAGCGTTCCAGCAACGGAATAATTCCTTTGTCCTTGTCAAAGAATACGCAGTTCGGAATAAACGCCCGGTGTTTGTAGTTGCCGTTGGCAGAGCGTTTATCGCTTCGACTGAAACCGTCGAGGAAAATATACTTCCCATCCATATCCTGCTTGTCGAGGCATTCAAACAATCCTCCGTTCAGGAACGGAACGCTGCGAAAAAGGCTCAAAACTTCCTCTTTAGAAATGCTGAACAGCTCATCGTAGCGGTAAAGCGTTTTGATATCCCTGCTGTACTGCAGTTTTGCGAAATCGCGCTCGTCAATGGCTTTGTTCAGCGTAGCGAAGAACAGGTTCTGAAGAATGGCGTTGTAATAGCTGCCATCCGTACTGCTCTCCGGATCGAAATTCTTCAGGACTTTCGAAATTTCTTCCTTGTTGAATAACGATTCAGGAACAAGACTTTTCTGTTTGATGAACCAGCAAAAGAGCAGGCGCGTGATCAGACGAATCACCTGTTCTTCCAGCTGGATGCGATCGTCTTCGGAAATAGCCGTATTGTTCGGATAAGTAATGCCAATTTCATCAGACAGCGTCCACTGGTACCACTTGAACAAATCGGTGTAAAAATCTTTGGTCAGCTTCTCAACCGAGAACGCCTGCTGAATCGTTTCCAGATCAGAAAACGAACAGCTGCCAATGCGTTCTTTGAGCGTTTTGTTGGTTTCTACCGGATCGACGAAGTAGGTATACCGTTTCCAGGACGTATACCTGTTCTCTCCTTTTTCAGCATAGTTTTTCCGGATAAATGAAAACCGAAACTTTTTGTTTTCATCATGAAACACAAAGATTGCTCCGTCTTTGCGATCTTCCTGCATTACTCTTTTTGCAATATCGAATTGTTTCCTACGAGAAGATCGGGTGGTGAGTTCGTCATCACATTTACAGGAAAACACGATAAGCTCATCGGAATTTTCAAAAGATGCTTCACCGATTTTTGTGAGCTCCGAGAATCGTGGTTTCCCCGTCTCGGTAATGATATAATTGAGGTTTTCCCGTTGAGGCACAAATCGCGAAATACTCTGACTGAAAAAATCGGAAAGTGAATGCGTGGAGAAGTTGTGAACGAATTGCGCTGCTGGTGCTGCATTAAATGTTGCCATGTGGTTTATTTTTGGCAAACATTTGTCTGGCGGATTCAGATTAAAGAATTTGTTTTCCAAACAAGGAAATCTCGTTCCCTAAATCCGAGCCTCCTTTTCCGAGATAATAATAAAACACGATTATTTACGCCCATTTCTGTTTAAGAAAATGATGAACGGAAGTCGTTCACAAATGGGAATAAAAAAAGCGGGGAATCCCGCTTTTAATCAATTGAAACAACATGTCTTTAACTGGAGTGGCAATCTTTGCAACAGTAATAACAACCATTTGATTTTGAATAAATCTTTTTTGCTTCACGCACAGCAGGTGAGCAAGAAGAGAAATCTCCAAGGTATAAACGGTTTTCAACTGAAGGCATGAAGGAACATCCTGATATATGAACCTCATGATCTCCATTTGGCTGTGCATTTTTGTTTACATAATAGTCCGCCATAGCTTTATTTTTTTGTGATTAATGTTTTCAATCAGGTGTTGAACGACGATGAGGCTTAACTGGTACCGTCTTTGGACCTGGTTTAGGTGCATCCGGATTTTTTCGCGGAACAGGTGAAGGAGTTGACCTTCTGTGTGGTTTTACTGGAACAGTTTTTTCTGTCATACGTTTGATTTTAATTGTTTTTTATAACCCGCTCTTGCCGATCAGGACAAATATTATATAGTAGTCTTTTCGTACAGCAATCCATTTTCCCAACCCAGCATCCTATTTTCCAAAATTGGGGATCTTGTTTTCGAAATAAACCGTCAGTTCCTATCAATCCACCATCAACAGCTTACACGGCGACGGATCAATTGCGACCAACATAGATCTGGACAAGCTCGGTGTGGAGACAATCGCCTGACCGGGAGCCAGGTTCGGGAGCCTGTTCCAAAGATTGTTATCCACGCCGCCAATTGAGCGTTTCAGGCGGCTGATCACGTTGGCGTCACCAATTTTATGCAGAATGAAGCTGTTGATGAGACTCAATACTTCGTCAGGAAGATGCTGCGGCAGCTGTGTTACGAAGACGAGTCCCAGCCAGCGCTTTCTACCACGGCGTGCAATGCGTGCTACCTGTTGGAAAAGGTTCGACATCCGGGCGATTTTATCGCTGGACAGGAATTCGTGTGCCTCTTCAATGATGATCGAAACCGGTGTGGGAGATTTTCCTTCGCTGAGAGCAGATTCGTAGGCTATTTCCTGAGCATCCTGTATGCCTTTGAGCAAATCCGTGATCACAAGGTTGTTTATGATCGTGGAATCGGAGTCGCTGAGGTCAATAATCGTCACGTTTCCAGGTTGAATTAACTCAGTATAAGGAATCGTCTGGGAGTTAGGATTGTCGAATAGATTGGTACGCGCCAGTTGGCGTAATTTCGATTGTACTGCTGCCCAGCTTGATTCACTGCTGGTTTCGACATTGAGTATACGAGGCCGTACTTTGTCCTTCAAATTCTCTTTTAAAATGGTGTGGTACGGAGCAATGTCTTTTTTTCCAACCATGTTCCGAATCATACTTACTACATCGATGAACATTGCAAGAGTCAGCTTTGGCCATCCGGTTTCAAACTCATCCAGGTCGATAGCTTCACGTTCCTGCTCGGGAGTTGGGTAAATGCCAACATCTCTAAGAATAGCTTTCGCTACATCATAAGCTTTAAAAAAGCGACCAACCTGAGCTTCATTCAACCCGAGAATATCTGCAACATTATAAGGCGATAGTGAGGAAAAGTTGAGCGTAAACGGAAGTACATCCGTTCCTTTTTTTGCACGGGTGTCTTTACCGTAGAGATGCAGCACGCGAATATTTGCAACACCTGCCGCCGGAATTCCCCTGTTCACAAGGAGTTTCTGCATTGTTGGATCAGTGGTAGGATCCCCTACATGCGTATACTCGCCTTCGGTGTCAATGACAACCGTTGCGATTCCTTTCTGCTGAAACTGGCTCATCAATCCGGAGATGGTTGTGGATTTACCACCACCAGTTGTTCCGAGAATTCCAATGTGTCGTGGCAGAACAGCTTTCGTATCAGAAGGAATCTTCACTTCAATGTCTTCGTGTCCGATGGCCATTCCGAGGGTAATTCCCGGATCCTGATTGACTTTCAGCACCTCAGCAGTTTCTTCGTTGCTTAAAACAAACACCGGACTGTTTGGAAGCGGACGAAATTTGGGCGGCATAATGACGCCGTCTTTCAATTCCCCAATCAACTCGATCTGCACTTTTCCGTGAAAATTCGGCATGAACAGTGCGCCGTTAATGGNNGGCCGTTGTAACGATCATCGGAGAGTCTCCGCGGATTCCATCCGGTTCATGAAACGGTCCGGCCGTAACGATGCCACGATAGATTCTTCCATCACCACCATTTTTTTTCGTGCGACTGCGAATCTCGACGATAGAGTGTGAACCGATTTCCCGGATATGATTTTTAGGAATCAGCACGGTGATCAGGTTGTCTTCACTGTTCGGCAGATCGAACATCGTCATTCCGGCTGCACCAATACAATTCGCGTCGTCTTCCCATTCACCGCCGTTCGAGATAATCTCGTCTGTAATGATCGTGAAAAGATCGGGAGGGTTGTTGTTGCTATTCGTTTCCATATTATGCTTTTATTTTCGTCAAAAATTCTGCACGGGTATAGGCCTGATCAATGGATGTCATGAAATCGGTTTTACCAAAGGCATTTTTGCAGAGGCTTTCTGCGAGATCGAGCAGCATCGGCATTCCCGAATGCATTTGCAAAGCACTGTCGGCCATCGCAATCAATGCCGCCGTCCGGATGTGATCTATATGACAATAGAACACGTGTGCCGGAGCGTGCATTGCGACTTTGTAGACACCAACAGCTATCTGAGATCCGGCATTTTTTGCGAATTCAGCATAGTCAGTTTTTATTTCCAGCCGCGTATTGCCAGAATCAACCATCTGCACCATTTTTTCTTCCATCGTACCAACAATGAGGTATTCAAAAGGTTTCAGCGCGTTACCAAATGCCCAAAGCTCCGGATGCAATGTGCTTTCCTGGATGTAGACAAAGCGCTTGTGACTGACAATCATTCGGTTCATCAGGTCAATTGACTTGTCTTTCACTTCTTCGTGGTTGGCCCAAAAACCCATCATTAATTCATACGGAGCCGGAAATCCATAGCCTAACAGCCATTTAGCGTTTGATTTCTCCAGCAGAATAGCGCGTTCAGCATACGCTCTGATGCCGCGCATCGCCAGACTGTTCATCTTGGTCTTATCGTCACTGAGTTTACGTTGAATTAAAGCGATAGCTTCGTCAATGGTGACACTGTGATTCAATTTCAGATCACGCCTGAACAATTGATGCGAATAACTCCCATGTTCGCCGTGATAGTTCACTAAGCAGATTCCCATTTGGGTAATGGAAATGGGTAGCGTATCGTAGGATATACTTATACTTCCACATGCCGTAACGGCACCATTGAAGAGAAAGCCCTTGTGTATTTTTGCGATTAGCTCAAGCGTGGTGTCGCTATGCAGACCAGCATGAGGTATTGATACATTCTCACGGATTTTTGGAAAGATTTCATTCCGAATTACCTGCTGGGATTCGAGCTCGCTGCGTTTAGCCTCGAAGAGCTCTTCTTCGATCTGCGTATACACCTTTGCCAGATTCCTGTCTACATTCCAGGTATCAATATTGATGGCGTCCGTAAAGTCTTCACCATATAACTTTTTGAAGGCATTAAAAGACATGCTTTCATATTGTTTATGCGGATCCGTGTCTGAGGTATTGATTTCCATAACTGCATAGTTTTTCATAGTGTATTCCGGAAAAAGTTCAGAAGCTCGACATCAGAATCCGAGTTTATCCAGAAATGAAGGCCCTTTGGTCACGGAATAAGCCAATTCCGAAGCATATTGGTGTGCTACCGTTACCGGTATCCGATATTTTTCGATTAAAATTTCCTGACTTTTTCGGGTGAACTGAGCATAAGTTAATCGCCGCGCCGATGAAACCGTATCATTGATCACTCTGGCTCTCGGTGCGAGTAATTCCAATGCCAGATAATCGGCTTCGTTTTCAGAATTGAAATTGCACCAGTTTGAAAAAGATCCGTTTCCGGTTTTCTCGATTAAAAGCGTATAAGGATTGAGGTCTATTCCTTTAATAACGGACATGACCAATTGAGAAGTACTGGCGCTGGCATTGCCATTCAATACTTCTTCAATCTCTTGTCCGAATGCTAAAATTGCTCTTTCCCTTGGCAGCTGATAGTCCAGCAAGAAATGACTGACCTCATGGGCGACGGTGAATCGTTGTTCCATTTCACATACAGCGGCATCAATGAACATAAATACAGATCCATTTTTGATTAACAGCGCTCCGTGAAGGTTTCGATCGTTTACATCGATTCCAATGTTAATAGTTCGTGCCACCAGCCAGCTATCAATTTTTTGCAAGCTTAGCTGCTGAACCGGGATGAGATCAACAGTAAGCGACCCATTAACAGCATTCATTATATCGAAGTCGAGCCTGTGTTTCGGATCGGCTTTCGACCAGAATTCATGTGCTATTCGTTGAATCTGAGGTCTGCTGAATCTCATTTCTTCGTGTTCTTGCCATCTTCTTTATCCCGTGCTGCCATCAGAATATTTCCCGATTTAGTGGTGAACTTCAACACGGTATGGACATGTTTTATCACCATGATCAATTTGCTCGTATCGATATTAACGTACTCGCTGATGATGGCTAACCGTTGCGTAAACTTCGAATCACCGAGATCCGGGGTCTTACACAATGCCAGTTTGCGGTAATTGTTCCTGGAACAATCAAGTACTGAAAGCAACTCTGATTCGGAGATCTTTTCGAATTCACAGTATTTTTTCAGCGTGTAGGCCATGAATTCCTGATCATTCTCAACGTGTGCAATGGCGCTTTTCAAAAAATTCAGTTTTGTTGTCATTTTAATAAGTTTTTGATCCGGTTTTCCACATCGTTTCTTTCCAATACCTTCTTTATGCGGTCTTTGTGTTTTTTGACTTCTACACGCTGTTCGGCGACCGTTAAACTATTGATATCCAGCAATTCAATATACAGCTCTGTGTCGCGTTCAACAGCAAGAATCATCCAGGCCAGGGTAATATCCCTATCATTAGTAAAAAGATCGCCAAGCAAGTTCTGAATAGCTATCATCGCCTCTTCGATTTGAATAGTGTCGTCAGTGGAACTTTGCGGTTTTATAGTAGTATTCCAGAATTTTTCCTGGAGTTCGACATCTTCGGGCAAATCTTTTCGATTCAGATGCTTTTTTTCTTTCATTAGGATATTCTGCAGGTCTCTGTCTGCAGCTACTATGAGAAAACTGAGCAGGGTGAATTTCTCCGGATTGAATGTGTCAGGGTTTCTGTAGTAGCCTAAAAAAGCTTCGTTGACAGCTTCAAGGATGTTGGCTTCATCCCGTTTTGCAGCCGTTTGATATTTGTATTTGAGAATTCGCTCAATCTGAATTCCGTACATATAATAAAGTTTTGACAAGGCGATGTCGCTTGCACCTTTTATTGCAAGATGTAATTCCAATTCTCTAGAAGTTGCTTTCATAGTACGGAGATAGCGTGAACGAAAAGGGCGACTGACAGCCAGTCACTATCGTTTTCCCGCACAAGGCGGTTGATGAAATTCCCGGAACGATCATTTTCATCTGCTGATGTACCGGAGAGTTAAGTGATGTTGTAATCATGTGAATCTATTTGGAGACAAGGTTTGGCTTCCGTTTCGCACGTCCCAACTTTAATTTCCGAAAGCACCGTTTGTCTTTCCCAATCACTATGATCTTATTTCAAGGCTCACTACCCAACCTGTGATAAACTGCTGAGACAGAATTATTGGTTGAACAGGTCCGAAATGAACCGAGAGAGATCTCAATTCATCATTTTTCATCTCGAACGCGCTGTTTTTTCAATTCAGCTTCATCCCACTGTTTATCGGCGATTCCTGTGATTCCTTCCTGAGAATCCATCTGTTTGTTTCAAGACATTGTCGAGTTCTATGATTCTTTAGGGACTTTCTCATTGTGGATGACAGTGTACACTCCGGGCCCCGGACCCGAATGATTCCAACAACTGCCTGCAAAGCCTTCCCCGAAGGGAGAAAGCGAAGGTGATGCGGGCACATTTTCTCCCATAGTCAAGCCAGATATATCACCAGTAAAACTGGGTACATCCGGCATTTACCAACAAATTCTGAAGAAAATGAAAAGGAATAAAACAATTGCCGCGCTGACATTACTTATTGCTCTCGGAGCAATTACGGTCTCCTGTAAAAAAGAACAATGTGTGAAACACCAAAAAGCTCAATTGACCACCGTACAGGTCAAAGATGGCGGAGATGACGATGAAGACCCGGTGATTCGCGGGAAGGTGAAGAAGAACTCACTGGAAGTTGACAGCGCCTATGTCGAAACCATGACTTACCTTACCAACCTTCGGGTAGGTGCCGTTTACACCGACGAAAACGGCGACTTTGAGCAACGGGTTGAAAAGGGAGTTTACTACTTCAAAGTCACGCTTCCAGGCTACAGCACACCTTATATAACCGATACGGTTCACGTCAACAACGATATTCAGGTCAATATTACCATTAACTGATTTCGTTTGAACGAAGATCCGGGTAGATTCACTGCCCGGATTTTTTTATCCGTTAACAGTTATTGTGGCCACGCACCCGTTTTCATTCCGGTAATGAATGGTCCCATCAACCTTACTCAGCAACTTTACTATTAACCCCTGCCCTTTTACTGTTTTTGAATGAATCTGTTGCTCTTCGATTCCTGGCCCATTATCCTGTACAATCAACTCAATTGTTTTGCCCGATCGTTTAACCGAAACGACCAACTGTGGCTTATCTGAACAGACCAACCCGTGCTCGATCGCATTACACATCAATTCATTCAACGCAATCGCCAAACGCAGCGCTACATCATAATCAAGGTAGATGGCATCGATATCACAGATGAGCTTCAGATTATTTCCCTGAGGAAAGAGATTCAAAATCACCAGGTCAACCAATTTCGTCAGATAAGCATCCAATCGGACTTCTTTGTGCTGACGTGTCGAATCATCCAGCAGGTAATGCTGCACGAGTGACATGGCCTCAAGACGCTGAATGTTTCCTTCCAGAATTTTTACCGCTTCAGGATGCCTGACCTGGGATTTGTCTGATTTGAGAATACCACTCAGCAGTCCAAAATAGTTCTTGGTCCGATGGCTCAGCTCGTGGTGAAGATGGATGATCTCATTCTTTTGTTCTTCCAGCTCATGGTTCTGCAATTCGATGTATCGTTTTCGTTTACGGATCTGATAAAAGAGAATGAAAATGGTCAGTGCCAGAACTGAGAGACCAATGATCCATCCAACCAATTGCTGGTTACGTAATCCTTCATTCTCGATACGTATCCGATCGAATTTAGCCTGTTTACGGCGCATCTCAATCTCACGCTCCTTCCGCTCTACATCATATTCGATTTCCAGTCGCGCTATTTCTTTCCGGTTCTCGTCTATGGCTCCCCGCTCACGTGTTTCCACAAGCTCACGATACTTTTCGAGCAAGGGATCGTTCCCTCTCGTCCCATTCAGCAAGTTAATCTCTCCCATCAATGCATCGGCAAGCAAAGCATGATCGTTCGACGTACGGGCCATATCCTGAGCCTGACGAAAAAGCTCCAGGGCTTTTGGGTGATCACCGATCGACCCGTAATATGTTGCCAGGTAATATACGCTGGATGCAGCTTTTGCCGAATTACCTGCTCCCTTTCGCATTTCATAAGCCTTGTTGAGGTACAATAAAGCTTTCTGCGGTTCCTGTTTAGCGACATACAACCGACCAAGCGCCGACAGCGTGTTAACCGTATTGGATTGGTTGTTAAGCACTTTCTTTCGTTCCAAAGCTTCTAATAGATACTTCTCTGCCTGGTCATACCGTTTCCATTCGAGATAAACCGCCCCGATATTATGGTAGGAATCAGCAGCGCCTTTTTCATACCCGATGTTTTTCCGGATCTGCAGTGCGCGGCGGTGGTATTCGAGTGCCTTCACGTAATTACCTGTTTCGCGTTGGATATTCCCGATAGCATTCCAGGCTGCGGATAACTCCTGCTGATTCCCATACCGCTCCGAAAGCCGGGCTCCGTGTGTCAAAGTTGCTGTGGCCCGCTTGAACGCCCCAATCTCTTTGTAGGCTAAACCAAGATTCAGTAACGCTCCGGCTACCAGACTGTCGTTTTTTAATTTCCTGTAAACTCCCAGCGAAAGCTCGTATGCATCGAGTCCGTTNNAGCAACTCCCAGGTTGTTGTAAAAATCCGCTTCAGACTCAGGATTGAGATTTTTGGGGAGTACTTTCAAAGCCTGTTCGAGCGTTTGCTTCGCAGCTGCAGCTTTCCCGTCGGAGAGCTCCTGGTAGCCTTTATCTGTTAAGGCATCGAAATCGGTCTGGGTGAACGCCGAAAAGCTCCATAAAAGATTCAGCAAGAATAGTGCATATCGTTTCATACCCCCGATTTTCGTTACCTTGGTCAAAAGTATCAAACTTTCGCTATGAAGATTCTGATTGTAGAAGACGACCCGTTCGTTGCTGACGATTTGAAGGACAAACTGGAGCAACTGAACTACCGCGTTACGGGAATTGCGGAAAGTTACGACACTGCTATCGAGACCATCAGCAAGGACAAGCCTGATCTGGCGTTACTCGATATTGAATTAAAGGGAGAGCTGACCGGCATTGACTTATCGGAAGAGCTCAACAAGCAGGAAATTCCGTTCATTTACCTCTCGAGCATCCAGGATCTGAACACGTATTTCAAAGCAAAGGATACAGGACCATTGAAAAACCTGGCAAAACCCATTGACCTCGTCAACCTTCGAAATGCGCTTCTGGACATCGAAACAAAAGCTGCAACATCGAAGCAGGGAGTTATGCATTTCTTTACGGACAAAGACGGTATCCGAAAACGCGTAGATCCCGATCAAATCCTCTACCTCGAGGCCG
>DJFN01000110.1:0-3115 GCA_002432085.1 Flavobacteriales bacterium UBA5871
ACCTTACTCGTTTTCTCATCGATGACACCAAGCATGATCTGCATACCATAAATCAAAACGAAGATGTAGATGAGGATGCCAAGAACTAATCCCAGTATATACAAGGGGCCGGTGTTGCTTTCTTTATCTTCCGTTTCTCCCAGGTTTGTATTTGTGAGACTAATATCGGTGTTCAGGCTTTTGAGCGTCTCTTTGCTGATGTTGAACTTCTCAAGTTTTAGATCGTGAATCCGGTCTTCAATCTTTTTCTCCAGCTCTTCCTTTTGTCTCATGCTCGGAGTCTGCTTGGAGAAAAGAGCAATGCCCTGAGGTTTGTCAAGATCGAATTTGGGTATTCGAATGAGGATGTTTTCGGATGAATGCCGGAATGCTTCCTTGATCTGGTCAAAGTTACCATCGACAGTAACGAATTTATAACGGCCATCTTCTTCCAGGTTCATCGTCCCGGTTTCGTCAAATACCTGGATCGTTTCTTTTTCGGCACCTTCTTCCTGTTTGATGAAGGCGTAGACCATGATCGCAAAAATGGCCGGAAAGATCAACGGCACCATAATCGTGGCGATCAAGAATGATTTCTTTTGTACGCGGGTCAGGTATTCGCGGCGAAATATTAACCAGGTCTTATTCATGTGATTTGCCGTTTACGAGGGTGATAAAGATTTCGCTCATCGTCGGAATTTTTTCAATGAAAGAATGTACCTCTGTTCTCTCCGTAAGGTGACGGATCAATTGGTTTGGACCGACGCCTGCGGTTGCTGTAATGATGGAACGATAAAAACTATCGTCAAGAATCTCTTGCTCTGTCAATGAAAAAGTGCCAGCGGTTTCTACGAATTTGCCTTTGTGCTCAACAATGAACGTATTCGTTCTGAAATTTTCCTTGACCTGTTTTTTTGTTCCTTCCAGGATTTTTTTCGACCGGTTAATGAGTGCGATGTTATCACAAAGGTCTTCGACAGTTTCCATCCGGTGAGTCGAGAAAATAATCGTACATCCCTTCTCGCGGAGTTCTTTAATTTCACGTGTGATCAACTGTGCGTTGACAGGGTCGAATCCTGAAAATGGTTCGTCAAGTATGATCAGCTTCGGTTCATGCATCACGGTACTGATGAACTGCACTTTCTGCGCCATACCCTTGCTCAGGTCTTCGACTTTTTTATTCCACCATTCTTTAATGTCAAACTTAACGACCCATGCCTTGCTGCGCTCCACGGCATCTTTGCGTGAAAGTCCCTTTAGCTGGGCAAAATAAATCAGCTGTTCACCGACCTTCATTTTTTTATAAAGCCCGCGCTCCTCTGGTAAATATCCAATGGTGCCGACGTGAGAAGGATTTAATCGTTCGCCGAAACTTGTAATGTTGCCTTCGTCGGCATTGATGATCTGATTGATGATCCGGATAAGCGTGGTTTTGCCGGCTCCGTTCGGGCCAAGCAAACCATAGATCGATTTCGCCGGGATGGTAATGCTGACGTCGTCCAACGCAACGTGATTGGTATAACGCTTACTGACGTGCTCGGTGATGAGTGCTTCCACAGGTTATGTTTAGTCCGGTTATTAGTATACCGAACATACCCATAATTACACCGGGATTTTTAGGATTTTAGGGATTTTGTGGGATGGGATTTTTGGATTACCCGATAGGAATAGAGAAATACAGGATAACAGGATAACAGGATTAAGGGATTACAGGATTACAGGATTCGGCGTTATCGGGAGGCGGTGGGGGTTGGGTTTTTGAAGATGATGTTGCCCATTGAAACATCCAGGTCGAAGATGAGGGCGTTCTTTGCACCTTTTGTGTACGTTGCGCTTGCGAAGGTATTTTCGCTTATCTTTTTAAGGCTGGCGGGAAGCTTCACGCTGCAAAGCCACGAATCCTTGATCCGTACTAGAACGGGTGTTTCGTTGGCAGGCAAAAGAATAGTCAGATTTCCAGCGCCCACACTGCCGCGGACTTTACTGGTGATCAGGGGTTGGGTTGTAAAATCGAGGGTCATGCTTCCGAACCCTACGTCCGCAACGACTTGTTTTGGTTTTGAAAGACTAATGTTCTTTACATTGATTGAACCGACATCGACTTTTACAGAGAATGTGTCCATGTCCAACTGATTTTCAAGAGCTGAAAAATACCCGACAATCACGTCTGCGCTGGCTGTGTTGATTTTGAGCTTCTTAATGGAAAGGCCGGATAAATCAACATGCGCGTTGCCGACGCCATAGTCGAGCTGAAGATCATAGGGTTTGGACTCGGTGAGGTACATCTTCCAGACTTTGTCGTTCACGGGTTCGGAATCAGCGCCAAAAAAACGGGTTGAAATGTTCTTCCCGATCCCCTCAGCCTCTGCCTCCTCAAGCCTGAGCATTACGTCGCAGATATTGCCCTTAACTTCCTTTTTGAAATTATGTGAGTAATTGTTTTCAGATTGATTACTGAAGACGTTCAGGATGTGCGAGTCGGAACCGGGTTTTATAAAGCAATTACCGCTGTTTGCTTTCAAGCACAATTTGATCTCCCCACAACCCGGAGCATCTTCGACGGTGAATTGTTTCTTTATTTGCCCGAACGCAGTGATAATCAGCGATACCCCCAACCACGTCAAAAAAAACTTTCTCTGCATGCTGATGTATTACGATCTATAGGTCACTTAGTTACAAGGTGTAAGTTTAAGGACAAAATTCAAAAAAAAACGCCTCGTTCACGAGTAAACGAGGCGTTGACTAAATAGTTTGGTGTTAGTTGAAAAACTCTTTCATACGCTCGAAAAAGCCCTTTTCATTCGCATCGGGGTTCGGCTGGAAGTTGGGTGAGCTTCGCAGTCCCTCTAATTTCGTCTTTTCCTCCGGGGTCAGCTTTTTAGGGGTCCACACATTGACATAGATAAGCTGATCGCCGGTCTCATAGCCGTTAATGTCTTTAAGACCTTTTCCNNGTACTTCTACAGTGGTCCCTAATGCCGCGTCTACAAAAGAGATATAGAGGTCATAAACCAGGTTATTGCCATCTCGCTTCAGGAATTTGTCTTCTTGTTCCTCGATGAGGATCAACAAGTCTCCAGGAATTCCACCCCCAGGGGCATCATTTCCGCGGCCGCTCATTGACAGTTGCATGCCT
>DJFN01000110.1:3148-6969 GCA_002432085.1 Flavobacteriales bacterium UBA5871
GTTATCGACTCCGGAAGGTCGCTTATCAATGATCTGACCGCTTCCACCGCAATTCGAGCACGTGGTCGCGCTGACCATCTGACCAAGCATCGTATTAACTACTTTGCGGACCTGACCGGATCCCTGGCAAGCCTGGCATGTCTTAAACGTTACACCTTCAGCCTGTACCAAGCGATTTACCTTGATCTTCTTCTCAACGCCCGCGGCGATCTCCTCCAACGTCAGCTTTAACTTGATTCGCAAATTCGAGCCCTTACGTTGGCGCTTGCCACCTCTCTGTCCGCCACCGAAGAAGCTGTCGAAAGGGCTGCCACCACCGCCGAAATNNAACTGGCTGAAGATATCCTCCATGTTCATATGGTGGCCACCGTATCCGCCTCCGTTTCCACGCGAATGACCGAACCGGTCATATTTTGCGCGTTTGTCCGCGTCACTTAAAACTTCGTAAGCCTCCGCCGCTTCTTTAAATTTCTCTTCTGCTTCTTTATTACCTTGGTTCTTATCCGGGTGAAATTGAATGGCCACCTTGCGATAGGCCTTCTTTATCTCTTCCGGCGTAGCGCTCTTGCCAACCCCCAGGATTTCGTAATAATCTCTTTTCTCCATCAGGTGGTATTTTATTGTCCGACCACAACTTTGGCGTAACGGATCACTTTATCGTTCAGATAGTAACCGCGCTCTACGTCGTCGATGACTTTTCCTTTCAGGTCGTCGCTTGGCGCAGGGATATTGGCGATCGCTTCATGCAGCTCCGGATCGAATACTTCGCCTTTGGACTGCATCGGCTTCAATCCTTTTCCTTCCAGCACAGATCTGAGCTTGGTATGAATGAGGTTGAAACCGGATTTCAACACTTCCGGATCGGTTACCTGATCGTTGTTGGCTGCCGCACGATCGAAGTCGTCGAGCACACCGATCAGGTCTTTCAGCACAGCCGCACTGGCCGTAGCGATCAAATCGATTTTTTCTTTGTTGGTACGTTTGCGGTAATTGTCGAATTCAGAGTACAAACGAAGGTATTTGTCATTCAACACAGCAAGCTGGTCTACTTCCCCCGTTTTTTCTGACGAATTGTCAGTATCCGAAGCCGCTGTGTCTGTCGGCTGATCGGCGTTTTCCTGTTCAATCGGTTCTGATTTCGGGTCAATATGCTCGTTTTGCTCTTTTTCTTTTGCCATAATGCGTCATTTTCACTGCTGGCATGTCAAGAAACAGGCCATGAATAAAAGTGCGACAGGCTGGCAGGAAATATGACAGAAAGCCCTGTCCATAACGGACAAGGGCTGTTGAGTAAAAAAAATACGGCGGTTATCTTGACGGAAGCCCACGGCAAACTTTCCGCCGAATGCACGAATTTTTATGTGCATTGTTTTAATGTGGGCGAATACGGGAACTTTGTTCCCGTCACGAATGTTTCAAAACTACGCGGCTTCCATATTTAGATATGCTAGCGAATCAATACAAATGCGAAGGATCGCTGACCTGCTTTCCGGCGGCGTCGAAAATGATGGTGCGATCGCCGGTTTTGCCGTCCAGCTCGATGCTGTAATAGATCTTGCCGTCTTTTTCGATTTTCTCTGCGTCATCGATGTGGCAATCTTTGAAATCCTTTGCGATGGTCGCTTTCACAGCGGCCGGCACTTCAGTTTCCTTGATTTCGGTCTCCAGCTTGATGATCTTGCCGGTCGCGTCCATCCAGGCTTCGTGGTCGATTTTATCGATTTCGAAGTCTACGTTGAAGATATCTCCCTTCCGCTCCCACTCGACATCCATTGCGTTAGGGAATTTCGAATCGAAGGCGTTCATCACCACGGAAGGAACTTCGTTCTGAGGAATGTCCTGCGCACAGGAAACGGTTGAAAATCCCAGCATCGCGAGCATTACATGCACTGTTTTCATGATTTCTATTTTTAGTTGAACATTTGTTTTGACAAAGCTCGGGGTGAAATCAGGAAAGAATTGGGAAAGATGGTGTTAAGGAACAGGCGAAGTGCTGGGTAGGTTTTCCCACGAATTCGCGAATTGATGCACTTTGTGTAATGCTGGGCGAATATGGGAACTTTGTTCCCATCGCGAAATCTTTAAAATGGATTCAAGATGATTAATATGTTATTCGTGTATTCGTGGGAAAGCCTACAATGACTTCCATATTGAGAGAATCGTGTTGAATGAGCAGACGTTTCTCTACGATTGCCTAAATGAAACTTTCCGGATTTCTTCTAATAGTCGCTGCTGGGCGTCGGCAAGCTTGTTGATCGGAATGTAGCGGCCTTTGCCGAATTCGGCAGCTTCTTTCAGGTGCTTTTCGTCGTTGGGATTGCATTGAATGCCAACAACCGAAAATACGATGTGATCGGCGTTTTTGCTCACGACTTTCTTGTAATCGTCGGAATAACGGTTGAACGCGCCATCGGTAATAACGATCACGAGGTTGGCTGCACCGGGTTCGTCGCGACGATTGAGCTCTTTGTAGCCGAGCTTGATCCCGCGTGTGCTCGACGAGCTTCCTTCGGCTTCCATTTCGGTGATCTTTTCCCGGATCGGCTGCTTGTCGATGCAATACGTCGGCGAAAGGTAAACACGCGCGCTTTCAGCATACGTTACGAAGCTGATCTGGTCCGACGGACGCAGCTCATCCACCAGCTGCTGAAGCGAAAATTTCAGCAGGTTCATCTTCTCTCCCATTTTCATCGAGCTGGAAAGATCGAGTACAAACACCACGTTCACCGGTCTGTAACGCGTGGTATCGGAAAACGTATATTCAGCCGGCTCTATATCCGGATTGATCTGTTCGGTGAGCACTTTTTCGACGTCTTCGTCCGGAATGCGCTCGGGCTCCGTTTTTTCTTCCGGCTCATCTGCCAGCAACGGTTCTTCCGGCTCTTTAACCGGTTTGTCGTAGATGTATTTTTTCAGCGGAATGTAAACCGTTTCGATATCCGGCGTCACATAGATTCCCGTTTCTTCGGTCTGATAACCGGGATGCGACACCACGAAGTGGAAAAAGCCTTGTGGCAGCCGTTTTCGCAGCGAGCCGTTGCTTCCGGTAATCCATGATTCAGAAGCCGTTCCGTCGTGGATGATCGTGACCGTGCTTCGCGTCAATACTTCGCCTGTAGCTGCATCGACAGATGTTACGGTGAATTCCGTTTCGGTTTCTTCGCGCGTGCTTTCCTGGGCAAACTCCGGGCAACGCTGCTCAAGCGCGTCTTTGTAATCCGGCAGCTCGTTGACATTCCCGACCACACGAATCTCGAACGGAGCATCGTCGTCACTCAAATAAACGCGTAAAACATGATCGAAATAACCGGTTGTATCGGGATTGACCTGTACACGAACGGTGAAAGAGCTGTCGGGGCGCGTATAACGCTGACTGACGCGGTAAACCAGCTCCGGACTGTGTTCGATGCGAACGAGATGAACGGTCTGCTCACCGTGATTCTGAATGCGGATATCGGCGTAACGGATTGTTTTGCGATCGAGCTCGCCCATATCGACCGTTTTGATCTGGGCAAACGTAAAAGCAGTCAAACAGAGACTTAACAGAAGGATTAGCTGTTTCATAAGCGGTTGTTTTCGTGGGCAAACCGTTATTGAAAGCTACAAAAATCAAACCGTTTCCGGAAACGGAAAGCACGTCATTTTGAACCAACTATCGCTTTTATTGACTCAACGGCGGAAGGACGCGATACGGATTTCCTGCAGCAGGTTGAACTGTGCATCCGAAAGCTTATCGATCGGTACGTAGCGTCCGCCACCGAAAGTCGCTGCTTCCTGCATTTTCTTTTCGTCGCGCTCGCTATCCTTGATGCCAACCACCG
>DJFN01000171.1 GCA_002432085.1 Flavobacteriales bacterium UBA5871
ATTCTGGACGAGCATTTCAGCCGGCGTAAAATTTGAAGTTCCCGTTACCACGGGGTGTGCCATCGCGCCGGTATAGTTGACCGGATCGATGATGATATCGTCGCCGTTACCCGGCGTT
Organism: Flavobacteriales bacterium UBA5871; assembly: GCA_002432085.1. Classification (GTDB taxonomy): domain Bacteria; phylum Bacteroidota; class Bacteroidia; order Flavobacteriales_D; family Crocinitomicaceae; genus Fluviicola. The sequence goes on from DJFN01000171.1 coordinate 119, forward strand.
GCAGACCAGTTAGCTGCGTTGTTCCAGTCGGAATTCACGGCGCCGGTCCAATCCTGTGCCATAAGCGATGCGCCCGGCAACAGGCATAAAAGGAGGATTTGAATATTTTTCATGCTATTAAAAAGATAATGTTCGGATCGCAGGTGTGTACGATCTTCCCTGAAGGAAAAGGAGGAACATTATCCCAGTCGCGGAGGCCGGAAAAGGCCATCCAATGCAGGATCGGAAAGATTCTCGTCCTGCGGAAGCGGTAACTTCACGTTCGTTGCGGTAAAACCACGAACCGGCTCATCGATTATACGATCCGGAAGAAAAATAGCCTGAAAATCGTGAGATTCGGTGATCTTTTTGAACGGAAGCTGCTCGTCGCGGTCCTGATCTTTGTCGTTGTGATCGTCGCCGCCATAGTGCATTGCGAGAAAATCCGTGAAGCCGATTTCCGGATTCTGTGAGCGGTGTTCCTCGAAATGTGCGGCAAGTACGGGCAATTTGAACAATTCACCCAAGGAATTATTCAGCATGAACACCGGTATAAACAGCAACAGGAGAACCTTTTTCACACCGTAAAAGTACGGATATTTTATCGGCTTCAACACTAATCGCCAAGCAGATTTATTATTAACATTCTGGAAAACAGATTGTTAAATTTCCTCACGGATAACCGCAATTTCAGATTCAGTAGTTATACGCTTGGTGGTAAACGATTGTGCGACATACCTTTGCGGCACCACATTCACTGATGGATTCAGCCGTTTCGTAGCGTCGATCGTTCAGAATGCGCCCGACCGCATGTAGTGCAACACNNCACCAATAACGACCCGAAGGTCATAGCGAAGAAGCCTGTTCGTGACGTTTGTCGGAAGACGGAGGGAGTGGATGGGCTTTTTGATTAATTATCAATGGGCTAATTATAAATTATCAAGAATGTTCCTTATGAAGAAGGGAGAAATTTATTTCACGTTGGAGCGGACCACGCCGAGGCCTTTCCAGAATTCGTCAGGATAGTTTAGATCACCTGGTGCTGCTCCCATTTTATCATGGAGATCGAGGACATAGCCGCTGTCCAGTTTTTCATATTCGACCGATGATAAAGCCGCCTCGTCCCAACCGCCTTTGTATTTCAAGCTGTCCAATGATCGCGGATAATCTCCGAAACGGATTTTATGCATTTCGATCAATGTGATAGCCGTTTTGAAGTGCTGATCTGCGAATTTAATATCAGCTTCCTTGTTCAGCTTCTTAAATTCCCTGCATTGAACCAGCGAAAAACCCAGCAGTGCAAACAGGAGAAATGATTTCAATTTCATTCAAGTGGATTATGATGCTAAGATAGTAATTGAAAATGATCGAATTGAAAAGTCTTGACAGCCTGATATCCTAATATCTTGATGTCTTGATATGATGAAGTCTTGACATCCCGACATCCTAACGTCCTGCTGTCCTGATCGGAATTTCCCGAACTACATCAATCGCTTTTTTATCGGTTCGAAGACCTTCGAAAGATGGGTGGCGCATCACGCCCTCGGATGTCATTTCGGTGAACTCGACTTCGCAAACGAGCTGTGGCTTGAGCCAGGTAACCGTGGCGTTCGGCGGATCGGGACGGAATCTTGTTGGTTTATTTACGTCGGCTTCGGAGGCGAACGGCGTGGTTTTCCGGATCAGCGGCTTGAACGCTTTCAGCATTTCGCGCTGTGTTGCCTGACTGAAACCGGTGCCGACTTTTCCGGTATAAACGAGCTTGCCTTTTTCGAAAACGCCAACGAGCAGCGCACTGAATGGTTTGGACGAGCCTTCGTTCTTCGTAAAGCCGCCGATGACCATTTCCTGCCGGTTCGAGGTCTTGATCTTCAGCCATTCGTCGGTNNAAGGTATTTGCTGTTCTTGGTTTTGCCTACGATGCCTTCCAGTCCCATTTTGACGGCGGTTTCGAAGAATTCCGTTCCGGCGATTTCAAAGGCTTCGCTGAGTCGTATGATCGGATCGTTGGGCATGATGGCCTCGAGTATTTTTTTACGCTGGGTAAGCGGCAATCCGGTGAGATCTTTTCCTTCCAGCCAGATGACATCGAAAAGGTAATATTGCAGCTCGCCATCGGATTCCGAACGCCAGTTTTGTAATTCGTTGAAGCCCGAAACGCCGCGTTCGTTCATGACTACGATCTCGCCATCGACAATTGCACGGATATTCCAGTTTTGCAACGCTTCGTAGACAGGATAAAATTTCTCGTTGAACGATTTGTCGTTGCGCGAACGGAGCTCAGTTTTGTCTTCGTTCCGGAAACCGAGCGCGCGGTAGCCGTCCCATTTCACTTCATACACCCAGGCTTCGTCGTCGATAGGCTTGGATGCCAGCGTGGTCAGCATCGGTATTAATTTTGAAGGAAACGGCTTCGACGGCAACTTCCGGAGAATAGGCGTTAAAGTGTTCAGTCCTGCGGCTTTTTTCGGCTTACCCGGATCCCTCCGGGCGGCTACCTTTGGGCTGTTTGCCTGTTTTCTTTTGGCCATTGCCTCCTCGATCTGCCCGAGCGTTTTGCCCGAAAGCACGGATTCATCCTGTTTCAGAATGTCTTTTTTAGTCGCGTGCTCGTCTTCAAGCTTCATCAACAGCCAGCCGTTCTCGCCCCGACCGTAAGCTTTCACGATAGCAAATGCGCCCTGCAATTTCGTTCCATGAAGAATGATTTTCACTTTGCCTTTTGCGAGCTCGGAAAGCAGGTGTTTGTCGTTTTCTTTCTTGGTCTTGCCTTTGAAATCCATGGGCTCATAGGTGCCTTCGTCCCAGACGATGACCGTACCGGCACCATAACCGGATGGGATAATACCCTCAAAGTTCCGGTAATCGTACGGGTGATCTTCTACCATCATGGCGAGCCGTTTCACATCGGGATCCAGCGACGGACCTTTGGGCACGGCCCAGCTTTTCAGCACGCCTTCCATCTCGAGACGAAAATCATAATGCAAATGAGAAGCATCGTGTTTTTGTACGACAAACCGCAGTCCTTTTTTGCCGGCTTTTCCTCCTGTCGGCTCGGGCGTCTGCTTGAAATCCCGCTTTTCTATATACCGTTCCAGTGCCATGAACAGAAGTTAGGGAAATCCGGGGTTTTGGGCGGAGCATTTTAAGAATAGTTGGAAGTTTTGAAGTTGGAAGTGGGAAGTTGTTGGCATCGAAAGTACAAGTTGCGTTTGGAGACAATGGTGAGACAAACACAAAATTCCAATTGACTATCAATAGATTGCAACAGACATTGGCGAGACAAATGAGTGAAGAGTTTTTGAGTTAAAGTTGGAAGTTGTCGGGTTAAATAAGCTTGAAGCATTGAACTTCCAACTTCAAAACTTCTAACTTCCAACTGAAAAAAAAGAGCGCCGTCATCAGACAAGCGCCCCTTTTCGCTATGTAATCGTTGAGTTTACTAGATAATACCGAGCAGCCAGAGGATCAGCAGGATCAGGGCTACCACCAGCAGGAGGTGAACCAGTCCGCCGAGGCCCCACGGTCCCCAGAATCCGAATGCCCAAAAGATGAGCAGAATGAGAATGACGATCCAGAAAAGGCTCAATCCGCCGGCCGCAGCACCTGCTTTGGATTTGGATTTCATTTCCTTGACCTTCGCGTCCATCTTTTTGATTTTCGGCATCTCCTGTGTCATTTTATCGGAAAACGCAGTTCCGAAGCCGCTTTTCTTCATCGCCGGACGATGCTGATCGGAAGGAGCCGTGGCAAGATTTCTTTCTTCGGTCGCGATGACTGCTCCATCTGCTTCAACAGCTGCCGTTTCTGTCGGAGCTACTGCGAGCTCTGTTTCGGGAACTGCTGCCGTTTCAGTTGGAAGTACGGCTTCCTCCTGTTTCACTTCTTCCGGAACAACAATTGCTGTTTCTTCGTGCCTGATGGTTTGTGATGTTGTATTCGCGTCTGCTTTTGGCTTGCGAGGGTTGACGTTGACGTAATAACCACTACGGTGTTGTCGCTTCACTAAGGTAACGCCGCAGGATGGCAGTAACAATCCGGAAAATACGAGTAAAGTTACGAGAGTTATGATCCTGTTCATATGTCTGTTATTTAGTTGCTTATCAAAATTCATGAAATGCATGCGGTGTTCGTTACAGCATTCCACTTTAACTTTATATAATTTCACTTGAGAAGAATCGAGGCGTTTTCTTTCAAGTAGTAATCTGTACTGCTAACATAAGGATCGTTTGAAACCGTCTGTTGCTTTTCACAATTTTTACAAGTTGAAGAGAAGAGTTGGTGAGCTACCGGTTGAGTTGCTGGTTTGAAGTTGACACAAAGCAGTCAGCCGGGGAATGTCGTGGCGATTCCAATTGGAAGGCCGCTTTTCCTATTCGTTCGTCTGTGCGGTAACGATCGCTTCATCAAAACGTGAAAGAAGAATCGTATTTTTGACGCTTCCATCACAGACATCATGACAACTCAGACACGTACAAAACGTTTGTTTACCATTATTCGCGAATCCCTCAACGGTGAAGAGCAAGATTATACCCAGGGAAGCATTCGCAGGGCCGTATTCCTCTTAGCCATTCCGATGATCCTCGAGCTGAGCCTGGAAAGCGTGTTCGCCGTGGTCGATATGTTTTTTGTGAGCAAGCTCGGTGAAAACGCCATTGCAACCGTCGGGCTAACGGAATCAGTTATTACGATCGTTTATTCACTCGCCATCGGTTTGAGTACCGCCGCAACAGCTATCGTAGCGCGACGTATCGGCGAGAAAAACCCGGAAGCGGCAGCACATGCCGGTGCACAATCGATTATCATTGCGTTGATCGCAACGGTCGTCCTGAGCGGAATCGGGCTCATTTTTGCCGACGAAATCCTCGGATTGATGGGTGCCAGCGAGATCGTGGTCCGGGAAGGCGCCATTTTCACGCGTATCATGCTTGGCGGCAGCCTGGTGATCATCATGCTGTTCCTGATCAACGGGATTTTTCGCGGCGCCGGCGACGCTGCCATGGCGATGAAAAGTCTCTGGATTGCCAGTATCATCAACATCATCCTCTGCCCTATTTTCATCAACTTCTGGGGATTGAAAGGAGCCGCTATTGCCACCGTGATCGGTCGAAGCGCAGGTGTGCTTTACCAATGCTATCACCTGTTTTATGGAAAGGGCGCCTTGCGATTCAAACGCGAGCAGTTCCGTTTCAATAACAAGATTATCAAATCGCTGATCAACATCGGCTGGCCGGCAACGTTCCAGTTCATCGTAGCAAGCGGCAGCTGGGTGATCCTGGCAAAGCTCGTTGCGGAAACCGGCGGAACGACCGCTTCGGCTGGTTATCAGATCGCGATCCGGAACGTGGTGTTCTTTATTTTACCGGCGTGGGGGCTCAGCAATGCCGCAGCCACGCTCGTGGGACAGAACCTGGGCGCGAATCAGATCAAGCGCGCAGAAGAAAGCGTAATGCTTACAGCTAAATACAACGCGATCTTTATGGGATTTGTGACCGTCCTGTTTACCTGCTTCGCCGAGCCGATCATTCGCATTTTTTCCCAGGATGCTGAAGTCGTCGGCTACGGCGCCGAGGCACTTCGCATTATCGGAGCGGGTTATATTTTCTATGGCATCGGAATGGTAATGACGCAGGCATTGAACGGGGCGGGCGATACCAAAACGCCGACGATCATCAACGTTGTTTGCTTCTGGCTGTTCCAGATCCCGATGGCCTGGATACTGGCCAAAGAGCTCGACTGGAAATCTACGGGCGCATTCGTGGCTATTCCTGTGGCGGAAACGCTGATCGCACTGATCGCGTTCTATTTCTTCAAGCGCGGCCGCTGGAAAGAGATCAAAGTCTGACCGTTCACAATCCTTAACAGCAAGTGTGGGAATAGTGTAAGCTTTTGGTTGTAAGATGCAACCATCCCGGCCCGGTGCTGTGCGATCTTTGTGAGACTAACAATTCAAAACAAAGCATCATGGCACAGCATCCATCAGACAAAGACTGGGAAAAACAGTCAGGCAAATCAGGGCAATCACAATCGAATCCGCAAGGACAGTCGGGACAATCCGGCCAATCCGGAATGGGTCAATCAGGCCAGCAAGAAAAATCCGGCCAATCAGGACAGTCCGGTCAAATGGGTCAAGGTCAATCAGGTCAGACTCAGAACAAAGACCAATTGAATCCTTCGACTGAATACCGCGACAATCGCGATCGCGATGAGGATCGCCAGTCAAATAAGGGCAATACCGGGATGCAGAGCGAGCAATCCGGGAACAATCCCAGTAACTACAATCAGGGTTCGTCGACTTCGGGACAGAGTGGGATGCACAATCAGTCGCAGCAAGCTCAGTCTTCATCGCTTTCCGGACAGGGAATGACCGGTCAGAGCGAACAACAGTCGACGGAAGGACATCTGGGCGCTTCTTCCACCGCTTCCAAGTCGGGACAGCAGTCATCGACAACAGGAGGTGGATTCGGCCGAAACGCTGACGATCTCGAAGGGGGCTCACGTCAGGGCGATCTTGGACAGGGCAACGCAGGCATTCAGGGACAATATTCCGGACAAGGCGGAAATCCGCAGACCGGTGGCCAGCAGTCGCAAAATCCCGGACAGAAGCAGCAAGGCGAAAACGATTCTACAGATCAGGGTCGTCAGCAAAGCGGAGCGCAGCAGGATCAGAACAAAAACCGGCCTAAAGGCCTTTGATAGCAAGACGCACAGGAATATTTCCCTCATTCCTGCGCGTTTTTTTTAGTCAAGTAGCAACAGGGGTGAACTAAAAAGAGCGGTATCAATACGATCCGCTCTTTTTGGTTTTAGATTTGCTTGTCAATACGAATTGACCTTCGTCGTAAAATGATCGGCGAGCATCAGGCTCATGATCAGACCGCCGAGCAGGAAAATGACCATGCCCCATTTATTGCCGTAATGCACTTTTCCCAATCTGTAAAACAGGTAACCGGCCGCCAGGTTCACGAATGCCCAGCAGACGTTCAACGTGGAGGAAGATAGTCCTTGTCCGGGCGGATCGGAAAAAGGTGTCGGAAACTGATTGCCTGAAATCCCGTGAATGAGATGCGGGATCGCGTTGAAAAAGAAAGCTCCTGCCAACAGGCAGAAAAGCTGATGATACCATTTAATGTTCATAAGGTTCGTATTTGGTTCTAAGAAAGTTACGGAAATCAGATCAGCTGTCGGATTTTTTCTTCGGTACTTTACCACCTTCCTTCCGCGCTTCCGATAATCCGATAGCGATTGCCTGCTTTTTACTCGTGACTTTTTTGCCCGAGCCGGACTTCAGCTTGCCCTCTTTCATTTCATGCATGGCTTTCTCTACTTTTTCGCCTGCTTTTTCTCCATACTTTGCCATGGTCATTTCATTTACTGTTATTCCTTCAAATTACACCCCGAAGCCGCATTTCCCGAACGGTTTTCACGCAATTTTGGTTAAGGATTGCTAACATTTTGTGTTTAACCTTTATTGCATTCTTCACCCAAACCGTTTGCCTTAAATTACCCGGATGAAACCCGAATTGCGCATAGGCTGCTCCGGCTATTATTACTCGTACTGGAAGGAGCGGTTTTACCCGAAAGGACTGCAACCGAAAGCGTGGCTGTCTTATTACGGAAGCGTGTTCAATACCGTCGAGCTGAACGGAACTTTCTATCGTATTCCAAAAGCGACCGACCTGCAGCGCTACGCCGCAGCGACAGAGCCAACGTTTCGTTTTGCCGTGAAAATGCACCGCTCCGTTACGCATCTTCGCAAGCTGGCCGATTGCCAGGAAATTATCCGGGATTTCAACGATTTGATTCACTCAACCATCGGTGAGAAGCTGTCGCACATTCTGTTTCAGCTTCCGCCTTCGTTCGCCTATTCCGAAGAAAACCTGGAACGCGTTCTGAAAGCTGTTCCCCATCATCCGGAAAATGTAGTCGAATTCCGGCATCCCTCCTGGTGGAATTCCCAAACAGAAACAGCTTTGCGTGAGGCGCAGATTACGTTCTGCAATGTCGATTTCCCCGGCCTGCAAACGTATTTCATTCACACAACGCCTTTCTTCTATTTCCGGCTGCACGGCAATCCCGAGCTGTTCAAATCGTCCTACAGCGAGGAAACGCTTCGCGCCTTTGTCAGCCAGTTTCCTCCCGACGCACAAACCCACAGTATTTACTTCAACAATACGTATTACGAAGCCGGCTATACCAATGCGCGGCAGCTGATCGACATCCTGAATGAAAACAAAAACGAGGAGTTATGAAAACAACTGACGAAACAAATGCTTTGTTTACTTCCGGGCATCACACGCCGGGCTGGATGGACCACGCACCGGAAGCAACGCTCAATCCGCTGCGCAGCAACCTTGAAACGGATGTCGTGATTATCGGAGGCGGTATCAGCGGACTCACAGTGGCTTACTGCCTTTTGAAATCCGGAAAAAAGGTCGTTGTACTGGAAGACGGCTTCATCGGCAGCGGCGAAACCGGAAGAACGACTGCGCACCTGACGGCGGCCATCGACGACCGGTATTTCGATTACGAAGATCAATACGGCGAACGCACTGCAAAGCTACTGGCCGAAAGTCATCAAAAAGCCATCGATCTCATCGAACAGATCATCATCGACGAACAGATCTTCTGTGATTTCCTGCACGTCGACGGCTACTTGTTCCGTCATCCTTCCGATGAGCCCGGCGTACTCGAAAAAGAGCTCGCTGCCACGCAACGCGCCGGGCTGGAGACCAGGATGGTTGACAGCGTTCCGGGAATCCGTGGCGTGAAACAGGCCATTTGTTTTCGTAATCAGGCACAGTTTCACCCGATGAAATACCTGCAGGGACTCGCTAATGCCGTTACACGACTGGGCGGACAGATCTTCACCAGTACACATGCCAAAGAGATCAATCACGAAGGCGCCGTTTCCGAAGACGGCTTCAAAGTTTCGGCCGCACACGTGGTGGTTGCCGCCAATACGCCCGTTAACAACCGTTTCGTGATGTCGTCCAAGCAATACGCCTACCGGTCGTATGTGATCGGTGCGCTTGTGCTCAAAAACACGCTGCCCATGGCNNCAACAAAGACATGCCGCCGTATCATTACGTCCGGCTGCAGCCCTGGAATTCCCAGCACGACCTGCTGATCGTGGGTGGTGAAGACCATCCGACCGGAAATCCGGAGAAAACCGGCGAATACAGCGAAGCCGAATGCTACGATCGACTCGAGGCGTGGACCAAAGAACATTTTACGATCGAAAAAGTGATACAGCGCTGGTCGGGACAAGTCATGGAATCGCTCGACGGTATTGCGTATATCGGCCGGAACCCGATGGACCACAACAATGTCTACATCGTTACCGGCGACTGCGGCGACGGGATGACAAACTCGGCAATTGCAGGCTTATTGCTGACCGATCTCATCAACGGAAAAAGCAACCCGTGGGAAGACGTTTACCGGCCATCACGCTTTGCTTTGCATGAAGGCNNCACAATATTCAGAACGTATTCGCATCGTTTAAACAGCATTCGGGCCACAACGAAGGCAACCTGTTCTTTGTGCGTAAAGGCGAAGGAAAGATCATGGATCTCGAAGGCGAAACCTGCGGCGTTTACCGCAACGAAAAAGGTTTGCTGACGATCGTTTCGGCCAAATGCACCCACCTGGGTTGTACGGTCAGCTGGAAC
>DJFN01000221.1 GCA_002432085.1 Flavobacteriales bacterium UBA5871
CCTTCCAGCAGATCGGTGGCCGTTACTTCGCCATCGGGCGTGTAAGTATTGTTTAGGTAAACCTCGTTGCTGTTCATCGCGTAGTTGATGTAATCGAGGTCCATGGTGATCTGGCGGCCTGTGCTGTCGAATTTATGACGGAAGTTGACATTCGCGCCGTTGTTGCGGAACGTTCCGTCGTCGCTGTTGTCGGCAATTACAATTCGTTCCGGCTGACCGAAAGCGTTGCCCACGTCGGCGATATTGCGCGACCAGTTTTTGAACGAAGTCAGCGTTCCGTTGGTCGAGACGCCAAGCGTGCTTTTGTCGTTCAGGTAATAATCCATCCCGAGACGAAAATTGCCGTGAAGCGTTCGCGAGCGCATCACCGTGTTCTGATCGAAGGTCGATTTCACCGACAGATCTTCGTTGCGGTACGTGCGGTAAATGTACAGATCGGCGTAACCGTTCGACAGCCCCGGACTCACCGTTCCGAAAACATTCAGTTTATTATTGCGGTAATTGAAGGTGAAGTTGTTGTATTGCCGCATGTAGCGGCCCTGTCCGGAGGAAACGTTGAGCGAGCCGTTGAAGCCTTTCAGCTTCGATTTTTTCGTCACGATATTGATGATGCCGATGTTGCCCGCTGCATCATAGCGCGCCGGCGGATTGGTCATGATCTCGATCTGGCTGATGCTCGACGCTGGCATAGCTTTGAGGTAATTCTGCAGCGCGTCGCCGGAAAGATAGGTTTGCTTGTCGTCGATGTAAATGAGCACGCCGCCTTTGCCTTTTAGTAAGATGTTGTTGTTCTGGTCCATCATCACGCCTGGCGATTTCTGCAACACTTCCCAGGCATTCGAGCCTGAAGCGGAGATCATTTGGTCCACATTGACAATCGTCCGGTCGATCTTGCGCACCACCAGTGGAATTTTACCCACCACAATAATTTCATCCAGCTGTTCGGAAGGTTTTGTAAGCAGTTTAACCGGTTCCAGCTGTTGTTGCGGATGCGTTTCGTCGAGTGTAATAATGGCAAAGGAATAGGATTGATAACCTTCCGCATTGATGATTAGCAGATAATCGCCAAAAGCCAGCTGCTGAAGCGAAAAAGTACCATCCGGATCGCTGATGGCGGTTTTTACGAGCGATGAATCACCGGCCGAAAGCAAAGACAAAACCGCGCCGTCGTAGGCCGTACCGGTGCTGTCGAGAATCTGGCCGGAAATGCTTCCTGTCTGACCCGAAGCCGAAGTGAACAGAAATAAAACGGAAAAGAGAGTCAGGTAAAAAGCATTCATGCTGGCAAACGGGTTTGAGTGTTCAGACGCTGCGACCGGTCAAAATTACAGCACCTCTAAATTAAGAACCCAAACAGGTAACAGCTTGTTATTTTTAGGAATTCACAATCTATAATGACAGATAGGACCGGCGACTGAAGAACTATTGACGGGATTCCATACGCTCCTTGATCTCCGGAAAAATGATGCGGAACCAAACCGTATAAGTTTCCGGATTGCTGTTCAGCTCTTCTTCCACTTTGTCGAGCGGTACGTATTTCCATTCCGAAACTTCAGCGCTGTTGGGAATGGGCGAATCGTTGTAAATGCCGGTAAAAACGTGATCGAATTCATGCTCGTGCAGATCGTTGTCGAGCTCGGCTTTGTAAATGAACCACGTCAGGTAATCGAGCTCGGTATCGAAGCCCATTTCTTCCTTCAGCCTGCGCTTGGCAGCGGTCTGGATGGTTTCTCCCACAAACGGATGACTGCAGCAGGTGTTGGTCCACAAACCGCCCGAATGGTATTTTCCGTCGGCGCGCTTCTGCAACAGCAATTCCCGTTGATCGTTAAAAATAAAAACAGAGAAAGCCCGATGCAGAACGCCTTTTCGGTGTGCTTCCATTTTATCCNNGAGTGTCGTTCTCGTCAACCAGGATCACTTCGTCGGTCCGTTCCATGATAATGGGTTTTCGTAGAGAAAGGTACGACTTTTATCGACCCTTGAATCGGCGTCCTGGTGAATTAATGCCAAAAAAATCACGACCTGAGATCAAGCCGTGATTTCCGTTTAGCATTTGTCTGTTCGACTTCTTAAAAAGCGGCGTCTGTTGGCCAGTTGCTGGTGATCTGGATCGGCGAGCCATCTTCGTTGAACATGATTCCCGCACGTTTCTCACCGGAAGGCAGCATGATGTTCAGGATAACTCGGTTCAGAACGATTGATTTACCGTCGATCATGAAAGCCGTTGGATGCATGTCCGACATAAAAGCCAGCATACCGGAAAGTCCTGTTGGATGAAGCTCGATTTCTACCGGCGATCCATCGATAGAGTTCAGCCACGCCAATCCCATATTCGTTGAGAAATCCCATCTGTAGCTGAATGTACATTTCGGATTGTTTAAAACCGGTTGACCCTCCATGGTCTTATCCAATACAACTTCAAAAGTGTCGGATGAAGGAATGTTTGCCTGTGACATAGTGTTTATTTATTATAGTAGATAGTACCGATCTGCCCCCTGCAGATCACGGGAACAATAATAGGCGAATGCCGATCCTTCTTCTTACGTAGAAATACCCTGTTTGCGAAAAGACGTATTTACACGGGTTAAATGCTTCCCCCTTTGGAGGGGGACTGAGGGGGAGGATTGGGAATTTACCTTTTAGCCTCAAAAAAAGCTTTCAACAGCTCCGAACACTCTTCCGCCATCGGGCCATTCGTTACCACCGTTTTCGGATGATACAGGTCCGTTCCGAATCTTCCGGCGCCGCGTTTTTCGTCGCGACTGGCGAAAACGATCTTTTCGAGCTGCGACCAGTAAAGCGCGCCGGCGCACATCACACACGGTTCCAGCGTGACATACAACGTACAATTTCGAAGGTATTTCCCACCTAAAAATTCGGCAGCGGCAGTGATGGCCTGCATTTCGGCATGAGCCGTTACGTCGTGGAGACGCTCGGTGAGGTTGTGTGCCCGGGCAATGACCTGTTGATTCACCACTACGACAGCTCCCACGGGAATTTCTCCCAGTTCATAGGCTTTCTGGGCTTCCATAAAAGCCTGGCGCATGAAGTATTCGTCGTTGTAGGGTGAAACAAGCATTATTCAACCGGCTTGACTTCCATCAGCTTGCCCCAGTATTTCCCGGTCATGTAAAGCTTGTTGGTCGTTTTGTCGTAGGCAATTCCGTTGAGCACTTCGCCGCCCATCTGGCCAACAGGAACGAGGGCGGAAGCGTCGATCTCTTCCAGTACTTTACCCGAAAGCGGATCGATCACGATCACAATATCGGTCGTGTAAACATTGGCGTAGATCTTTCCGTCGATGTATTCCAGCTCGTTCAGGCCAACGCGCGGACCAACATTGTCGTACACTTCGATCGTGCGAATGATATTGAAGGTCTTCGGGTCGCGGAAATAAATGCGCTCGGTTCCGTCCGACATGATGAGGTTTGTTCCGTCGTTGCACAATCCCCAGCCTTCGCCGGTGTAGGTGAATTCTTTCAGTTTTACCGTCAGCGAATTTTTGTCATAAACGAAGCATTTGCCGTTTTTCCATGTCAGCTGGAAAAGCTCGTCGCCGAGAATCGTGATGCCTTCGCCGAAATACGTTGCGTCGAGACCGTTTTTGGTAACGATTTTTCCGCTTTTGAGGTCGACCTGGCCTACAATACTGGCAGCTTCGCCATTTTGCGGATTCCCCGTTCCTTCATAAAGCTTTCCGTTGCTGAATTCCAGTCCCTGTGTATAGCTCGTGCGGTCATGATCGTAGCTTGCTACCACTTCCAATTTCACCGGTTTCGGAGCAATGTCGGACAACACGCGGAGCATGCGGGTATCTTCCTCCACGTTGCCGTCGTTGAGTGTCGAACGAAGTGTCAGTACACGCGTTCCGACTCCGTAATAATCGGCATCGAGCAGGAACGTGATCGTGCCTTTCGGCGCAGTCCAGCGTTGGAACACGCTGTCGTGGTAGAGCAGCTCGACCGTTTTTACCTCATCCGAGTTCACCGTAAACGCTATCGGAATGGTTTTGCCGTAATCGGTTGCCAGGTTTTCCTCGAAATTGAAGCTGGCCGGGAAGCCGCTTTCGATATCGTCCGTCCCGCTTTTTTGCAGCAGCGGAACCAGGATAAATGCAGCGATGGCGACGATCAGGACAGCGAGAATGACAAAACGTTTCATGCAGGAAAGGTATTTAGAGCAATGATTGAATTTCTATCGGATCGATGTAAGCATGCGAAGCGGAATAAGCAACTTCGCCGTTTTTCAGCAGAATAGCCTGTGGTGATTCATGTCGCACACCTGTTTTTTCAGCAATAGCGTTCGAAACCGGACGATAAGCCAGCAGATCGAGAAAAACGCAGATACAGCTTTCAGGATCGGCTTTCCATTTCGTCTCGAAACGGTTCAGCGTCATGTTCGAGATGCTGCAGCTGGTGCTGTGCTTGAACAATAAAACGGGTTTCGTAAACGATTGCGCGATGACCTCGTCGAGCTGTTCGATGCTGGTGAGCTGAATCCACGGAACCGAAGCGGTATGACTGCCGAATAATCCCATACGATCAGAAATTAACGCCGCTGAATTGCTTCAGGAAGCGTACGTCGTTTTCGGAATACAGTCGCAGGTCGTTGACCTTGAACTTCAGCTGCGCGATGCGCTCGATTCCCATTCCGAAAGCAAATCCGGTGTATTCTTCGGGATCGATGCCGGAAGCTTTCAAGACGTTCGGATCTACCATACCGCAGCCGAGAATTTCCAGCCATCCGGTGTATTTACAAACGTTGCAGCCTTTGGCGTTGCAGATCGTGCAGGAAACATCCACTTCGGCGCTCGGCTGGGTAAATGGGAAGTAGGACGGCCGTAAACGGATCTGCGCTTTTTCGCCAAACAGCGATTGTGCGAAGTAATTCAGCGTCTGCTTCAGATCGGCAAACGAAACGTTCTTATCGATGTAAAGTCCTTCCACCTGGTGGAAAAAGCAGTGTGCGCGGGCGGAAATCGCCTCATTGCGGTAAACACGTCCCGGTGAAATGGTGCGGATCGGCGGCTGTGAGCTTTCCATCACACGTACCTGTACGGAAGACGTGTGCGTTCGCAGTGCCATTTCATTTTCGCCTTTTTCGATGAAGAACGTGTCCTGCATATCGCGGGCCGGGTGTTCCGGCGGGAAGTTCAAAGCCGAGAAATTGTGCCAGTCGTCTTCGATCTCCGGACCTTCGGAAACCGTATAGCCGATGCGCTCGAAGATCGCGATGATCTCGCTGCGTACCAGAGAGAGCGGGTGGCGGGAACCGAGAGCAACGGGTTCGCCCGGACGGGTCACATCCACATCGGAGGCCGATGAAGTGGCGTTTTCCAGTCCTTCTTTGGCGCCGGCCAGCTTGTCTTCCGCTTCCTTGCGCAAGTCGTTGAGAAGCTGCCCTACCAATCGTTTTTCCTCGTTCGGCACGGTCTTCAGCGCCCCGAACAATTCCTTTACCGTTCCTTTCGAGCCCAGAAAGCGCACGCGGAACTGCTCCAGCGTCTGTGCATCGGAGATAGGGAATGCCAGGATTTCCTGCCGGACCTGCTCAATCGTTTCCTTCATAATTTATCGCAATAAACCCAACCTTTTGATAACTCACTCGTCTGATAAGCAGAAAGAAAGCCGAAAAGTGTAACTTTTTTAATGCTGGAGAAGTTAAAGGTGTTAATTGTATCTATGCACGAAATTAGTAAAATGCAGGATACTGGATTGTAAACAATAAAAGTTTATCTTTACGGTACAAAATTGCTAAACACGCCAATACTATGAATAAAACGCTACGGAAAATCTCCTTTTTAGGAATGATCGCCGCTTTGTTTTTCATGAGCGGTTGTAAGAAAAAAGATCCTTCCGTATTGAAGGTTTTCGTTCGCTCTTCCAATAATGAGCTGGTTTCCAATGCGAAAGTGGTGATTATTGCAGATGTAGGCTCCGAGCCGCCGACACCGGCGTATGCGGATACGGTAATGACGAATTCTTCCGGCTTTGCTTATTTCGAAATGGACGAGTTCTTTGCTCAGCTTCCGAAAAAAGAAAAGACGGGTTATTTTGATATTCTCGCAAAAAGAGAAATCTCCCAGGGTGAAGGGTATGTACGCTGCCGTGCTTACATTACTTCGGTAAAAACGGTTTACCTGGAACCATAAAACTATAAAGTGAACGACATGAACAAGCTATTTTCAACTGCTGTTTTCGCTTTGGCCATCGTGGGGATGGGCGTTGTGTTCTCCTCTTCGGGATGCCGCAAGAAAAAAGATACAATTGCCAAGGTACACGTGCGTGACGCAGCGAACGACCCGGTGGTGGGTGCACAAGTGGTGCTCAAAGGCGAGTCCACAACAACACCTTCGCCGCCCGTTATCCTGTTCGATACCACAACGACCAACGGCTCGGGCGAAGCGATCTTCAACTTCAACGATGTGTACCAGCTCGGCCAGGCCGGTGTAGCGGTACTCAACATCGAAGCGGAGTTCGGATCACTGACCGGACAGGGAATCATCAAAGTGGAACAGGAAACCACTTCCGAAGAAACTGTATTCGTTCAGTAATAGCTGACAGATATTCATTGAGATGCCTCTTCGATTGATCGGAGGGGCATTTTCTTTTCCAAAGATTTTATCATTGCTGAAAAGAACCCAATGAAACACCTTGTAAGAACCACACTGATCCTGTTGCTGGTCCCCGCAACTATTCTGTTTACCGGCTGTCGTAAAAAGAAAGACACCATCGCAAAAGTCTATGTCATCGACAGCTCGACGAATGAGCCCGTGATCGGCGCGCAGGTGAAGCTCGTTCCAGAGCCCACTCAGCCAAATTACATCGGATTGATCGACGAAAAAATCACTTCGACCAATCGCTCAGGCGAAGCCATTTTCCACTTCAACAAAGACTATCAGCTCGGACAAGCCGGTGTGGCGGTCCTGTTGGTCAAAGTTGAAATGAATGGAGCAACCGCCACAGGCTATATCAAAGTGGAAGAAGAAACGACTTCAGAAAAAACGATCGTTTACGACTTCTAATGCCTTGGATAAAAATTGCAATTGTTAATTGTCCAATGTCAATTGTCAATTGTCTCCAGTCGGAATTCCTTCCCTTTCTCCAGCGCCGGAATACCTTCCTTCAGCCAAAGCGGCATCGCCTGTCCGAGCAGGTAATAATCGAAGAACTGGCGCATGCGAATACTGAGGTCGAAACGGTTCGGATTCTTCATCAGGTTGTGATCGTCGCCATTGTAGTTCAGCAGCCATACAGGCTTTCCTAAACGGCGCATCCCCGTAAAGATCTCGATTCCCTGGTACCATGGAACGGCGCCGTCCTGGTCGTTGTGCATGATCAGCAGCGGCGTTTTCACTTTCGGCAGATGAAATACCGGGCTGTTTTCGAAATAAAGCTCAGGCGCTTCCCAGATCGTTTTTCCGATACGGCTCTGCGTGTGCTCG
The DNA here is from genome assembly GCA_002432085.1 of Flavobacteriales bacterium UBA5871. Taxonomy (GTDB): domain Bacteria; phylum Bacteroidota; class Bacteroidia; order Flavobacteriales_D; family Crocinitomicaceae; genus Fluviicola. The sequence continues at coordinate 7,448 of DJFN01000221.1, forward strand.
TACTGGAACTGGCGACTGAAACCGCTTCCCCAGCGGATTCCGCCGTATGCCGAGAACATATTTCCTACCGGAGCTCCGGCCATTGCGGCGGCATAACGGTCTGTCATGGTGATCAGCATCGCTGTCTGGTAGCCGCCCCAGCTTTGTCCCTGGAGACCGAGTCGCTTGTGATCAATATTCGTGTATTTCTTCAGGACGGCGTCGGTACCGCTCATGATGCAGTCGTAGGCCGAATTGGCCGGGTGACCGATCTTGTAGCGAATGTCCGGAATGAACACCACGTAGCCGGCCGACGCATATTCTGTCGGGTGAATGATCGAAGCCGTCGGTTTTGGAGCGTAATGTGTATGCAGCTCGTCGGAATACAATTCGTAGAAATACACCAGCATCGGGTAGGATTTATTTGCGTCGAAGTTTTCCGGCTTGTAGACCAGTCCTTGCAGCGGAATGCCGTCGTAGCTTGTCCATTCGATCAGCTCGACGGTCGCCCAGTTGTATTCATTTTGCTGCGGATTGACATGAGAGATCTGGCTGGCCGTTCCATCTAATTGCAGCACGTGCAGATCCGGATAGTCTTTCACCGAAGAGCGCTGGAAAAGCATTGTTTCGCCTTTGGAAGCCTTTTTCCAGCCGGTGTAATGATGGTGGGAGCCAATCAACGGCTCGAATGCCGGTTTTTCGAACGTTCCTCGGATGCGGAAGGTCTTTTCGGCCTTGGTCTGTTCGTCGAACTGGATGAGATACATATTCGACAGGTCGAAGTAAGCGCTGTCGGTGCTCCACATTCCAATGTTATAGTTGTAATTCGTGTCGGCTTTACCGATGCTCAGTCCGGCAGTGAAATTGGACACTGCTTTGCCATCGAGATCGTAATACCAGATGCCGCGCTCCGATTGGAACAACACGCCCGGGTGATTGTTTTCGTTCGTCCAGCCGATAATGCCGCGCGGACCGGCCGTTTCCGGCATACCGTTCATGTCTTCGAACCAGTTGGCATTAACGCCGCAGGTAAGACAGTTTTCGGTTTCGCTGCTGATGTTGCGCACATAGAGCTGGCGATTGATGTCGTTGAAATAATAGAAGTAATTGCCGTCGGGCGAAAGAGAAGCGCCGAACAGCGTTTTCTTGCTGAGCGGAAGCACTTCCCCGGTCGAAGTCGAAATGCGGTAGTAATTCGCGGGGCTTGGCGAGAGCCACGTTTGCCATTCGTAGGCTTCCGTTCCGATTGCAAGTACATAAGGATTGCTGGTTTTGGTCGACAAGCGCATATTCAGCGAATCGTAGCCAACCTGAACGAAACGATCTTCGGCAATATGGAACACATGAATGCTGGATTCCGTCTGGTCTTCTTTCAGCTCTACCAGCTGCTGCGGCTGTAAACGCGCTTCTTTCCAGTGCCAGAGATCGAGCTTGACCTTTTCGCTTTCCAGTAACGTGTCTTTTTCCGGTTGCTCGGGCGCATCCCAAACGCCGAAAAACACCTGGCGCTCATCTTTCGACAAGCGGACCTTGAAGTTGTTGGTCAGCACGCGGTTATTGGAAAAATGCTTGGCCGTATCGATAAACGTATTCCATTGTGAAGTCGAAGCGTCGAACACGAAAGCATTCCAGCGCTTGACCTCGGCCGTGTCTGTCGAATACAAGCCTACGAGGTTGTGTGAGCTGGTCCCGAAGGTCAGCTGGTTAACTTCCGTAAAGCGTTTTTCATGCTTCCAGCTATTTCCCGAATTCAACTCCAAAACGCTGATTCGAACGGAATCTTTCTTGTATTTCTGCTGTTCGGTAAAAGCTACATACGAACCTTGTTTCGTTATCTCGAACTGCATCACATTCCGGTAGCAGTAAGGCTTTTTGATGTCCGGACGCCAAACGGTCAGCAGCTTGCCGTCGGTTTTTACAGGGCCGGACTTTTTCAACTTTTTGGCCTCTTTCTTCTTTTCTTTTTTCGATAGATAGCCTTTTGGCAGCTCGTTCGTCGTGGAAAGATAAGCCAGCCAGTCGCTTTCGGTAGCGATCCTGTATTCCTTCACGTTCGGAATCTTGATCAGCGAATCGTTCTGAGTCAGCCAGATCCCGAGCGTATCTTTCGGCCATTTGTCTTTCGGAACTTTCTTCAGCTCGGAAGTGCGCAGCGTATCGAAACCGGGATTGATCTTGAAAACCAGGTACGAGCTGTTTCCCGAAAACTGCGGCTCGAGTCCGCGTGCAATGGAATCTTTTTTACCCGTTTTGTTGTTCACGATGTACAGATAACCGTCGCCGCGGTGCGGACGAATGGTGTAAGCACTGTATTCGCCGTTGGCTGAAACGATGACATCGCCGATGCGTTTCCAGTCATTATAGACCGAAGCATCGATGACTTTTTTCTGTGCGAAACCCGAAAAGGCGGTGAAGAAGAGTGCAAACAACAGGATACGTAGCATTATTTCCATTATTTTGTGAACCAGCAAACGAATATAAGACTTCTTATACAAGATCACTTGTCTCTCTTATGAAAATGAATAGCCTGCGCGGATTGTTGTTTTACTTCCTGATTTTCACAATTGTTTTACTTCCCAATGATTTAGCGGCACAAGGTGCGGACATGGTTTTCCCGCAGCCGAATCATGTGAAACAGATCGATGAAGTCTATTGGGTAAAAAGCGACCATCTGCACATACATGCGACGAATGCCGAGCAGGAAGTTTTGAAAATTCTGGAGCCGCAGTTTGAGACCTTTCACCACTTATCGTTCGAATTTGTGACCGAAGAGCCCGACGTCAGCCTGGAACAGCATGCATCGATTCCGGCGGAAGGCTACCGGCTTGCGATTGATCTGAAAGGCATTCGCATTACTTACAGTACGTCTTCAGGCCTGTTCTACGCTATGCAAACGCTCGATCAATGGATGGAAAAAGCGATTCCTACTCAAATGGGATTGAACGTCATTGGCGTTCGTATCGATGATGCACCGCGTTTTGCTTACCGCGGCGTTCACCTCGATTCCAGCCGTCATTTCTTTACGATTCCGGAAGTGAAGCAATTCATCGATCAGGCGGCCCGTTTGAAGCTGAATAAATTTCACTGGCATCTGACCGACGATCAGGGCTGGCGGATCGAGATCAAGCGCTATCCGAAGCTCACGGAAGTGGGAGCATGGCGCGACAGTACGGTCATCGGTCATTACAGCCGCACGCCGCGCGAATATGAAAAAGTGCGCTACGGCGGTTTTTATACACAGGAAGAAGCAAAAGAAATTGTGCGTTATGCGGCGGCGCGAGGTATTGCAGTTATTCCGGAAATCGAACTGCCCGGACATGCGCGTGCGGCTTTGGCAGCCTATCCCGAGCTTGGCTGTACAGGCGAAACATTGCCGGTTGAAGGATTGTGGGGCGTTTTCGACGATATTTTCTGCAGCAAGCCGGAAACAATCACTTTCCTGCAAAATGTATTGGAAGAAGTCATCGCGATCTTTCCTTCCGAAANNTATCGGTGGCGACGAAGCTCCGAAAGTGCGCTGGGATGTGTGCCCGAATTGTAAAAAAGTCCGCGAACAAAACGGTTTGCACGATTCACACGAATTGCAGTCGTATGTGATTCGCCAGATGGAAGAATTCCTGCGTGCCCGTGGTCGCAAGATCATTGGTTGGGACGAGATTCTCGAAGGCGGTCTGGCGGATAATGCGCAAGTCATGTCGTGGCGCGGAACGGAAGGTGGAATTGCAGCGGCGAAAGCACATCATCCGGTGGTGATGACGCCGATGACTCATTGTTACCTCGATTACTTCCAGAGCGGTCATCCCGACGAACCGTTGGCGATCGGAGGCTACC
>DJFN01000093.1 GCA_002432085.1 Flavobacteriales bacterium UBA5871
ACACGGCACAATCCACGGCCTTACTACGGTGTTACCTTGTCAAAGGCCATTAACTATAGTAAACTGGGAAGTATTTTCCAGCCGCTTTCATCTCGATAAGACTATCCCGGCCAGGCCGGGATTTTCTTTTCCAAACCGTTTTTTAACACTCGAACGCACCTCATTTCAGACAAAGTAGTATCTTTGCGTAGAATTAGTCTAAATAAAGATGAAACAGGAACACGTTCCCCCAACGCAACTCCCGGCCGTTTTTCTTTCTTGTATGAATTGTTCCTGCGAAAAAAAGAAGGAATGCTGCAAGAAATACAAGAAAAAGGGGAACCATTGCAAGAAATGTCCGAAGCTCTAAGCTTGCACGGATTCCTTTCCTGGATTATTTTTAGGGTATGAAAGCCCTTCTGCTTCCGGTCTTTTTACTGTTCTTTTTTACAGCTGCATCAGCGCAGGATACGCTCGTGCGAAGTGCTGGAGCACAGTTTTCCATGCACCCATCCGATTTTTTTGCCGGCGGCCATTGTTCGCTTTCCAGAAACGGATTCGAACAGCGTTTCATCGCACAAGTGGGCGTTCGGCGCAGTTTTTTTCAGGGACGACTTTATCCCGAGCTGGCTTATCAGGCCGGTTATTCTTTCATACAACGACCGTGGATCCATTCCGGGTTTTTTATCCGGCCAACTATTTCTATGCTGCACTACAATCGCGCGGCGAGCCATGGCTGGGCTTTTACCCAGGAAGTATTTCCGGGCCTTTTCGTCGGAACGGGAACCCATAACCAGTTTCGCTTGTCGGGCGGTTTCGGGCCGTGTTTCGAGCAAAGCTGGTCAACCGTTCGTAACCGCTATGTTTCCTGGTTTTCCTGGAATTTCATAGCAGAAATCTCGTGGTCGCATGCGATTTAAGTGGTGGTGCATAGTGTTGCTGATCCTGGTTTCCTGTAGGAAAAAGGATTACGAAAGCGTAAAGCTGATCGGTCACGCAGGAAGCGGCTTATCGATCAGTACGGCGATCTATTCCGACAATACGGCAGAATCCGTTCAATACGCGCTCGAAATGGAAGGCATAGACGGCGTGGAAATCGATATTCAATGTTCCGCCGACGGCACTGCTTGGTTGTTCCACGATCCCGAGCTCGACGAATCCACCAGCGGTTCGGGCTGCGTTCCTTCTTCGACAGATACTTACCTGGAAAGTCTGCATTACACGACATTTCAGAAGGAATCGCTCATTAAGCTTGCCGATCTTCAGGCGCCATTCAATGAAAAAGTCATTTTTCTCGATATCAGGGCGTTTAATCATTGTACAGAAACAGCCATCGATCAACATGCCATGATCATTGCCATCCAGCAGGCGCTGCCGGATGTTCCGAATGACCGAATTTTTGTCATTACCAACCGACCTGCCTGGGTAAACGATCTTTACCTCGCGGGCTGGAACGTTTATCTGGAAACGGTAACTGCCGAAGAATACCTCGGAGTATCGCAGGGAACACTCGACCAGACTGTGGGCACCTGCCTGCGAAACGGCAAGGTTGATAAAAACGAAGTCGAATCGATACACGAACAGTCGAAAGAAGTCATTATCTTCGATGTACGTTCCCCGAAACCTATGCGAAAGGCTTTGAAGAAAGCGCCGGATTATATCCTGGTCGACGATCTGAAGGGCGCGATAATAGAGAAATACTGATGAGCAAGAAGAAGAACGAGCGGATCAATGTGGTGTATTCCACCAATCCCGATTTCCAATACAGTTTTGACGACGAACAGGAGCAGGAAACGCTGATCCCGTCCGAGCAAACACTCTATGTTTCCATCGACCGGAAACAGCGCGGCGGAAAGGAAGTAACGCTGATCGAAGGCTTCGTGGGCTCAGACGACGATCTGAAAGAGCTCGGCAAGCTGCTGAAAAGCAAATGCGGCGTCGGCGGAACGGCGAAAGATGGCGAGATCATCGTACAGGGCAATTTTCGCGACAAAGTCATCGAGCTGTTGCAAAAAGAAGGCTACAAGACGAAGCGAAAAGGAGGATGAAGTCCCGCAGAACAGAACTTCATCCTTAGGTCAGGCAGGTTATTCACAAACTACTGAATCAGGAGCCTCTTTGTGGATTGATGACGAGTGTTTTTTGTCAATAGCGTAATAAAATACATGCCTTCCGTCAACGATTGGGGCAATTGAATTTCCTGCGAAAACGGCAGTTCAGCAATTACTTTTCCTTGCAGATCGGTGAAAACGATGTGTTCGGCTTCCAGTATGTTTTCTGAGAAGGAAAGAACGGTTCCCGACTGCGCCGGATTCGGATACATTTCAAAATCAAAACCCTCATTTTCGGCTGTTTCGAGGAAGCAAGATTCGCTCATATTTCCGGATAGAGGCGTGATATCCGGCGAATAGCCGGTGACTGCTCCGAAATCCTCTTTATAAAGAGCGGGCTGGAGAACAGAGTTGGCCGGAATTTCAATGGGATGGAATGGGAAAAACTGGGAGTTATGCTGAACACATTGCGGATCTGTAAGATCGAATTCCTCAATGTAGGAGGCAGCAGACGAACCACTGACAGGTGCATAGTAAGTTGCTTTCCGGTAAGGAAAATCTTCGCCTCTTAATTGGTAACGTGCGTAAACACCCATGAATNNGCAAAGTCGATCAAACGGTAATTATGGCTTGATTCAACAAAATATTTTCCAGGCAGCGAGCTGGCGCGATCGAAGCTAAATACATCGGCGGTACCTATATCTGTAAATTCAATGAAGCTGGTAGAGGCAAGATCGGTGCTCATATATCCGAAAAAATCGGTTCCTTGGGTTGTTCCACCAAAAATGAGATCACCGTTTAAATCGTTAATGGCAGTTATTTTATATCCTTCCAGACTGGTCCACTCTTTGACGAATAGGGTATTGAACTGGCCGTCGAGCTTTGCCAGCACCGCATGCTCGTCTTTTTGAAAGGAAGCGTAATATCCGCCGTTTTCAGCAATTGCGAGAGTGTAACCTCGATTTCCATCGTCTTCAATTACGTCTTCTGACACACTGATGCGCTTGGCAGCCTGGTTGGCTCCCTGTGCGTTCAGTTTACAGAGGTAAATACCGTTTTTATTGCCGTTGGAAACAACAACAGCATCGTTGTCTATTACCAGCATCTCATTGGAGCGAATAACCTGGAACTCGTTTTCACTTGTCTCAAATGCAACGCTTCTTCCCCAAACGAGCTCACCGGTCGCAGTCAACTTCAGAACATCGATAAATGTCTCGAAAGTCGAGTAGTTTACGCGTTTTATGGAAAGCATGATATTGTCCGACTGGTTACAGCTTTCGATATCGACACTGTAATTCATGTACATAAAATCCAAACCGTTGTTAACTGTGATTGGAATAGATTTCATCCAAAGCAGCTCATGGTTTTGACTTATTTTAGCGAACCAGACAATAAGCTGATCCTGGTTATTGACAGCAGTTCCGGCATGCAGCCGATCGCTCCCAATATAATGCAGGTCGTATTGTCTCACATCACTGACATTGTCAAAATGAATAACGTGAGTTGTCTGCGCAAATGCCAGGCTGGTAAAGAACAAACAAAAGACAGGTAGAAGTGTTTTTCTCATGGTGATTCGATTTTTTGAGTTCTCTAAATCGAACGGCACGAAAGAAAAAACAGTTGGAAACGGCGCTTAATTTCCTAAAAAGAAAGTTGCTTGTTGCTGAGAATCAGTGTTTCCCTGGATGTTGTTGTGATTGGCGCCTTTCAGCAGGATGTAGCGATCTTTCGGTTTCAGAACAGGTTTCAGCAGTCGGGAAGAGGCTGCCGGAATAACGCCGTCGTCTTTGCCATGAGCGATCAGTATATACAAGGAAAAAGAATGAGAAGAAGGCGGATAAGCGGACGTTTCATGCAACTGAGAAAGATAACTGGTTCCGCACTTAAACTACAACCAAAACGTCAACCAATAACAAAACCCTATGAAAAAAGCTCGTGTGCGAAACCAGTATATCGTGTTATGAAGAAACTTTAAACAGAAACCAGCGCTGTCTCTGTCTATGAATCAAATATAAGTTAAATGTTAGCACGATTTGAACGCATCATGTGACCTGACCTTTTCATTGATTAAACGGTTGTTGGTCTGATTGAAAGGCAGTTAGAATTTTCACCACAAAGGAGCAAAGGTCAAGTGCCAGGCTGTATTTCCCGATGGCTATCGGGAAGGAAGCAAAGGCATTACCGGTATTTTTTAAGATTGGAATTCTACTTCTGCCAGCGGATAATAAACACAAAGCGGAATAAACTCCCAATGAGATTCCCTTTGCTCCCTTTTCGGACAAGTACGTGAGAGAAATCTTTGCTTCTTTGTGGTGAAAAAAATCTTGCTCCTTAACACCGAATTTGTATTTTTGCTCCGATGGAAAAGCAAGTCATTCTGGATGAACAGCAGGTTCGGTTAACCATGAACAGGCTTGCCTATCAACTCATCGAAAATCACAACGATTTTGCTTCAACGGTGCTCATTGGCCTCCAGCCGCGGGGAATCCATGTGCTCGAGCGCCTGAAAACCATCCTCGAAGAGATCACCGGTCACCCGATCACTTGCGGTCAGCTCGACATTACGTTCTACCGCGACGATTTCCGTCGACGTGAAAAACCGTTGATTCCCAGCGTAACGAATATCGATTTCAGCATCGAAAATAAAAAAGTGGTGCTCATCGACGACGTACTCTACACCGGCCGTACGATCCGTTCGGGGCTGGATGCAATGCTGGCTTTCGGACGTCCTGTTTGCGTGGAGCTGTTGGTGCTCATCGATCGCCGTTTGCGCCGCGATCTGCCAATCCAGGCCGATTACAGCGGGAAAGCCGTAGACACGCTCAGCTCGGAGCGCGTTTCAGTGGAGTGGGAAGCCATCGAAGGAGCAGATAAAGTAGTATTGTTTACACCTGAAATGCATGGAACAGTTAAGCGTTGAGCACCTGACAGGAATTCGCGACCTGACGCGTTCGGATATCGAGCTGATCTTCAAAACAGCCGATAGCTTCAAAGAAGTGATTAATCGTCCGATCAAAAAAGTGCCTTCGCTGCGTGATATCACCATCGCCNNATCAAAAAAGTGCCATCGCTGCGGGATATCACCATTGCCAACCTGTTCTTCGAAAATTCTACCCGTACACGTCTTTCCTTCGAGCTTGCCGAGAAACGTCTTTCGGCCGATGTAGTGAACTTCTCCGCCTCTTCCAGCTCGGTGAAAAAGGGTGAAACGCTCATCGATACGGTG
>DJFN01000161.1:0-12854 GCA_002432085.1 Flavobacteriales bacterium UBA5871
ACATTCTTGTTTATTTCAATTTTTATCGGGTTCCGTCGAACCCGGTTTTGCACTGCGATTGATTAAGCTTTTGACAACTTGTCTGCCGTAGGCGGGTGCAAATATAGACCTATTTTTCGTTTGTGCAAGGGCTACGAGCGGTCTTCTTCGTATAAAATCTTTGTATAGTGCTTAAGCGATCTGAAAATCAGGGTGATCAGCAATGCTCCAATCGTCCACCAAAGGTAATTGACGGAAGTTGGAAGCTTTCCTGTTGCGAACCACTCGCGCAGATAAGCAACGTATATGAATCCCAGCATCGTTGCCGTTACACCGGCGTATTCGCGGCGCATGATGGTTTTCATCGAGAACGAAATGTTGCCTTTTTTGTAGTTCTTCATGCTTGGCCAGAACGCCGGTACTGTCATCGACCAGTTCACGTAGGAATCACCGAATTTACGCTCGAGAAAACGCTCTTCCGCAAACATGATGCGCTCGTAATAGATCCAGAACAACAGGCTCACGATAATAATGAACCAGACGTTGAAGGTAAATACCACAATACCGATCCACATGAAGTAGTTTCCGAGATACAACGGGTGACGCACCGTGGAGTAAATTCCCTGCGTGTTCAACGCTTCTGCAACCTGTTCCTGCGTGTTTCTTCCGGAAGTATTCTTGTTGCTTGTCCCGATGGCGATCGCGCGGATGATCTGTCCCGACAACGATATCGCCGCCGCGGCACCTGTGAGGGCATAAAACCAGGCTTCGTTCATCGTGAGGCAGGTTGTATCCGTGAAATAAATCGCGGGAATGGCCAGCAGGAATAAAATCACCGGAATCTGCCCGCGGTAGCGGAACAATGTGTTGCCATTTTTTTCAAGAGAATGTACTAACGCCATGAAAAGAATGTGTATATTGCGAGTTTTTGAATAATTCCTGCGAAGTTAACATTATTAAAACTACTATGACAAAAAAGGAGAAATTCGAGCTGGAGTATGTCCTCAAGACATCCCCCAAAGTGCTCGATAAACTACTCACCACTCCCGATGGCCTCAGCGAGTGGTTCGCCGAAGATGTCATTGTAAAAGACGAGGTGTATACCTTTCACTGGGACGGAAGCGAAGAAAAAGCCCGTTTAATCAGCAAAAGACAAGGCGAAGGAATGAAATGGCAATGGTTGCACGACGAAGACGAAGCACCGGAGGCCTTTTTCGAAATGCGCTATACCATCGACCCCATCACCAAAGCCGTCATTTTCACCATCACCGATTTCGCTGAGAACTACGAAAAAGATCAGGTCGTGAGATTGTGGGAATCCCACGTCATCGATTTGCGTCGTGTGCTTGGCGCTTGACACCTTTTCCCTACCTTTACGGAAGATTTTTAGCACGTGAAGCGACTCACCGTTTTCAGCATTCGTTCGTTTGCCGGACCTTTCGTGGTCACTTTCCTGATCTCCATGTTCATGCTGNNTTCTTCTGGAAATACATCGACGATTTCATGGGGAAAGGACTCGGAATTTCCGTCGTGCTGGAAGTGCTGTTCTACATTTCCGCGAGCCTTATTCCATTGGCACTTCCGCTGGCGATGCTGCTCAGCTCCATCATGACCTTCGGAAACCTGGCCGAAAACAACGAGCTCACGGCGCTTAAAGCTTCCGGATTATCGCTTTCCCGCATCATGCGTCCACTGGTGGTCGTAGTCTTCTTCATTTCCTGCGCCACGTTCTATTTCGCCAATTATGTGATTCCGGTGGCCAATCTCAAGTGGCATTCCCTTATTTTCGATATCCAGGAAACGAAAGTCGCGGCGCTCATAACGCCCGGAACGTATTCCAAAGAGCTGGAAGGCTACGCGATCAAGGTCGAAAACGGAACCGACGACACGTTCACCGGCATTACGATCCACGATTACACCGATCCGAAAGTCATCAAGACCGTGAAAGCCGAATCCGGACGGATTTTCAAAAGCGCCAACGGCAAATACCTGTTCTTCAGGCTCGTGAACGGAAAGATCGCCGAAGAAATGCAGGCCAATCCGCCGATTTTTCAGCCAAACGGCAAACCGTTTCACAGCGGAGAAAGCTTCCGGCCAAGCCGCAGAACTTCGTTCGACGTAGCGACCTACAAAATGAACCTGTCGGGCTTCGAGCTCAATCGTTCCGACGAAGACATGTTCAAGGACCAGTTCGAAATGCTCAATGTCTTCCAGATCAGTCATGCCCGCGATTCGATGCAACGACTCGCCAATCTGACCTTGAAAAGCTTTATCAAAAGCATGAAACGNNAATCATCCGTATTTTTTCAGTATTTCGTTTGCCAAAGATCCGCGCCGGACACAGATGAGCATTGGCGGACAACCACTGAAACCGGTTTCAGGGCCACCGATCTCGGTGCAATCGCTGAGCAAAAAAGACAGAATCAAGGCGCTGAACTCGGCCATTTCCACGCTCCGACGCAAAAACCAGAATCTCGACGGCCAGCTGACCTATATGAATTCGCTGGAAGAGAATACGCAGCGTTTTTCCATTGAATTCCACAAGAAAATTGCACTCACGGTGACGATCATNNGTGCGCCACTCGGTGCGATCGTAAAAAAAGGCGGTTTCGGTGCACCGGTGGTGATTGCGGCTTTGCTTTTCATGGTTTATTTCGTGCTCACCAGTATAGGCGAAAGCCTGGCCAATCAGCTCACTGTGAGTCCGTTTGTGGGTATGTGGATGCCGTCGCTGATCCTCGCGCCTGTTGCCTTGCTCCTGCTGGCCAGTGCTGCCAATGACCTGAGTGTTTTCGACAAGAAGCTCTGGCGACTCATTTTAACGTTCGGTAGAAGACGATGAAGGTCCTGCATATCAGCAACAAACCGGTTTTTCCTACGATCGACGGCGGCTGTGTAGCCATGAAAGCCATGTTGGAATCGCTGATGCAGCTCACGCCGGATGTCGACCATGTTTATATTCATACGCCTCGTCACCGAACAGATTCGTCCCGTTATCCTGCTGAAATTCAGCGACCGCTGCGACACGAAACGTCGTTTATCGATACGAGCGTTTCGCTTTCCGGCGCTTTGAAAGGCTTGCTGACAGGCAAAAACTACAATCTTTCGCGCTTTCATTCGGCCGAATTCCACGAGGCGATCAAACAGCTCGTTCAGGAGAAATCCTACACGCTTATCGTGCTGGAAAGTCTATTCCTCGTTCCGTATGTGGAAATGCTGCGCGCTGTTTCCAATGCAACGATCGTGGTGCGTGCCCACAATGTGGAATATTTGCTCTGGCAGCAGCAGGCTAAAGACGCTTCTTTCCTGAAAAAATGGTATTTGAAGCATCTGGCTAAAACGTTGAAAAAAGAAGAAGTCGACGGACTCAACAAAACCGATCTCGTCTGGACGATCACCGACGAAGATGCTGTATTGCTTCGGAAAACCGGCGTTGAGACGAAAATCGCCACCATTCCGGTAGCGATGGAAACGGGCACTTCCCAGCCCGATTACAACAATCCCGACTTTTTCCATATCGGTGCTTTGAACTGGGAACCGAACAAACTGGCCGTCCAGCGCTTGCTGAGCACTATCTGGCCGTGGTTTTCACATTCCGGGAGCAAACTGCACATTGCGGGCTCATTTCCCGAAGGCAATCATTTCCCGCAGCTTCCGGGTGTTCATTTCCACGGTTTTGTGGAAAATGCCAGGCAATTCATGACCGAAAACGGTACACTGATCGCCCCTATTCTGACAGGTTCGGGTGTTCGGATCAAGTTACTGGAAGCACTTGCCATGGGCGTTCCGTGTATCACAACTCCATTGGGAGCAGCTGGAATCAAAGACGCCGAAAACGTGCTTCGCATCGCCGATTCCGATGAAGACTGGATCACCGCCCTGACGGAATTTTCCGGTGCAACCGAGCTCCGACAACAAGCCGGGGAAAAAGGAAGGGCCTATATCGGGAAATACCATAGTTTTGCAATCGTCAAAAACCTCATAACGGAATCGCTTGCAAGATAAACCGCTGTTGTTCGTCGTACTGTCCCGCTTTCCTTATCCATTGGAGAAAGGCGACAAGCTGCGTGCGTTCCACCAATTGCAGGGTTTATCGAACGATTTTTCCGTTGTGTTGTGCTGCATGACCGAAACAGCCGTTCCCGAAGCCCATTTGCGCATCGTACAGCAATACTGCAGCGAAATTCACTTGTTCCGACTTGGAAAAATCGGTTTGCTTTTCCAGGCAGCACTGGCATTTTTCTCGAAAAAGCCGTTCCAGGTCGCGTATTTCTACCGGTATGCGCATTTCCGGAAGATCCGTCGACTGCTTGCCGAAAAACAACCCGATCACATTTTCTGTCAGCTGTTGCGTATGGCGGAATACGTGAAAGATTACCACCATTGCCCGAAAACGCTTGATTACATGGATGCGCTGTCGAAAGGCATGGAACGCCGTACGCAGACCGAGCCCTGGTACCGCAATTGGTTTTACCGGATGGAACACAAGCGTTTGACGGTTTACGAGCGCTCGCTGTTCGATTATTTCGAGCATAAAGTGATCATTTCGGCGCAGGACCGCCAGTTCATTTTGCATCCGAAGCGCGATGAGATCCACGTAATTCCAAACGGCGTCAGCGAAGCTTTTTTCACCATTACAGAACAGGAAAAGCAATACGATCTGCTGTTTACAGGTAACTTTTCCTATCCTCCGAATGTGGAAGCGGCCGTTTTCCTGGCGAAAGAAATCTTGCCAAAGCTGCGGGAGCGCGGGCTGGACCTTTCCCTCCTGCTTTCGGGCGCGAGTCCGCATGCGAAAGTACGTGCGCTGGCTTCCGATCGCATTCACGTCACAGGGTGGGTCGAAGATATCCGTGAAAGCTACGCCCGGTCAAGGATCTTCGTAGCACCGATGTTCATTGGAACAGGATTGCAAAATAAATTGCTGGAAGCGATGGCAGCGCGCCTCCCCTGCATCACTACCCGTTTGGCCAACAATGCGTTAGGCGGAACCGACAGTCAAAATATCCTGTTGGCAGAGCAACCAGCCGAGTTCGTCGAAAAAATCATGCTGTGTTTGAGTGATCGCTCTATATTTACTGTTATCAGTAACACCGGGCGTGAATACGTCCGACAACACTACTCATGGAAATCCCAAAACGAGCATTTAAGGTCACTGCTACTTATCGGCTGATTTTCATCCCGCTTCTTTTCCTGTATTCCTGCGTTCACCGTAAAGCTATTCCCGAGTGGATCACCGGCGAATGGACGTCTTCTTTCAATGGCATTGCCATCCGTGAAACCTGGACGGCCGAGAACGATCATTTGACCGGCACGACAACCTGGAGCTGGGGCAAACAACGTAAAGTCGACCGGCTCAAGATGTACATCGACCAGAAAAACCGGCTGATCTACCAGATCAGGGAACCGAAAGCAACGACTTCTTACGTTTGCGACGACCCGAACAACGACACGCTGATTTTTGTCAACAATAAAGCCAATTTCCCCAAACGGCTGATTTATCTGCGGCCACACGGCTCCAAAATGAAGNNTCACCACAAAGGAGCAAAGACATCTATCTGCTCATACTGCTTAAGGGAGCAAAGGGCTTTGTGTATTTCTATGTATTGCTTTAATTGCTCGAAACCGCTTAAATCAACAGTATGTTAAAGACTGAAAGCATGCATAATAAAAAAACAAAGACAATCCCAGGCAAGCATTGTAGCAGATTCTTTTCCTCAAACAGCAAATCCCTTTGCTTCCTTCCAGGAAAAGCACGTCAAAAAACCTTTGCTCCTTTGTGGTGAAACCTATTTATTAGGGTTAACTTTGAGGCACGAATTGTAGAGTCATGTCAAAATTGAATACGATCGAAGAAGCGATCGAAGATATACGCGCCGGGAAAGTCATTATTGTGGTCGATGACGAAGACCGTGAAAACGAAGGCGATTTCCTAACTGCCGCCCGAAATGCCACCCCTGAAGTGATCAATTTCATGGCCACACACGGCCGCGGATTGATCTGCGCTCCACTCCTTGAAAACCGCTGCGATGAGCTTGGACTCGAGCTGATGGTTACCCAGAATTCCGCTACCTACGAAACACCGTTCACCGTTTCGGTCGATTTGATCGGACACGGCTGTACGACGGGAATTTCAGCGAGCGATCGCTCCAAAACGGTTTTGTCGCTCATCGATCCGAATACCAAACCGGAAGATCTCGGAAAACCGGGACACATTTTCCCGCTTCGGGCGAAGAAAGAAGGCGTTTTGCGCCGTGCCGGACACACCGAAGCAGCAACCGACCTTGCGCGCCTCGCTGGATTCGAACCGGCTGGTGTGATCGTTGAAATTCTGAATGAAGACGGAACCATGGCCCGCTTGCCGGAATTGCAGGTTATCGCAGAGAAATTCGGTCTGAAGATCGTTTCCATCGCCGACCTGATTGCCTATCGCATGAAACACGAGTCGCTGATTACGCGCGAAGTTGAAGTCGATATGCCAACGCATGTTGGTAGTTTCAAACTGGTAGCGTTTTCGGTGAAATCCAATCAACAGGAACACCTGGCGCTGGTAAAAGGCACCTGGGAACCGAACGAACCTGTTCTGGTGCGCGTGCACTCATCCTGTATCACAGGTGATATTTTCGGCTCCTGCCGCTGTGATTGCGGTCCGCAACTGGAACATTCCATGGCCATGATCGAGCGCGAAGGCAAAGGCGTTATCGTGTATATGAACCAGGAAGGACGCGGCATCGGCCTTTTGAACAAGCTGAAAGCTTACAAATTACAGGAAGAAGGCTACGATACCGTCGAAGCCAACCTGAAGCTCGGTTTTGAAAGCGACCAGCGCGATTACGGCATCGGAGCACAGATTCTGCACGATCTCGGCGTGAAAAAGATCCGCCTGCTGTCCAACAATCCGAAAAAACGCTCCGGACTGATCGGTTACGGGCTCGAAATCGTGGAAAACGTTCCGATCCAGGTCGGCAGAAACAGCCACAACGCCCGTTACCTCGACACGAAGCGCGATAAAATGGGACATACGCTCAAACTGGACAAATAATGCTCGCAGCCAGCCAACTTTGTAAGAAATACGGACAACTGGAAGTGCTGAAAGGCATTGATCTGGAAATCCAGTCGGGTGAGATCGTTTCCATCGTCGGTTCTTCGGGAGCCGGGAAAACGACACNNCGACAGCGGTTCGGTAACACTCAACGGCACGAATCCGTTCACGCTTTCCAAAAACGAGCTGGCACGGTTTCGCAATCAGCAAATCGGCTTTGTATTCCAGTTTCACCAGCTTTTGCCGGAATTCACGGCACTGGAAAACGTCGTTATGCCTGCACTCATCGGTGGTTTATCAATGACCGACGCAAAAAAGCGCGGAATGGAGCTCCTGGAGCGATTGGGATTGTCTGAAAGATGGGAACATCAGCCTTCTGCCCTTTCCGGCGGTGAACAGCAACGTGTGGCCGTAGCGCGCGCGCTGATGAACAATCCGCGTGTGATTTTCGCCGACGAGCCTTCCGGAAACCTCGATTCGAAGAATGCAACCGAGTTGCATCAGCTGTTTTTCGATCTGCGCAAGGATTTCGGTCAGACATTCGTGATCGTAACACACAACACGCAGTTAGCGGAAATGGCCGATCGGACGCTGGTGATGTCGGACGGCTACCTGGTGAAATAAGCTCAAGATTCTATGAACGCCAGCGAGCTGAAAGAATTCCTCGATTACAAAGCCAATCAGTACAACAATCCTGATTTTATCGACACAGACCCGATTCAGCTCGTGCATCGGTTTGAACGGAAAGAGGATATCGAGATCACCGGTTTATTGCTCTCGACCATTGCCTGGGGCAACCGGAAAGCCATTATTTCCAGCGGCGAGCGTATCCTGGAAATCATGGAGCAACAGCCGTATGAATTCATCCGCGATTACAAACAGTTTGATTCGCCGTTCGTTCATCGTACTTTCAACGCCGAGGATCTGGACGCTTTCTTTCGTTCGTTGAAGCGGATTTACCAGAACGGGGGATTGGAACAGGCTTTTGCTAATCATTCTGAGCATAGCGGCGTTTACGGAAGAATCGCTCATTTCCGGGAACAATTCACCCAAGGCGATTTCCCCGATCGTACGCAGAAACACATCGCCAATCCGTTGAAAAACTCGTCTTCCAAGCGGCTGAATATGTACCTGCGCTGGATGGTCCGAGACGATAAGAAAGGTGTCGATTTCGGCATCTGGAAAAGCATTTCGCCGTCTGAGCTGCATTTGCCACTCGATGTTCACACGGGCAACGTAGCGCGCAAGCTGGGCATTCTGACCCGCAAGCAGAACGATTGGAAATCGGTAGCGGAAATCCAGGGAAAACTGGTCGCTATGGATCCGAACGATCCTTGCAAGTACGATTTCGCGTTGTTCGGTCTCGGAGCTTTTGAAGGATTTTAAGACTGTTTTCTTGTCTAACGGATTGCTTTCCATGTTCAGCGGTAAAAGTGGTCAAAAAGATTTTCTATCTTTGAAACCATGAAGTGGGTCTATCCTGAATTTTTGTTTGCCCTCGCGGTTATCCTCATCCCGCTTCTCATTCATCTTTTTCACTTCAAGCGTTACAAAACGGTCTTTTTCTCGAGTTTGACGTTCCTGAAATCGGTTGAGCAAAATCAGAAAAACACACGCAAGCTCAAATACTGGCTGTTGTTCACCATGCGCGCTTTGGCCTTCGCTTTTCTCGTTTTTGCCTTCGCACAGCCTTACATTCCGTTGAAAAACGAAGCGTCGAAAAGCGGCGTGAATGTAATCGGCGTTTATGTCGATAATTCGTTTTCCATGACACGCGTCGGAAGCAACGGCGAATTGGTCTCGCAAGCCCGCGAGCTGGCAAAATCCATTGCGAATGATGCGCCTCGGACTGCTCAATTTGTGCTGTTGACCAACGAGCTGAGTGGCGCCGAAAAACAATCGCTGACGAAGGTTCAGTTTCTCGAAAAGCTGGAAAAAATCAAACCTGTTTCTTTAGTTCGAAAATCGGCCGATGTGCTCCGTTGGTGGGAACAATGGATGAAAGACAGCGAAAACAACGATTTAACCATTGCATCAAGTCAATTGATCTATTTATCTGATTTTCAAAAGTCAACATTTGGAAATACAGGGAAATTCGATAAATGGTCGACACTGCTTTATCCTGTGCTGCTGAAGCCGGTTAATGCAGGCAATTTGTATGTCGATTCGATCTGGTTTGCAACGCCGGTACAGAAACAAGGAGCGAAACAAACGCTTTACGCACGGCTGCGCAACGAAGGCGAAGACGCCATTCAGAATGTCGACGTGAATTTCAGTGTCGGATCGATGAACCGCGACGTATTTGCCGACATTCCGGCCAATGGATCGGATACGGTCGAGCTGAGCTATTTCAACAACCAGGCCGGCAAAATCCGCGGATCGGTAACGATCAACGACCGTCAGATGAACATGGACGACAGCTACTTTTTCTCGTATGCTGTGCGTGAAAAAAGCGAAGTGCTGATCATCGACGGAGAAAGCGCCGTGACGAACATTTCACTGGTCTACAGCCTCGACGATTACTATAAAACGACCGTTATCCCTCAGAATCAGCTTGGTTCGACGGATTGCGCCAACAAAGATCTGGTGATCGTCAACGGTGCCAACCAGGTTTCGGCTGCCATGGCTGATGTATTGGTCGAATTTGCCGAAGACGGCGGAACGCTTTTGCTCTTCCCGGGCTCGAATGCCGGAACAAGCGGCTGGAACGGATTGCTTTCCCGACTAAAATTACCGTTGTTTACACAGCTCCAAACATCAGGGCTTACGGTGAAACAGATCAACACAAAAGATCCGTTTTTTGATGGCGTGTTCGAACGCAAGCCCGAAGAACTAAACCTTCCGTTGGTAAAGCAGGCTTATCGTCTGCAGGCGGCTTCGGCAACGCAAAGTATCGACTTGCTTTCATTCCGGAACGGCAATTCTTTCTTTGTCCGCGGAACCGGCAGTCTTTCCTGCTACCTCTCGGCGACGTCGCTCAGCACGGATTTCAGCTCTTTTACCAGCAATCAGCTGTTCTCGACGGTGTTGCTGCGTATCGGCGAGCTCAGTCAACGCCAGGCGCCGTATTACCTCGTGATCGGTGAGGACGGCAGCTATCCCGTAGCACAACCGAGCAATACCGAACAGGCGATTCACCTAAAAAAAGAGGGGATCGATTACATTCCGACGATTTTCCGCAAACGACAGTCGAGCTTTCTTTCCATTCAAGGCCTGGAAGCAGTCAGACAGCTGGAATCCGGCAACTATAGCATTAGTACTTCCGCCCAGCAATTAGGTCATTTATCGATCAATTACAACCGCAAGGAATCGAAAATCGCTTCACTTTCCGATACGGAAATTCGCGACGCATTTGAAAGCGCCGGCATTCGCACGCAATCCGTGAGTCATGCCGAAGGCTGGTCAGGCGCAGGCTTCCTGGAGCTCGATCAACCATACAATTACTGGAAATGGTGCGTTGTTTTCGCCCTTGTGTTCCTGCTTGCCGAAATGGGCATCAATTATTTTTGGAAATCTTAAAACGCTGAACGTCTTATGAACATACTTCTTCGCAAAGCAACCATCGTGGATCCGTCTTCTTCACATCACGGAAAGGTACGCGACCTGTTGATCGAAGACGGCCACATCACGCAGATCGCGGAGCAGATTACTTCTGAAGCCGATCAGATCGTGGAAGGCGAAAACCTGCACGTTTCGCAAGGCTGGGTCGATCTGAAAGCTCATTTGTGCGATCCGGGAGAAGAACATAAATCCACCGTAGTTTCCGGACTCGACGCCGCTGCATTCGGCGGATTCACGCACCTGGCGAGCCTGCCGACAACGAAGCCTGTCGTTGATGGGAAAACGGCTGTGGAATACATTCTTCGTCGTGCGGAACAAAGTGTTACTTCCCTGCACCCGATGGGCTGCATCACGAAAAAGAACGAAGGCGAACACCTTGCCGAGCTTTACGATATGTTCCAGAGCGGCGTGCGCCTCTTTTCAGACGATCTTCACCCGGTTTCGGGCGGAATCATGTACCGCGCCCTGCTCTACTCGCGTGATTTCGGCGGAACCGTCGTAGGTTTTTCCCGCGATGCGTCGATTTCCGGAAGCGGCCTGGTGAACGAAGGCGAAGCTTCCACCAAAACCGGTCTGAAGGCCGATCCGATCATCGGTGAAGTGATTCGCCTGGAGCGCAATATCCGTTTGCTGGAATACACGGGCGGACGACTGCATGTAACCGGCGTTTCTTCTGAAGAAGCGGTGAACCTGATCCGCAATGCGAAAGCCAATGGACTGAACATCACCGCAGACGTTCACGCACAGCATCTTATCTTCAACGAAACAGCTGTACTCGATTTCGACTCCAGCTACAAGCTCATGCCACCGCTTCGTACGGAACAGGACAGAATGGCGCTCTGGAACGGCCTGAAAGACGGCACGATCGATTGCATCGTTTCCGATCACCGTCCGAACGACACCGAAGAAACGGATGTGGAATTCGACCACGCAGCCTTCGGAAACAGCACGCTGCAAACGCTTTTCGGCGAATTGCTGACCGCGAAAGAAGCTTCTGTGGAAACCATCGTTCGTGCGCTGACCGTTCAACCTCGTCAATTACTTGGGATCGAATCCCGTGCTATCGAACCAGGTGCTCAGGCCGATCTCACACTTTTTTCACCGGACAAAACCTGGACATTTTCCACTGAAGATGTGCTGATTACGGCGCAAAACACGCCGTTTTTAAACAAAGAATTAAGAGGATATGTCCACGGCGTTATCAATAACGGTAAATTCGCGCTCAAAGACTAATTGAAATCCTGAAGCTACTTATGTCAAGGAAATCCTTTTTAAAACAATTCTGGAAAGAACGCAAAATGGTGGGCTCCGTTATTCCCAGCTCGCGCTTTCTTGCCCGGAAAATGCTGGGATCCATCGACTTCAAAACGGCCAAAGTAATCATCGAGCTCGGGCCCGGAAACGGCGTTTTTACCCGCATGATGATCGAGCAATTGAGTCCGGACGCGCATTTATTGGTCTTTGAGCTCAACGATGCGTTCTACGAAGCATTGAAAAGAGAGATCAACGATCCTCGCGTTCACCTCATCCACGATTCAGCGGAGCACATCGGAAAATACCTCGATCAATACGGACTCGAAGAAGCCGACGTCGTACTATCTTCCCTTCCGCTGGCGAACTTCCCACTCGTGCTCAAAAACAAAATTCTCTCGGAAAGTCACCGTATCCTGCGAAGCAACGGTCTTTACGTACAATTCCAGTACTCGCTGAACGCCAAAAAAGTCATCAAGGATTTCTTTCCTTCGCTGCAGATCAGCTTTACACCGGCGAACTTCCCTCCTGCTTTTGTCTATACATGCCGTAAATAATTGACGATGGACAATTGACAGTTGACAATTAATGTTCAACTGATCAATTGAATCGTTACAATTGTGCATTTCCATTGTGAACTGTCAATTGGATTCCTAAGCTCAAAAAACACTTCTGAGAACCGTTCCGCTATCTCGTTCGAATCATTATTTTTGTTGACCCAAAATCAAAGAGAACACACAATGAGTGCAGAAAAAGTAAAATGCCTGATCATAGGCTCCGGACCTGCGGGTTATACAGCTGCGATATACGCTGCACGTGCCGAAATGAAACCTGTTATGTATGTAGGTTTGCAACCGGGCGGACAGCTCACGACAACGAATGAAGTGGAAAACTTCCCGGGTTATCCGGAAGGCGTTACCGGTCCTGAAATGATGCTTCAACTGGAAGCTCAGGCCAAGCGCTTCGAAACGGATGTTCGTTCGGGTTTCATCAGCAAAGTAGACTTTAGCGGTCCTGTTCA
>DJFN01000161.1:12912-18995 GCA_002432085.1 Flavobacteriales bacterium UBA5871
GGATTCTTCTACCGCGGACAGGAAGTGGTGATCGTTGGAGCCGGCGACTCTGCCTGCGAAGAAGCGCACTACCTTTCCAAGCTTTGTACGAAAGTGACGATGCTGGTGCGCAGCGAGAAATTCCGTGCTTCCAAGATCATGGAAGAGCGCGTGAAAAAGACGCCGAACATTGAGATCTTATTCAATACCGAAACCGTTGAGGTGGAAGGAAACGATATGGGCGTAACGGGCGCACGCGTGCGCAACAGCGCTACAGGCGAAGAGCACGTGATTCCATGTACCGGTTTCTTCGTGGCGATCGGTCACAAGCCGAACACCGATATTTTCAAGGATTACATCAACCTCGACGAAGTTGGCTACATCAAGTACGAAAAACCGGGAACTTCGTATACAAACGTACCGGGCGTATTCGTTGCCGGCGACGCAGCCGATAAAAACTACCGTCAGGCTATTACTGCCGCAGGCACAGGCTGTATGGCTGCACTGGACGCCGAGCGTTACCTGGCTGCTCAGGAGCATTAAGCAAATTCAGAATTCTTCAAAGGGTTGTTCAGCAGAGCAGCCCTTTTTTTGTTTGTTACTTTTCGTAAAACGTCTGTTATTTATTCAAACCGCAAAAGGCACAAAAGCTTTATGGGAAGCGCAGGGTTTAGTTCGAAGAATCCCGATGCAATCGGGATTACACAAAAGTTGTGGTTCTTTACTAAAAAATGTAATTGATAACCTCTTTTGTGTAGACCCCGATTTTATGTCGGGGGCGCTTTCACTACGCTAGTACGTAACCTGGTCTTTTGCGCCTTTGGTGGTGAAAAATCGAGCCCGCAGAAATAATTAAAAAGAACAGAATCCGAAAAAGATACATTTGTTCTATGTCAGGTATGCTACTTTACTTTGAAACGGCCGCTAACCTTCCCACCTGGCTAGTGGTCGTGCTGTTCAGCGTTCCGTTTTTCGGCGGCTTGCTGCTTTACATCTACAAAACGCGGCATGCGCGTTCGTGGCGAAAAGGGATTTTTCCGCAATCGCTGAAACCTACCGAGGATAATTTCCTGGAAGCTTACCTGGCGCTCGGAGCAAAGCTCATTCAGCTCAATTACCTAGATGCGAAAGGCAAAACCCAATTCATCAACCAGTATTTCAACCGCTATTTTGCTTTTGCCAACTACAATTTCGGCGATTCGCTGCTCTTTTCCCTGAAATATCCCATTCAGACCAAAACCATCACGGATTGGATGATCATCCACCGGCCGGATGAAGGCGCGCGTTCTCAGGTCATTTACTTTCTGACCGGTCTGGCTTTAGTAGCCGGCGATCTGAATACAGCCGAGTTGAATTTCCTGAAGAAAATCAACAACGACCTCGGATTAAAACCGGAAAACCTGACGCGAATCCTGGCCATTTATGCCGCTTACAGAAGCCATCGGAAAGAAACGGCTGAAAAAAAAGTCAGCTCTTCGACGCGCAAAACGTATGCTTACGACATTCTGGGTGTTCGTCCCGATGCTACGCCGGAAGAGATCAAGAAAGCCTACCGGAAACTGGCAAAGGTCCACCACCCGGACAATTTTGCGACCGGAACGGCTTCCCAGCAGAAAATAGCAGCCGAGAAGTTCGTCGAGATCCAGAATGCCTACGAATCCTTAATCGGCAAATAATTACCCGATCGTGGCGTAGAACGCGTTGTCGAAGGTATTGCCGTACAATTTCTTCTGACGCACTTTCTCTTCCAGTGATGCGATGACCGGCAAAGCGTAGTTGACCTTGTTCAGCGTGTTGGAAACGTTGATACCGCCCGGACTGAACACGTTGATCTCCATCAGCTTGTCTCCGGCGATATCGAGTCCGACGAGGAACATTCCGTCCTTGATCAGCTTCGGAGCCACCAGTTCGGCCAGGTACAGCATATGATCCGTTATGACGGCTTTCTCGAATTGTCCGCCGGCGCTGAGATTGTTCCGGATATCTCCGGCCTTCGAAACACGCTTGAATGCCGCATATTTTCCATCGATGACCATTGGCTTGCCGTTCATGACCATCATGCGGATATCGCCTTTGGCCGCTTCGGGAAGAAATTCCTGCGCAATGATATAGCCTTCTTCCAGCAGCGACTCGATGATCTGGTTCATATTGCCGGTATTGTTCTTATTGAGCATGAACACGCCGTGTCCGCCGGAGCCCTGAATCGGTTTCAGAATGATTTCCTGATTGTTTTCCATGAAAAACGCACGAATATCTGCCGCGGAACGCGTGATCAGCGTATTCGGCCGCACTTCTTCCGGAAAATGCTGGAAATAGAGCTTGTTCTGCGCGTTTGCCAGCGTATAGGGATCATTGAGTACCAGACAGCCCGAGGCGATCGCAAACTGCCCGAAATTGATGCCTGCGATCTTCGCCCAGCTGCGGTCGCGACCTTCACCGGAAGGATCGTTCCGCAGCAGCAAAACATCCAGATCGCGCGCCGTAATGACGGAACGTGCGGCTTCATCGCTTTGCATGGCCGTGAGGTAAGCCTCCATGTCCTTGATCGTCTTGTTGTCTTTCCGAAGATGCACGGCATGTGCGTACATTTCACCGTCCGGACGATAACCCAGATCGGAAACGTCGATGTAAAATATATGATGTCCGGCCAGATGCAGCTGGTGTGCCAGCATCGTGGAAGTATACCCTACACGCTCGGTCCGGAGATGATTGACTACGATTCCTACGTTCATAACTGCCTGTTTTGAATTAAACTGAATACATCGAACCCGTTCCTGATCTGTTCGACTTTTGCTTTTCCTTCGCCCTCAACGAGATAGCGGGGCAGCAACGGAATCGGGTTCAGTACTTTCCGGTAGACCAGCTCTTCGATGATGGAGATGTAATCTTCCCGAATCTTGCCGATGAGCAACGATTCGATCGAATGGCCGTTGTTGATATGATTGAGCAAAGCAATGAGTCCGCGGAGGTAAACGGCATCTTTCGTAAATCCGCCGCCGCGATAAACTCTTGTCACAATTCCGAATGCAGTGTGTGCGTTGAAATGATGTTGTTCGTATAAAAGCTGGAAGGTTTCCAGGAACGAATAGCCATCGACGAGGCTTTTTACGGCAACGACGCGCGCTGCGAGCATCCGCATACGGTCGTTGGTAAATCCGCCCGAAAGGTATTCCGCCAGCACGGCCAGTCCTTCCTGCAGTTCTTCATAGCCCGGAACACCCTGGCTGAGCTGTTTTAATGGCTGTGCTTTCCCGTTGATGTACGTCAGCATGTGCGTTCCCACTTCGTGCTGAATGAGCGCTTCCACCCTGTTGACCGGAATGACGTAGTCGCTGGATATGTGCAGTGTATCGTTGGCCACCATAAGACTGTCGACCGAACGGCTGATCTCTACTTTCAGCTCGATTTCGGGAACATAGCGCTTGAAAAAATCAAATTCTTCCTGAGCACGTGCGGCAAAAGCTTTAGCATCCATGCGTTCGACTTTCTGTTCCTGTTCGTGCTGCGGCTTGATGATCGTGAGAATGGCGTTGGCCACGTCGTACAATTCACGGCTAACCGAACCGAAGAGCTGAATGCTGCTTTGGAGGAAATCACGCGTGTCGCGCTGTGCCAGCATCGACAGCATTTTGTCGAGCTCGTTGCGTTTGTCGCGGAAAATATAGGCCAGCGTCGGATCTTCGATTTTTTCGATCTCGATGTTGTAAAGCCTGCGTTTGGCCAGTTCCGGATCGAGCGGCAGCAAGCGGTAGTGGAAAACCGGTGTTCGCTTGAATTTATCGGCGCTGAATTGTTCCCACGCTTCCCGGCTGTTGACCGGCGAAACGAGGAATAGGAATTTGAACTGAGATGAAATCGCGGCCAGCTGATCGTCGACATTTTTTACATTATCCGTGATTCGTGACGTTCCAAGCATTTGGAAGTTCGTTGCATTATAGGATGTCTGTACGCGAACGAATTCGAACAAGGCCTTTTTCAACGCTCTGCCAAGATGTGTACGCACAAACCGCGTGAACGCCGGATACGGCTGACGATTGTCCGCATTGATGAAAAACGGCTGAATTTCGAGTCCGATCAGCAAAGCTTCGAACTGTTTGAGCTGCGATCGGACGGCAATCGGCTGCATGCCCGAAGGTGCTACGACAGATTCTTCATCCACCTGCACTTCGATGGTGTTTCCCGGCATGCTGATCTGCTTCATTTCGTCCTGCAGAATGTCGACTGTAGCCGGCATTTTCGTCTGCGGGCCAAGTATCGTAATTTCCGGACGACTCGGATCGAAATGATCTGTTACCCAGAGCTCAACGATCAGAAAAGCACCGAATTTATCCGCCAGGAAAGTACACATCTCACGAATGATCGTTTCCAGCTCCACCGACCGGTCTTCCGGGATCATGATGTAGGACGATTCCGTTTTATCGAGGATGTGCGTGAAATAATCCGGACCAACCGACGGATAGCGGAATACGCACACATACGGCAGCAATTTTTCGATGTGCACGATGGTGCCGTCCGGTTCCGTGAGAAAACAGCTTCCCTGTTGTTTCAGGCCTTTCAATACTTTTTCCGCTGTTGCCGACTTGTTCATACACGCGTATTAAGTTCCTGCTGAAGCGCGGTCAGAATGGGCAGCGTGCTCAGCAACAGATCGCTCAGCTCACGGTGGTGCTGTTCATGCAAAACACCCGTCCATTCGTCCATGAAGGTTTTCTTGAATTCGATCGCCACCGGACAAACGGCATCGCCGAAGTGGTGATACAGCCATTCGGAGAAATAACCTCCTTTGAATTTGATATTCTCGCGAACGTCCAGCTGCTTACCGTTGATCTCATGCGAAGAGAACGTCCGAATCAGCGTTTCCACCACCGGCGCCCAGTGTTCGCGGTTCATATTCTTCGTTCCGAGATTGATCTCCGGATTGCCTTCCGGATCGGCCGGTGAAGCATCGGCGCCATCGCGCATGTGATTGTAGGAATGACAATCGAGCACGATCACCGAGCCGTAATGATCGATACAAGCCTGGAAAAACGGCTGCATTTCATTGAAAGCAAGATCGTACATCGCCCGACTTTCTTTCAATTGCTCTTCGGTAAGCGGTTCTTTCCAGACGTTGAGTCCCCAGGCGTCTTCGGGCACACGATAAATCGCTTTTTCCGGCGAACGGTTCAAATCCAGCTCGAAACGGCTTCTCAGTCCGACAATCGTCGTCGGGAAAAGCTCGATCATTTGTGCCGTAAACGGATCTTCTTCCCGCAAACGCTCGTCTTCCGTCAAACCGCAATGCGGTATCAGCGCTTCGCGCATAAAATGCCCGTCGTGAATAGCGGTGGCAACAACGGGTGCAATATCTCCCTTGAGATGAATGACCTGGTTTAGCTGGAGTGTTTCCATAATGTGGGATCTTTTGGCGACGCAAACGACTATCAGACAACCCGTTTTGCGCTTGTATGCAATGTATCAATAAAGCCGTCGCGAAAAAATTCCGAAGCAAAACCTTGATCTTTTTTAAGTTAAACTAACTTAACGGCTACCAACGGGTTAAACCCAAACGACTAAAACACACTTTATGGCAACGATCCTTCCCCTGCTGGCGGGACAATGGTTCATCGTCAGCACCAATTTCCCGATGTGGCTCAACGGAAACCGTACCGATCCGTCGTTCCATTACACCGTTTCCGAACGCAACGGCCAACCCGTTCTGCTGGATGAGGTCAGCTACATGCAAAACGGGAAACAGCGCAGCATCAAAGGAATCGACTTTCCTGATCGGAAGCAGCCCGGAAGCTTTACCTGGAGAGGAAAAGGCCTCTTATTCCTGTTGAAAAGCAAATGGCAGGTTTGCCTGATGGACGAGCACAACGAATGGGCGGTGATCCATTTCTCGAAAACGCTGTTCACGCCTGAAGGAGTAGATATTATTTTCAGACAAAAACAGCCTGATGAAAGTGTTTTGAAGGAAATCAAAGCAAAAATGGAGTTGGATAAGGTATTGCATTCGCATATTGAGAAACTGGTGGAGCTTTAGGAAGCCTGCGATCATATTTCACCACAAAAGGCGCAAAAGCTTTATTGGGATGCGTTGTGTGTGGTTCGAAGCATCCGTC
>DJFN01000156.1:0-193 GCA_002432085.1 Flavobacteriales bacterium UBA5871
TCACCTCGGTGACATGGACTTCAAAGTGACCGGTACGGCAAAAGGAATCACCGCTTGCCAGATGGATATCAAGGTTGACGGTCTGCCATACGAAGTTCTGATCCAGGCACTGGAACAGGCAAAAGCAGGTCGTTTGCACATCCTCAACAAGCTGGTGGAAACGATCGCAAAGCCGAACCCGGACTTCAAGCCG
>DJFN01000156.1:229-871 GCA_002432085.1 Flavobacteriales bacterium UBA5871
AATCATCCAGGGAATCCAGAAAGAAACGAACACGGTTATTACCATCGAAGAATTGCCATCCGGCGAAGGACAGGTTCAGATCATGTCCAACAACGGTGAAGATATGAAAGCTGCCAGCGGACGTATCCGTATGATCGCTTTCCCACCACAAGTGGAAGAAGGCAAGGAATACGAAGGCAAAGTGAAGTCGGTAAAAGACTTCGGTGTGTTCGTGGAAATCCTTCCTGGAACAGACGGTCTGATCCACATTTCCGAGNNAAGTGGCGAAGATGGAAGACGTAGCAAAAGAAGGCGACGTGCTGAAATTCAAGGTTGTCGGAAAAGATCCGAAAACCAAGAAATGGAAGCTTTCACGCCGTGTATTGCTGCCACGTCCGGAGCGTCCGGAATCTTCCAGGCCACAAGAAACAAAAGAAGAAGCATAATAGCGCTTTCCGATAAAACGAGGCTGTCTGCAAAGGCAGCCTTTTTTGTTTGTTTGGATTTCAGGACATCAGGATGTCAAGAGTTCAGGATGTCATGACAGCAGGACATCAGACAGCAGGAATTTAAGATCGCATCGTTAGACTAAACGCAAAGACAGAACATTTCATAACCGAACAAACGACTGGAGACTGCAGCCTGCCTACCGGCAGGTAGGAC
>DJFN01000156.1:935-6248 GCA_002432085.1 Flavobacteriales bacterium UBA5871
TATCCAACTATCCAACTATCCAACACCATAACTCCTAACTGTTCATCTAAATGCTTACCTTCGTGGCCGGATTCAAATTTAACACCACGGACACTATGCAGTTTTTCCGTTTAGAGCATACCACCAATCGCGTTTTCGGACTTGACGTACTGCGTTTTATTGCGATTTTCATGGTTTTGATCGGTCACAGCCNNATGATCCTCGTTCCGGCGGAATACAAACCTGCTGTCCATAAGATCCTGCTCGACGGTGTTGCCATCTTTTTCGTGCTCAGCGGCTACCTGATCGGTGGAATCCTGATCCGTCAGCTGCAAAAAGAAGCGCCGTCTTTCAAAGGTCTCGTTCATTTCTGGAGCAGACGATGGATGCGGACGGTTCCTGCTTACCTGTTCGTTCTGTTGATTTTGCTGGCTTACACGGCGATCGCATTGCCTGACAACTTCCCGCCCGACTGGTGGAAATTCTTCTTCTTTATCCAGAACTTCGAGTCCGTTCCACCATCGTTCTTCGCCGAATCGTGGAGCTTGAGCATCGAAGAGTGGTTTTACTTGCTGATCCCGACGTTCCTGTTCGGTAGCCTGTATTTGTTCCGTTCGAAGCTTCTGCCAACGATCGTAATCCTGAGCGTGGTCCTCATTGCGCTGATCTCGTGGTATCGTTACTACATCTACCACAAATACAGCTTCCACGCTGCCGATCCGTCGCATTTGCCGGCGTTTAAGCAATACATCGACGATCACATCACCTACCAGGTCATCCCACGCCTGGATGCGATCATGTTCGGTGTGATCGGTGCGTTTTTGGCGAACTACTTTCCGAACCTCTGGAAGAACAAATTCAATATCCTGCTGCTGATCCTCGGCTGCTGGCTTTTGTACTACACGAAGCGCAATATGGGACCGAAATACGGTGAATATTCCGCTGTCTGGTTCCCGTTGATCAAATCGCTCGTGGTTCTGATGATGCTGCCTTTCCTGTCGAACTGGAAAAACGGTTTCGGACGCGTCACGAAGTTCATTACGTTCTTCAGCCTCATCTCCTATTCGATGTACCTCGTGAACCTGAACGTGGTTACGAATATGCTCATCAAGAACATCATGCACGGCAATTACGACGGTGTGAAGATCGAGCATATCACTCCTGCCGAGCGCAAGTTGAATAACATCATTTACATCACAGAAACGGGTGAAGACGGCGAGCAAACCGGCAATTATTATACCGTTCAACCACAGGCGAAAAAGAAAATTCCGGCAGAGATTACCATGGAACAGGCACAGGAAATGCACCTCGATTTCAAAAAATACCGTCCGGGCAAGCACATCGTCGGTGAAAAATGGTGGCTGGACTATCTCCTGTTCTGGGCACTCGTCATCGGTATTTCTTTCCTGATGTACAAGCTGATCGAAATCCCGTTCATGAACCTTCGGGACCGGAAAAAAAAGGTCTGACAGTCGCCCGTCTCCAGTCAGGGCATTTTAAATGATTCCGTTTTCTGTAGATCGTAACGCTCTGTTTCCTTTTGTAAAGAGTGAAGCGTCTTTTCCGTTAAACGGCTTTTACGGATAACGTTCTGCAATTCTCTTCCGAACGCTAATTCCTTCCGTACAGATAATATGTAGACGTTCTACAGGCTATCAGACTATTCTACCAATAACTTAAGACCGGACCAATGACTGGTGACTGGTGATCGGCAACCGGCCGACCGGAACAAAAAAAGCCCCTCCGTAACGAAGGGGCCAGTTTCAAGGATGATTATCCGTATTAATTTCTGAAGATATGGACGTATCCGTGTGCTGTGAATTTCGTCTTCTCGTTGTCGTCGTAATTGTATTTCTCGCTTTCCGGTGTTACCATGTAGAAGTAAACGCCTTCTTCGAGCTCTTTTCCGCTTACGTCAACACCTTTCCAGTCGTTTTTGTAAGCATCGTGCTCGTACACGACATTCCCCCAACGGTTAAATACTTTCAGCGCAACACGGTCGAAGTCTTCGAGGTTCGTGATCACGAGGAAATCATTCGTTCCGTCGCCGTTTGGCGTAATAACGTTCGGCACGATCAGCGGACACTGATTGTAAACCCTGATCAGACCGCTCTGTATCGTCTTATTACACTGATCGGTCACCGTAACATTGAAGTTGTTCACGTTCGGTACAACCATTCCAGGGGTGATATAAACGGTGTCGTTGCTCGGCATGTTGACCGGTTGCCAGTAATAACTGTACGGCGCCACACCATTCGTCACGTTACAGCTGATCGGTGTGATCTCTCCGAAGTCGGCGCAGATATTAGCCGAATCCGTGTGGGTGATTTCCATGTTCGTGTAATCAACGATCGTCAGTGCGATGGAAGTCGTATCGTATTCGTCAGCGCAAGGGTTTTTGATTACCAGCTGCAGTACAACCGTTTCATCGCCTTCCGTCATACCGTCAAGCAAAGCCGCGATCAGGATCGTATCGGCAAATACACCTTGAGGGATGATGAGCGTGTCGTCGATGGCCGTGTAATCGGTTCCGTTGATAGCTGTTCCTGAAGTGATCATTTGCATCACAAGGTTAGTTGTTGTGTCAGTACGCGTGATCTCGAATCCGGCAACACCACAGTCTTCGATCAGCAGATTTCCGCCACTGCCGCCTACCTGGTTGTTCACGAAGGTTTCGATCTCGAGCGGAATTTCCTGGTCGCAGTCTACAACGCGGTAACCGAACGTGCGGATTTTCTCGTTGATAAGCACGCCATTACGGTATTCTTTCACTGCAACACCGGCTACATAGGTTCCGATCATATTCGGGCTGAAGACCATTTCACCTGTCACCGCATCGATTGTCACGGAAGATCCCGGACCAAACGGCTGCGCGGCAGAGAAACCGGTTTCCCAAACGGAAGGGTTGTAAGGAGGAGCTGTTTCCGGATTCGGGATACTGTTGAACTGGTCGCCACCAAGCCATGGTGTGACCATTTCATAAGCCAGCGAGTCACCATCCGGGTCGGTTGCAGAGTGATCGAACGTGATAGAGTTGTTTGCACAAAGAACCAGCTGCGGATAGTTGTTGAAACGGGCGCTCTGGTTACGCACAGCTACCAGATCAGGACTTGTGATGTGGTCTGTCAGTGTAATTCCGTTTTCACCCGGGCTCACGAGGTTGCTGATGTTATTTGCCCAGCAGCAGCGCTGGTAGGAAATATGGTAGCCGGTTGCCTGGTCAGGATCGAACGGAAGGATTACCGTATCGATATAGATCGCACGTTCGATGCAAATATCGTCCGGAGGTGTAACGCATGGATCGTCGTAAATAACCGGCAGCTGAGTAATGCTGAAAGCATCTACCAGACGGGTCGACCACTGTGTTCCGTNNGTACTCAAGCGGATTGTCAAAGCCGGAAGAGAGCGGACCGCAATCGCGAAACACTTCGATCGTGATTTTGTATCTGCCCCCGCCAAGCGAGTCATAATACACTTCACCACCGACAATGTGCGTGGCTTTTGCCGAAGATGTTCCGAGGAGAATAAAGAACAGCGTCAGGGATAAGTAAATGAGTTGTTTCATCTTGTATTCGAGTATAAGTATAAGCTGAACAATATACGTTAAAATCTCACAAGAGGTTGCGTGGCCTCCCCGATTTTGGCTTAAAAAGATGAAATGACGTAGTAATCGGCTTGATCCTGCCAATCAGCTGGTTAAAGCACGCCGTCGGATTTGTACACACCGTCTTTGTAGACACGTACTTTCAACAGAACGCCGTCCCTGTCATAAACGAATACTTTTCCGTCGAGCAGGCGGCCGCTTCGGAAGTAGCCGTCGATCCAGATTTCGGATTCATCGGAATAGAGCTTGTTCATACCGTTCGGCTTGAACGTGAGTCCATTCGCGACTTTCGGATTGCGCACAATCGGCGGATAGTAGTAATGCTTGTCGCGGGCTTCGCGTTCGATAGCGGCTTCCTGATCAGCTTCAGGATCGATTGTTTGTCGCTCGGCCGCTGTCTGCTGCACGACTACCGGTGGCAGATCTTTTTTCGGCGTACGGATCAACAGGTAGTTGAGCAATAAGCGATTGTAGTTGATATTGAGCCATTCGTAATCGATGACAGCGAATTCGTTCGATTCTGTTTTCACGGCCGATTCCAGCCAGAAACGCACCGCAATGTTCTTGTTAAAGACTTTCTCGGCGAAGAATACCTGTCCGGCGACGGCATCTTTGCTTTCAAAGAACATTTTGCAGGAAAATACCGTGTTGGATGTTTCGAGGATTTGCGAAGTGCCAATCTTCCATGGAACAAAGCTGGCTTGCTGCAGCTTGCCCTTGCGGTCGAAACGGAAATAGGCTCCCGACGGACGATTATCGGCATATTCTCCAATCAGACGCGGCGTTACACCGTCTTCATAGTAGTTGATCCAGGCACCAAATTTACGACCATTGATATAGCGTCCTTCTTTGGCTTTTAATTCTCCGGAAGCAGCAGGACCATTGTCTTGATTCAAAACCCACCAGCCGATTCGCTGGCCTCTATTATTCATACGATTCAACGTGTCTTTGTCGGGCGATGCCGCAAAAACAGTCAGGGTCATTAGGAATATCGGTAAGAATAATAGCGCTTTAAACATTGCAAATAAGATTGCAGGTTGAAAGTACCTTTTCTTTTTCAATCCTTTCCGTTAGAAAAAATCATTCGCTTTTTAGAATGAATATTTGCCCGCTGACAGCGAACAATGGAAGCTGAATCAAGCTGACAAGCCCGCTCAGGCAATGTGAACCAGCAGCAGCTTCATTTTGTCGCCCGGAGTGACGTCGTGAGCTTCGTTTGACTGACAAACGTCTCCGGCACGAAGTAGTTGTTCATTTATCCTGGCGGTTCCTTCGAGGCAGTAAAGTATCGTCGTTCCGGCAGCTGGAAGCATGAATTCGGCTGTTTTCAACTCAACGACGGCCGTTTTTCCATAACGAAACATAACGTTGAAATCCCGGACTTTTCCGTAACCGGTGGTTTTCCAGTCGCCGTCGAAGCTTGATTGCTCGAAAGATTGTAACTGTACGCTTCGTTGTTCTGTTCCGGTATCGTGAACCATTTTCAGCTCGCCTTCCAGTACCATTAGAATGCGGTCGTAGCCCGGAAGATGCGTAAAATCGGATTGTTCGGTCTCAACCGTCGCCGTACTGATCCGCCAGTCGAAATCGCGGGCAGCATAGGACGCACCAGCCGGTGAAATGGCCAGCTCGGTCGTTGTACCGCCGCTCCATTGCGAAGTGGTCAATGTGGAAGCTTGTTGCAGGATCATGATTCAAAAAAAATCCCGGTCCGATAGCTATCGGACCGG
>DJFN01000156.1:6305-19318 GCA_002432085.1 Flavobacteriales bacterium UBA5871
AACGCGCGGACCGGCAAAACCGATGAGCGCTTCCGGCTCTGCGATATTGATATCACCGAGCATGGCAAACGAAGCCGTTACACCACCTGTTGTCGGATCTGTCAGGAACGAAATATACGGTAACTGGTGTTCAGCCAATTGACCAAGTTTTCCGGAAACTTTCGCCATCTGCATGAGCGAGAANNGCTTCCATCATACGCGCACCACCTGATTTGGAAATGATCATGAACGGTGCCTTAAGCTCAATCGCTTTATCGATTGCACGGGCGATCTTCTCCCCCATTACGGAGCCCATGGAACCTCCTACGAAAGAGAAATCCATTGCTGCAATAACGAAGTCTTCGCCTTCCATTTTACCGTAAGCCGTACGGATCGCATCTTTCAAACCGGTTGACTTTTGCGTTGCCTTGATACGATCGGTGTATTTTTTCGTGTCGACGAACTGCAGCGGGTCGCCTGAAGTCATGTTCGCATTCAGCTCCGTGTATTCGCCTTCGTCGAACAGGATCTGGAAGTATTGTTCCGAACCAACGCGCTCGTGATTGGAGCAGCGGTTACACACCCAGTAGTTCAACGCAAGATCTTCGGCCGTAAAAAGCGTTTTACAGCGCGAACACTTGTTCCACAAGCCTTCCGGTGTTTCTTTTTTGTCTTTCGTGGAAGTGGTAATTCCTTCCTTGATACGTTTAAACCAGCTCATGTTCTTATAATGTGTTGATATTGTTCAGATCGGCAAATGCCTGCTCGAGACGCTTGATGAATGTCAATTCGCCTTCACGCATCCATTTGCGCGGATCGTAATGTTTCTTGTTTGGTGAATCCGGGCCGTCGGGGCTACCGATCTGTGTTTTCAGGTAGTCTACCTTCCCAACGATGTAGTCGCGGATTCCTTCTGTAAATGCAAACTGCAGGTCGGTATCGATGTTCATTNNCCGCCGTGGAAAACGAAATCAACCGGGTTGTGGCCTGTGTTGAATTTTTCCTGTACGTATTCCTGGGAATTTTTCAGGATTTTCGGCGTCAGCTTTACGTTTCCTGGCTTGTAAACGCCGTGTACGTTTCCGAACGCAGCTGCAATGGTAAAGCGCGGGCTTACTTTCATCAATTCGCTGTAGGCGTAGGCTACTTCTTCCGGTTGTGTGTAAAGCTTGGAGCTGTCGACATCGGTGTTGTCAACGCCGTCTTCTTNNGAGCTGTAGAGCGGCTTGCCTGTTTGCTTGTAGAATGCTTCTCCCTCAGCCAGCAGACCATCGAGCCATGGAAGCAGGTTTTTCGCGCAGTGGTCGGTGTGCAGAATGACCGTTGCACCGTATTGTTCTGCCAGCGTATGGATGTGCTTCGCACCGGAAATTCCACCGGCGATCGCAGCACGCTCGTTCGCGTTGGAAAGGCCTTTTCCGGCGAAAAAATGAGCGCCTCCGTTGGAGAACTGGATGATCACAGGAGCTTTGACCTTCGCAGCTGTTTCCATCACGGCGTTTACCGTGCTGGAGCTGGTAACGTTGA
Organism: Flavobacteriales bacterium UBA5871; assembly: GCA_002432085.1. GTDB lineage: Bacteria > Bacteroidota > Bacteroidia > Flavobacteriales_D > Crocinitomicaceae > Fluviicola. Next base: position 7,812 of record DJFN01000156.1, read on the forward strand.
CTGCAGGAAGGGCAAACCCTTTTTCTTTTGCGTACTGAAAGATTGCCTGAACTTCGTCACCGGTTGCTACTCCCGGCTTGATCTGATGTGCCATATGTACTTTTAGTTTTGGGCTGTAAAGATAATTATTTCGGCAATGCAAAATTCAGAATTTGGAATGCATAACAGGGCCTCGAAACCCGATTGTGAATTATGAATCCTGCAGTATGAATTGTTTAGAACGGAAGTCCGATACCGATGTGGAAATGAGGGGCGAACGGCGCCGGTATTTTCTTGATCTGCTCGTCTGTCAGGTCCGAATCGTCAATTTCCTTATGGTAGGCATCGCGCGACTGGAAGATCCAGCGCGATCCATCCGGAAGGGCCGGATTGGTGAGCGGAATTCCTAAATCGAGTCGGAAAATGAAGAAGCTGAAATCGAGCCGGATACCGTAACCAACGGCCACACCGAGCTGCTTGTAAAATTTCCCGGAGATCTTTCCGCCTTCACGATTCGGGTCGCCGTTGATCGTCCAGATGTTGCCCACGTCGGCAAAAACCGCGCTTTGTATCAGCTTTCCTTTAGCCAGACGGTATTCGATCGAGCCTCCGAAACGGATATCACCGATCTGTGTCACCGTTCGCAGGGTATCCAGGTAGTATTTATAGGCTCCCGGACCGAGCGTTCGGGCCACCCAGCCGCGGTTATCGTTGGCCCCACCCGCGTAGAACGAGTAATCGTACGGCAGCGACGTAATCGTATTCTTATACGGCTTTCCGGCACCTATCATAATGCGGCCCGCAAGCGTGTGTCGGCGGTTCACGTCGTAATAAACAGTAGCTTTGCCATCGGCCAATGCGAACTGGGAATAAGGAACACCGAACAGCTGATAATGGCCCGATGTATCCATGGACTGCATGCTGCGGAATCCATAATAAAGCAGGTTACCGGCTAAATTGACCGTCACGTTGGTGGTTGCACGCCATCGCTGTTTCTTGTCGTCGGCATTGATATTATCGTAATCGAATACGAGCTTCAAATCTTCCCAGATGAACTGGTCGCTGTAGGCATTTCGGAGGAAAAGGTCGTTCAGGGAATTGATCCGCGTTTCGAATTCCGGTGATTTTTTCAGCGCGACGAATTTGATCACCGAAGCCCCCGGCAAACCGACCGAAAACACCTGTGTTTTTCCTACATAGAATTTCCACAGGTAGTTCAGCTGAAAAACGCTGCGGGAAAAATCCGGTCGCTGCTGGAAGTTGTAGGCCGCCGAAAGAATGGTACGCGGTCGCTGACGTTTATCCAGCTTAGCAACGCCTACCGGAAAAAGTCCGGGAAGGTCGAATTTGATCGTCGGACCGAACTCGAAGGTGTTGAAGCTCCTACCCGACTGCTGTACTTGCTGACCATCGGGCGTGGTGGCAAAGACGGCCGGTTGCGATTCGAAACCGCCACTCATTGAAACGGTCGTGTTCCACCCCGATCGGAAGAGGTTTTTGTTCGTATAGTTGACCGAAGCCGAAGCTCCAAGGAAACCGTTCGAGTTGGTAAAACGCGGCTCAAAGCTGTAGCTTTGCTTCTTGGCCGGCACGAGGTAATAATGCACGATGAGCTTGTTGCCCGGCACTTCTTCGATCACCGGCTTGATGATGGAGAACAAGCCGAGCTGCAGCAAGCGGTTGTAGGAACGATCGAGGTAATATTCCTTGTAGTAATTGTCGTTTTCAAGGTAATTCTGCGCTTCCACCAGTCCCGGCTTCACAAACATGACCAGCGTATCTTTTCCATGTCGCTTGACTGGTTTTCCATTGAACAAAAAGGTCGCGATCCGGAAACGATCCTGCGCAATGGAATCTTTCGGCTGACCGAAAATGTTCTTTTCGACCGTGCTCTTATAATGGGTTTGCTTGTATTTCTGCTTCAAACTATCCGGCAACGATACTTTTTTCATCAGATCGTCGTAGATCAGCGTATCGAGCGTTTGCAGGAAGTTATCTTTTTTCAGCTCCAGCTGCAATTCTTCCATCGTAGCACGGAAATTTCCTCCGTACATCGACGTATCGGCAATATGGAAATACACCCGCTCGATCTTGGTTGCCGCATGACGTTTGGTGATCACTTCGTTCGGGTTTTCTTCCGAACGGATGATGCGATCGGTGAATTCGATCTTGAGCGTGACCGTCATCGTTGCTTTCGTGGTATCGGCAATGAATTTGACGTGTGCCGGGCTGAAGCCGTAATAAGCATCGTTCCGCATGTATTGCGCCACCCGGTTTTTGTAATCGGCCAGCACATCCTGATCGAACGGCACATGAAGTGGCTGTTGTTTCGCCAGGAACTGGTGGAACGGCGAATTCAGCGGGCTGTCGTCCGGTTCCTTCCGGATGTAATTGTAGAACGAGTTCGTAACGTCGCGGTTCGTGGAAACGATGACAACAGAATCGATATAATAGCGCGGACCTGTAATCGCCTTGTAATGCGCTATGATCTTTTTCTTCCGGACCGTATCGAGATAGCCGGTAACCGTATCGTAGAAATAACCTTTTTTATGAAGGTAAATGCTCAGCTGTTCTTTCGATTTCTGGAAAAGGAACGAATCCACAATTACGGGCGGTTCTCCGAATTTATACTTCATTCGCTCGAGCAGCGACGGCTTCGGATTCAACGTGTCTTTCAGCTCGATCGTCCGGTAGAAATACGTGTCCTTTCCCCTTCGCATAGCACGGTCGCGACGACGCGTGTTGATCCTGATCTCGCGGTTACGACGTTTTTCGTTCTTACGACGCAGTTTCGTTGCTTTCTTTAAGCGGATCTTTTCGACTTTCATCGAGTCGATCGAATTGTAGACGATGAGACGGAATTTGATCCCGAGCGTGCTCAGGTTGGGCTGCTGACGGATCACATTTTCCATGGAAGACTCGTCCAGGTTGTCGCCCTCGACATCCAGTTTGTTCTTTTTCAGCAGGTGTCTGCCCTCCGGAACCGAGTAGGTCGCTCGCCATTCTTTACAGGCTGCAACAGTAAGCACGGCCACAATGGCCGCTAAAGGCAACACCGTACGGGACTGTAAGCTGAACAGACTCATTTGGAACAAAAATAAGAAAAGCTGACAACGGTTCCGTATCCGAAGATCAAAAGGGCAAAAAACAGTATGTTTGCACGAGACAACGCACGGTGGAAAACATTTCAAAAGCAAAGATCAAGTGGATCCGTTCGCTCGGCCAGAAAAAGAACAGAGAGGCCGAAGGCGTGTTCGTTGCAGAAGGTGAAAAAACCGTGCTCGAGGGGCTGGAAATCAATCAACTGGAAATCGTTTGCGTAGTTGCTCAAAAAGAAGCCGCACACCTCGTTTCCAACTACAGCGGCTTTCCTGTTTTCACTGTTTCAGCTATGGAAATGGAACAGCTTTCCGCTTTCAAAACGCCCAATAAGCTTATAGCCGTTTTCAAACGTCCGAAACAGGTTGCGACCACTTCTGGTTTTACAATTGCGCTCGACGACATCCAGGATCCGGGAAATATGGGAACGATCCTGCGTCTTGCCGACTGGTTTGGCGTTCAGACCGTCGTTTGTTCGCAGCAAACCGTTGATTGTTACAATCCGAAAGTGATACAGGCATCGATGGGCGCTATTTTCCGCGTTCGGGTGCAATACACCGATCTGAAGACTTTTCTGAAAGAAAGCAAGGTTCCGGTTTACGGCGCTCTGCTGAACGGCACGAATTACAGCACCGTTCGCTACGACCAGAATGGTATTTTATTGATGGGCAATGAAGGAAACGGCATTTCGGAAGAGCTGTTGCCGCTTGTCACGGAAGCTGTTACCATTCCGCGCATTGGCGCCGCCGAATCATTGAACGTTGCTACTGCGACGGCCATTTTACTGGCAGAGATCCATCGTTAGTATTCCACTAAATCAATCCTATGAAATCAGCAATCGAACAAATCATTGCCAAAATCGAAGCGATGCATATCAATGATCCTCGTGTAAACGACGAGCTGGACGAGATCACCAGAATTTTAGCGACGGATGAAACCAGGGCTATTGAAACGATCAATCTGCTTGATGAAAATACAATCAACTGGATTTCATCACTCTTCGCTGATCTGGCCTATGTTTTTCAAAGCAGGAAGTTCATCGAGACAATTGTAGCACTGGAACAAAAGTTCCCAATGATCGACCTCCGGATCTGGATAGATGACGCAATCGAAGCAATGGATTAACCAACGAAAAGGGCATTTTTAGTGAGTACGTCGCTAATCTGATCCGCCCGTACAGCAGCCGTCGCGTTTGGCGTAAGCTTCCGGATCGGCTTTTACCTCATCGGCATCGAATCCCAGTTTCGCGATTTCCTGGCGGATTTTCTCCGGCGTGATTTGCTTCGGCTTGTAAACGATCGTGGTCGTCATATCGGCTTCGTTGTAGGTCACGAGCTTGATCCCACGAACAAAGTACAGATCCGTTTCCAGCAACTGACCGCAGGTTTCGCAGACTTTGCAGTGATTGCAGGTGTTTTTCGTTACAACCGTAAGCGTGGCTTTCTTGCTGCTTTGGCTGAAAGCGGTAACCGAAAAGAGCAATGCGAACGTAAAAAGGAGCTGTTTCATGTCGAAAGGTTATGGTTCAAATATACGAAAGTGGTGGATGGCTTCACCACAAAAGGCGCAAAAGTCAGGGAGGTACTGACGAAGTTTAAAGCGCCTTCCGCCGCGGCGAAAGTTTACACAAAAGGCATTTCAAAATCAATATAGTATTTTTGAACGGCTTATCTTTTGTGTGTGCTTTTTGTGGTAAAAAAATTAAGAAACCAGGTAAGAATTTGCCACCGCATCCGTGCATTTCATCCCATCGATCGCTGCCGAGATAATTCCACCCGCATAGCCCGCTCCTTCTCCGCACGGATAAAGCCCTCTGATATCGACGTGCATACAGGTTTCGGGATCTCTTGGAATAGAAACCGGTGAAGACGTTCGCGATTCCGGCGCGTGAATGACCGCGTCGTTGGTTAAGAAACCGTGCATTTTACGGTCGAAGTCGATAAATGCTTTTCGCAAACGACGCGCCACGAAATCCGGCAGCACTTTGTTCAGATCGACGCTTACGATTCCCGGCTGATAGGAAGTCCGCGGGAAATCAGCCGAGCGTTTTTTATCTACAAAATCCTTTAATCGCTGTGCCGGCACACGCTGGGTCTTGCCTGCCGCTTCCCAGCACGCTTGTTCGACCTGCTGCTGAAATTCCAGACAAACGAACGGATTTTTCGGATCGTAATTCGGCAGTTCCGACGGCTCGACACTCACAACGATTCCCGAATTGGATGTCGGATTGTTGCGCTTGGAAGGCGACCAGCCATTGGTTACCACTTCTCCTTCCGCGGTAGCACACGGCGCAATGATGCCGCCCGGACACATGCAGAACGAAAACACGCCTTTATCTTCAACCTGCGTTACCAGCGAATAGGACGCCGGCGGCAGAAAGTCGTCGTTGAGACGGCCGTTGTACTGGATTTTATCGATCAGCTCCTGCGTGTGCTCCACACGAACGCCTAATGCGAACGCTTTGGAACGTATCGCTATGTTTTTATCGTGCAGCAAGTGGAAAATATCCCGCGCGCTGTGGCCTGTTGCCAGGATGAGGTGATTACACGGAATAGCTTCTCCATTATTGATCGCAATAGCCGAAACGGCACCTTTTTCAATCACAATATCCGTGAGCTTCGATTCGAAATGCACTTCGCCACCGAATTCGATGATACATTCACGCATGGCCACGATGAGCTGCGGCAATTTGTTTGTACCGATATGCGGATGTGCGTCGACGAGAATGTCTTCGGGCGCACCGAAATGAACGAGCCATTCAAGCGCTTTCATCACATCGCCGCGTTTTTTCGAGCGTGTGTACAGCTTTCCGTCCGAATAGGTTCCCGCGCCGCCTTCGCCAAAGCAGTAGTTCGATTCGGGATTCACGAGCTGTTCTTTGTTCAGACTCGCCAGGTCGCGACGACGCGAACGCACGTCTTTTCCGCGTTCGTAAACAATCGGCTTCAAGCCCAGTTCCAGCGCGCGCAAAGCGGCATATAAACCGGCCGGACCNNGACCTGCACCGATAATAACAACCGGGTTGCCGTTTTCAACTTTTTTCGGATGAAATGTAACGGGTCGTGGCGGAACTTCACCTTTCGGATAGATCAGGAACGTCGCGTTGATTTTGATATCGCGCTTGCGGGCATCGATCGAGCGCTTGTGCCAGACAAAATCGAACTCATCCGGCGATTTTCTCAGCTCTTCAGCGATTAGCAGCGTCAATGCGTGCGGATCTTTGGCCTGTTCGGGTGAAACACGTAGCTGAAGTTGTTGCGCGGAGGCTTGCATAAAGGATTTCGACGTTTGTACAGCAATCAGGAATTTTCCCGATGACTTTTAGCCCTCAAAAATAAAGGAAATCCACCACACGCGGTTGTACATGCGATCGATCGGATTGGAAGGAACGGTATTGTCCTGGATGAGCGAGCTGGAAAAGCCCTGGGAATATTTCACTTCTATCCCGAATTTGAAGTACGGCGCAAAAAATTCCACACCAACGCCCACTTGTCCCTGGAAATCGTGTGCTTTGATCTTGATGAACGGATCGATCAGCGATTGCGACGCGTCTTCCTGCGACTGAAGATCGTAGGAATATTGTCCGCCGACGAGCACATAACTGGCAAAGTTGTTCTGGCGCAGGGTACGGAACTGCAGCATGAGCGGGAAATCGAGGTTCGTGGAATTCACGCGCTCTTCTTTGTAAATGTCTTTGGTTGCCGACGGATCGGGATCTTCGTAATAGTACTTCAACACGCGCTCCTGGAAGGAAAGTGTCGGAACGAAACGCAGACGAACGACCGGCGTACCGAGCTTCATGGTGGTCACGATGCCGACTTGTCCGCCGGGCTGGCTTTGATTTTCGAGCGATTTGAGCTTGTATTTGGCGTAAGCATCGGGAACGGGATACGTGATGAAATTTGCCGAATTCACGCCCAGCATAAAGCCGAAGTGCAGCAAACGCTCATCGAACTTGCGATAGTTTTTTGTTTTCTCAGGCTGCGCGAAGGCCAATCCTGAAAGCAACAAACATCCTGTCAACACTAAACTCCTCATGTAATTCCTGTTAACGAAGCCGCCGTTCAATTATTTTACATTCAATTTTCACCAGCTCTTGATTATTCCTGATTGCTCACTCATAATTCTGAATTCTGCATTCTGAATTATTTAATGCCTGAGTAAATGGTTGCAATGCCGCCGCCGACCGTTCTGGATTTTACGTCCTTGTAACCGACTTTGCGAAGAATGGCTTTAAAATCTTCTCCTTCGGGAAAAGCCGCCACCGATTCCGGCAGGTACGCATACGCCTTATCGTCTTTCGAGATGCGTTTCCCGAAAAACGGAATGATGTATTTCGAATGGAAAGCATAGTATTGCTTCACCGGAAATTTCTTTGGCTTGGAAAATTCAAGAATGATGCCTTTTCCGCCCGGACGCAGCACGCGCAGCATTTCCGACAATCCTTTTTCGAGGTTCTCGTAGTTCCGAACACCAAAACCAACCGTGAAAGCATCGAAATAGCCGTCCTCGAACGGAAGCGCCTCCGAATCGCCCAGACGCATGGAAATGATGTGATCGACACCGCGTTTTTTCATTTTCTCGCGACCAACGGCCAGCATGCCTTCGGAAATGTCGACACCAATGATCTCCTGCGGTTTCAGCTTCAATGCTTCGAGCGCGAAATCACCTGTTCCGGTTGCAATGTCGAGCATACGCTGCGGTTTCAGCTCGCGCAGCTGTGCAATGGCTTTTTTCCGCCAGATACGATCGATTCCCACCGACAGAAAATGGTTCAGGAAGTCGTATCGACCGGAAATGTTGTTGAACATCTCGGCAACTTCTTCCTTTTTGGATTTATCAGCACTTCCGTACGGTTTTACTTCTTTTCTATTCATTAGCTAATTCCTATCGTCTTCTCTGTCCTCAATNNATTCTGCATTCTGCATTACAGAAGCTCCTTTCCTTCACATTCTTCGATCAGCTGATCGGGCTCGATGCTCACTACGCCGCTTTTTTCGCAAACGAGTCCGCCCGCGAGATTCGACAGCTCGGCAATCGTTCGCAGCGAAACGCCTGATGCCAGGCACAATGTCGCCACGCTGATCACCGTGTCCCCTGCCCCGCTCACATCTGCAATCGTGCGGATATGCGCCGGAACGTGGTAATGCTCAACATGATTGGCGATGTAAACGCCGTGTTCTGAAAGTGTCACGAACGTAATATCGTTCTGCAGCGTTTTCTGTAGTGTCGCCACCGCACGATCGAACGTNNATCGAACGCCGCACGGTCGGTGAAGCCGAAATGGCCTCCAACGCCTTCGCGCAGCTCTTTGAGGTTCGGTTTGAAAAGTGTCACGCCTTTGTAGGCGAGGAAGTTTTCTTTTTTCGGGTCGACCGTAGTCGGAATGTTTTTCTTTCTTGCCAGCGCAATCAGCTCCTCGATCACGCGCTGTGTCAAAACGCCTTTGTTGTAATCTTCGAACACGATCGCGTCGATACCACCGTCTTCGATCAGGCCTGTTACCGTTGCGATCAGCGCATCTTCTTCGCCATCGATGAGCGGATGCGTGTCTTCGGCGTCGATACGAAGCAAATGCTGGTTGTTTCCGATCACGCGGGTTTTCACGGTCGTAACGCGTTCTTTGCTGCTCACGATTCCGTCGGTGACCATTTCCTGTTCGATGATCAATTCGCGAATGCGATTGCCTTCTTTGTCGGAACCGATAACCGAGCACGNNCAGCACAGGCGTTGCACCAAGCGATTTGAGGTTCATGGCCACATTTGCCGCTCCACCGAGACGTTCTTCCTGTCCGGTGAGGCTCACGATCGGCACTGGCGCTTCCGGACTCACACGGTGAACTTTTCCGAGGATATAGGCATCGATCATGACATCGCCTACCACCAGGATCTTTTTCGTGCGGAATATGTTCAGCAGCTCGTGGATCGTCATGCGGACAATTTTTCCAAAGCAGCTGCCATGCGGCGCATCGCTTCCGTTAATGTTTCTTCTGACGCCGCATACGAGATACGCAGGCAGTTCGGATCACCGAAAGCTTCACCTGAAACGAGCGCTACGAGTCCGTCGTTGAGCAGGTACATACACAGATCTTCTGCCGATTCGATGACTTTGTCGCCGGCTTTTTTTCCGAAGAAGGAAGAAATATCCGGGAACACGTAGAACGCTCCGCCCGGTTTGTTGGCGATCACGCCCGGCATCGCCGCCAGAGCTTTCAGCACCAGCTCGCGACGACTTTCGAACGCGGCTATCATATCTTTCAGAATCGCCGGATCGGCATTTACCGCTGCGATCGTTGCACGCTGTGCGATCGAACAGGTCGCTGAGGTGAATTGTCCCTGCATTTTGTTGCAGGCGTCCGCGATGAGCTTCGGTGCGCCGATGTAGCCAACCCGCCAACCGGTCATGGCCCAGGCTTTGGAAACACCGTTTACGGTCACAACCTGCTCGTATACATCTTCGAATTGTGCCAGCGAATGGTGACTGCCGCCGAAGTTGATGTGCTCATAGATCTCATCCGACATCACAATGACGTTCGGATGTTCTTTCAATACATCTGCCAATCCGCGGAGCTCTTCTTTCGAATAAACGGTTCCGGTCGGATTACACGGCGAAGAGAACATCATCATCTTCGTTTTCGGCGTAATCGCATCACGGAACTGCTGTGGCGAGAATTTAAAATCGTTTTCGATCGTCGTTGGTACGACTACCGGAATTCCACCTGCCACTTTCACGATTTCGGCATACGAAACCCAGTACGGAGCGGGAATAATGACCTCATCACCCGGATTGATCGTACTCATCACGAGGTTGGCAATGGATTGCTTCGCTCCTGTCGAAACGACGATCTGATCTTTGGTATAAGGAATTCCGTTATCGCGGCGGAATTTATTGGCAATGGCTTCCCGCAGGTCGTCGTAGCCCGGAACAGGCGTATACATGGTATAATTCTGCTCCATCGCTTCCACGGCGGCATCTTTAATGAATTGCGGCGTGAAAAAATCGGGTTCTCCGAGGCTCAGGGAGATAACGTCTTTCCCTTGTGCTTTCAGCTCACGGCTTTTGCGCGACATTGCCAGGGTAGCCGATTCTTCCATGGCGAGCAGACGATCNNGTTTTGTTTTAGTCGTACAAATGTAACAGTTCCACCGGAATCAGGACAATCGGGAGCCCAAGAAAAAACCTGTTAATTCCAGCAGTGAACTGTTCAACTTCATACAGATTGTTTTACCTTTCAATTATGAATGTATTTCACGAAGTACAGCGTTTCCGTCAATGGTGGATCTGGGCTGTTGTTCTGACGGCTTTGGTCGCTCCTGTGATCGTTGTTCTGAGCATCGCCGTTCCTTCCAGGCCACAGGACGATGACGTATTTATTATAGTATTCACCATTTTATTAGGACTTCTTCCGGGAATCCTGGTGCTTTCCATGCGACTGGAAACGGTGATCGACCAGGAAGGCGTTCACTACCGTTTCTTCCCCGTTCANNTTCATCGCAAACAACGCACGATTCCCTGGAACCAGATCGCAGCAATTCATGTGCGGGAATACAGTCCGATCGGTGAATATGGCGGCTGGGGCATTCGAACTTCGCTGCGCAACGGTTTGGCTTTGAATGTGGCCGGCAGAAAAGGCATTCAGCTCGAGCTGACCAACGGCAAACACATTCTGATCGGAACACAGCAAGCTGAAGAAGCCACACGGATTATCCAGCAGTTTCAGCGCAATTATACCGAAGATTTCACGAAGAAACCGTCATTCTGAATTACGCATTCTGAATTATGCATTTGTAAGTTATCTTTGTGACACTATTTTGATGAACACTATGAAAAAAGTTGCCGTAATCGGTGCAGGAACGATGGGAAATGGTATCGCGCATACATTTGCCCAGTTCGGTTACACCGTTTCCCTGATTGATATCGCGCAGGCTTCCCTCGATAAGGGACTTGCAACCATTACGAAAAACCTCGAGCGCCAGGTAGCGAAAGAAGTGATTACCGAGGCTGATAAAGCTGCTACGTTGGCCAATATCACAACATTTACTTCCATCGAAGAAGGTGTGAAAGGCGTTGAGCTGGTTGTTGAAGCCGCTACGGAGAACATCGAGCTGAAGCTGAACATTTTCCGTCAGCTGGATGAGGCAACTTCTCCTGAAGTGATCCTTGCCAGCAACACTTCTTCCATTTCCATTACGAAGATCGCTTCCGTAACCAATCGTCCGGAAAAAGTGATCGGTATGCACTTCATGAACCCGGTTCCGGTAATGAAGCTCGTGGAGATCATCCGCGGCTACTCCACCACCGACGAAGTGACCAACCTGATCATGGACGTTTCGCGCAAGCTGAACAAAGTGCCGGTTGAAGTGAACGATTACCCGGGATTTGTGGCCAACCGTATTCTGATGCCGATGATCAACGAAGCGATCTACAC
>DJFN01000156.1:19392-20530 GCA_002432085.1 Flavobacteriales bacterium UBA5871
CAACTGGCCGATTTCATCGGGCTGGATGTTTGCCTTGCTATCCTGGAAGTACTCCACGACGGCTTCGGCAATCCGAAATACGCTCCTTGTCCACTGCTCGTTAACATGGTAACAGCCGGCAAAAAAGGTGTGAAAACCGGCGAAGGATTCTACTCCTGGGGCCACGGTACAAAAGACCTCATCGTAGCGCCGAATTTCCGTAAAGCGGAAACTTCCATCGCATAAGAGACAACAGGACTCGTCCGCCACGGCGGACTTCAAGACTTTAGGACTTCAGGACAATTTCACGTCCTGAAGTCTTACTACCTGTTTGCCGACAAGCAGGTCCTGATCTACTGAAATCCCGAGATCCAGAAGATGCCCAAAAAACGTTCTTCCCGCAAAAGCAGCTCCAGACGCTCCGGCTCCCGAAAGAAAAGCGGAAACCGGTTCTGGTGGATCGTATTTGCGATCGGCATCGGCGGATTCTTCTTTTTCTGGTACCGTTCGGAAACCATAATCGAAACGCCCGATCATTTTTACAAGACCATTCCGGAAGGCTATACGACCGTTGGGATCGACGTTTCCCATCACCAGGGAAAAATCGACTGGGAAGAATTGTTCGACGAAAAAGGCTTCGATACGATCATTGATTTCGTGTATTGCAAAGCAACCGAGGGTGAAGATCATCTCGACACGCAATGGGAGCGCAACCGCGAGGTCCTGAACAATATGGGCATTCTGAACGGCGCTTACCATTACTTTTCTACCAAACGTCCCCCACGCGAGCAAGCGAAACATTTTCTAAGCCACTGGATCAAGCGCGACATCGATCTGCCGCCCGTACTGGATGTCGANNCTATCATTACCTGTCGACCAAAAAGCCACCGCGGCCACAGGCGGCCTTTTTCCTGGAGCACTGGAACGCGCGCGAGATCGACCTGCCGCCCGTACTGGATGTCGAAGACGAAGGCTTTTCCGACGAAGATCTGATTGCCAAAATGCGCATCTGGCTGACCGAAGTCGAACGCGTTTCGGGCATGCGACCGATCATATACACTTCGCTGAATTTCTACGAAACCAAATTCCGGAACCGTTTTCCGGGTTACAAATTCTGGCTGGCTGCTTATAGCCGTAAGCCACAGTATATGTCCGATCC
>DJFN01000212.1:0-8918 GCA_002432085.1 Flavobacteriales bacterium UBA5871
GCGGCAAACGCATGCGTCCCGTACTGACGCTGATCGGTGGCTCGCTCTTCGATGTTCCTGCCAACGAAAGCATTCATGCCGCGCTGGCGATCGAGTTTTTCCATAACTTTTCGCTCATTCACGACGACATCATGGATGCAGCTCCGGTACGCCGCGGCAAGCCGACCGTTCACCAGAAGTGGGACGCCAATATCGCGATCCTTTCCGGCGACGTATTGTTCACCGAAGCCTATAAACAGCTTGCACATTACCGCGACGAGCGTCTGGCCGATCTACTCACCCGTTTCAATGACACAGCGATCGAGGTCTGCCAGGGACAACAGCTCGACATGGATTTCGAGACCGCGTCTTCCGTTTCCGAAGAAGCTTATATCGAGATGATTCGCTTGAAAACATCCGTTTTGCTTGGCTGTGCGCTTGAATTCGGAGCAATATTGGGCCGCGCCGATGTTCCAACGCGTAAGCTACTCTACGATTTTGGTGTTGAACTCGGAATTGCTTTCCAGATCCAGGACGATTTGCTCGATCTGTATGCCGATCCGGAGAAATTCGGGAAACAGGTAGGCGGCGATGTACTGGCGAATAAGAAAACCCTGCTCCTGCTCACCGCGCAACGTCAAGCCGACCAACAACAGGACGATCGCGTGAAAGCATTGTTCGTCATGGACAAATCGGAAGCGAAGGTGGAAACCGCCCGCATATTGTTCAACGAGCTGGGAGCGACGGATTTCGTTAAAGCCGCACAGCAGCAGCATTACGACAAAGCCCTGCAATCATTGGAAGCTTTGCCGCTGCCCGATGCGAAAAAAGAACCGCTGCGCCAGCTTGCTGCATTCCTGGTGAACCGGGAATATTAAAATTCATCGGCGAACAACCTCATTTGTAAGATAAAATTGTATTTTTCGGGTTATGAATCTGAAAATCTGATCTACTTATGGACTTAATCGAAGGCAGCGGAGCCATCGCTATCATTTTTATTGTACTAGCCATTTTTATCGTGGTACAGGTGTTCTACCTGATCACAGCAAGCAACACATTGAAAGCCGTTCGCCCGGAATACAGAAAGGTTGATCCGGGACAAGTCTGGCTGGGAATGATCCCGCTGTTCCACCTTATCTGGCCGTTCATTATCAATCCGAAAATCGTTGCATCGATCCAGGCCGATATGGAAGCGCGCGGACACGGTGAAGCCGGCGATTACGGCAAGCAGCTCGGAATGATTTACCCGGGACTTCGCTTCGGTGGCTACATTCCGGTGATCGGTAGCCTGTTCACACTGGGCTATCTCGTCGTATTCATTATCTGGTGGGTAAAGCTCAACGGCTATAAGCAACGCCTGCAAGCTTCCCATTACTCCCAGGAATTACTTGATAATTAAACACCCCAATATCATGCGATCAAAACACATCCTTCTGGTAACCGTATTAACGGCTTTTGCATTTGCCACGCCTTCCTGTAACAAGTACGAAGACGGGCCGAAATTCACCTTGCTGACCAAGAAAATGCGTCTCACCAACGATTGGGACATCGTAGAGTATGAAGACTCAGACGGCGATGTCGTTGCGGACAACAGCAGCGATTACTTTTCTTTTGAAAAAGACGGAACATACCGCGCCAATTACGGCAACTTCAGCTACAAGGGAGAATGGGAATTTGCCGACAATAAGGAAAAACTGGCCATCAGCTACCAGGAAGGCAGCATTACCGTTACGGAAAAGCGCGAGATCCTGCGTCTGACCAACAAAGAGCTTTGGCTGAAGGATTCGGACGGTACAATCATCCGCGCCGAGGCAAAATAAACGCTTACCAACAAAACCAAATACTATGGAAATGGAAAATGAGAACATCACACCGATTGATCGTCCAATGGGCAATGCATCGGTAGCGCAACAAGACCTGCCGAATTCAACCGGTATCCTGACAATGGGAATTATTTCCCTTGTTTTTTTCATGGGACTGATCGGCCTGATTTTATCGATCATTTCACTAAGTCTTGCTTCTAAAGCAAAGAATCTTTACAATGAAGATCCGTCGAGGTATACGGCCAAATCGCTTTCGCGTGTGAACTCGGGGCGCACCTGTGCGATTATCTCGCTTTGTTTATTCGGGGCGACTTTGCTGATTGCACTGCTGATTGCTGCAGCCAACTCGTAAATAATACAGCATTCATAAAACGAAAGCGGTCCCGAAAAGACCGCTTTTTTATTTTCAGGCTATTTCCAGCCGTTTTATCACTCCCTGACAGAATCACTCTTTCGAAGGCACCACAAACACCTTAAAACGGAGTCTTTCGACCTTTTTCTTCGTATTGGTGTGCAGAATGATCGTGCGGTCCTGCTGGTAGTATTTCCCGTTCGTATCGAATTCCACCGTGATCGTTCCGGTTTGTCCGGGTGGAATGGGTGGTGGCAGCGTGACCTTGGTACAGGTACAGGCCACTTCGTACGAGGAAATGATCAGCGGCGTGGTTCCTTTGTTGGTAACAGTGAACGTATGCTTGAGCTGAGCGCCTTCCTGCGTTTTCGGGAACTTGTGCAGGGGCTTATCAACAAAAAATTCCGCCGTTTGGCCGAAGCCAAAGGCGGAATTCAGAATCACTAATGTGATGAGTGCGACAAGGCGCATGATCAATCTCTTAGTTAGTTGGCGCTCCGGAGTTGTTTACCGGGCTTGCACCTTCTGCCGGCGGAGCTACTTCACCACGGATCTGCAGTGTTTTTGTAGGCTCGTTTACGGCGTTAGACGTAATGGTCACCGACTTGTTGATCGGACCTGTACGCTTTGTATCGTATTTTACGGTGATGACACCTTTCGCTCCCGGAGCAATCGGTTCTTTCGGCCACTGTGGAACTGTACAGCCGCAAGATCCTTTCGCGTTGGAAATGATCAGCGGAGCGTTTCCGGTGTTGGTGAATTCAAACGTACAAGTACCGTTCGCTCCGTTTTTGAGCTTACCGTAGTCGTGTACCTGCTTAGCGAATTCGATTTTCGCACCATCCTGTACCTCCTGAGCAACGGCTGTGTTGAAACCCAAACCTGCTACCCCACCGAAAGCCAGCATCATCGTAAGTAATATCCTTTTCATTTTTTATAGCATTAACTGTTGAATCAAATTTAGGAGAATCTTCCGAATTAAAAAATCCGTTAACTAATCCTTAACAGGCTACTGATTTCCTGCCGTTTGCGAGCGCTCGAGGATCAATTCTTCATACGTCAGGTCCACATGATCGAGCCGGTAGCGGTAGTCTTCCTGTTCCTCTTTCGAAAGGTTCGGTTCCTTGAGCAACAGCTCGTAGTAATACGTCACCTTGTCTTTGTTGCGCGGAATGATGAACATATCGTAGGACGTGGCCAAACTTTGCAGCACCATTTTGCGGTTTTCGTAGGACGGATACTTTCTTAATAATGTATCGGCATACATCACCGCCAGCGGGTGAGCAGAAATGCTCGAGTAAATCATATGGGCTTTATCGAGGTATTTCGGCGCGGCAGCATCTTTCGGATACGAACGGTAAATGGCCAGGCAGCGCTCGGCATAATCGACGCCGTTGTTCTTCTGATTCAGGTCGATCAATCCATTTTTCAATGAATCTTCGAACGCTTTCAGATTGGTTTCCATTTCCGCAAACGTCGGTTTGGCCTTCGGAGCGTTTGTTTTTCCGGAACCACCGCAGGCTACCAACATCAATGCCGGGAGTGCGATTAGAATCAGTTTTTTCATCTGCCTTTCTTGATTACCGGAAATTTCATTTTGTAGTCCACACTCACAACGCCCTGCGAAATATTCGAAAGTCGTTTGGTGAGCAGGCGCTTCTTCAGCACGGAAAGGTGATCGGTGAACAGCACGCCTTCGATGTGATCGTATTCATGCTGAATGATGCGCGCCTTGTAGCCGTCGAACGTCTCTTCGTGGAAATTCCAGTTTTCGTCGTAGTACGAAATGCGCACGATTTCCTTGCGGAATACTTCTTCGCGGATCTTCGGAATGCTGAGACAGCCTTCGGCAAAGCCCCACTCGACGCCCGATTCTTCCTCGATCACCGGATTGATGAACACTTTTTTAAAGCCTTCCATTCCGGCTGCACGCGGATCTTCCTCTTCGTCGTCATCGGTTTCGGCAAACGGGCTGCCGTCTACAATGAACATACGGATCGAGCGACCGACCTGCGGGGCGGCCAAGCCAACACCCGAAGCCTGGTACATCGTTTCGAACATATCGGCAATGAGCTGATCGAGTCCCGGATAATCTTTGTTGATCTCTTCAGCCGGCTTTTTAAGCACCGGATCACCGTATGCAACGATAGGTAAAATCATGCTGGAAAAATTTTTACGCAAAGTTACGAAACGGAACAATTCAAATCACAAATCCTTATTTGGCGGGACTTACAGGCCAATTCACAATGCATAATTCAGAATGCACAATTATTTTTTAGCAACTTGGGCTAATCCTGCCAGTATGCAAATCAGCAAGAGACCGCATCCCATTATAGTGGTGGAACCTGATGAGCTTTTCGCAGAGTTTACTATGTATAAATTCATATACTCGTTTTCCTTTGAACTAATCATGTAAAAGGGCCAGACAAGCTCATGATTAGAAGTTCCTGAATTCAACTCTCTGTAATCTGACTTCAATAATCCTATATTGATCGTATCTCCTGAATGTACTTCAGACAAAAGCTGATCCAACATACTTGATTCCAGGTAATCAGTTGAAATCATAAAATCACGACCTTGAAACTTTTCGATACGCAACCNNGAGAAGAATTCTTTCCACTAAGCGTTATCACTTTCGGATCATCAGTTAACTGGCTCTCGAAAACAGTCAGATCCTTTTCAGTTATTGGTGACCGTATATCAATAAGTGTTGTTATTATAACTGTAAGCAACACAATACTCGTTACGATTAAAAATCCGATGATTGCTTTAATAAACGATGAGCGTTTTCTTTTCTGCACCAAATTTGTCATTTACGTGTTTGAAGATAATCCTGTAAGATGATCGTCGCGCTGACTTCGTCGATCAGNNCGGATTGATCGAGGCGTTTGGGCTCGCCGATTACGATCTCTTCGATTTTTTCGGCAGGAACGAGTTGCTCGAGCTCGGCTTTTAATTGTTTACTATCGACCGTCTTCAGACCGAATGCGAAGATCTTGCTTTCATCGGAAAGCGCAAGTCCGGTACGTTTTAATCCGAAATCGATCGCGAGAACTTTTGACATAGTGCGAATGTAGCAATTGACAATGGACAATTGACAANNATGGACAATGGACAATGGACAATTACAGTTGACAATGAATGGTTGAGAATTGACAATGCGCGATGGGGTAGTTACTTTTGCGTCAAAATTTACCGTTATGAGATCTGTTATTGAAGCAGCCTGGGAAAACCGGGAGTTGTTGAAAGAGACAGCCACCCGTCAGGCTATCGAACACGTTATCGAAGAGATCGACAAAGGCATTCTGCGCGTTGCAGAGCCGAAAGACGACGGAACCTGGCAAGTGAACGAATGGGTCAAGAAAGCGGTGGTGATGTATTTCCCGATCCGCCAGATGGAAACCATCGAAGTCGGACCGTTCGAGTTCCACGATAAAATGGCGTTGAAGAAGAATTACGCAGCACTGGGAGTACGCGTGGTGCCGCATGCGATTGCCCGTTACGGATCATTCGTTGCTCCGGGCGTGATCATGATGCCTTCTTATGTGAATATCGGCGCTTATGTCGACAGCGGAACGATGGTTGACACCTGGGCGACCGTTGGCTCGTGTGCACAGATCGGTAAAAACGTTCACCTGAGCGGCGGTGTAGGAATCGGCGGCGTACTGGAACCGTTGCAGGCAGCACCAGTGATCATCGAAGACGACGCGTTCATCGGCTCCCGCTGTATCGTGGTGGAAGGCGTTCGCGTGGGCAAGGAAGCTGTTCTGGGCGCCAATGTAGTGCTCACGCAATCCACGAAGATCATCGATGTGACCGGCGATCAGCCCGTTGAAATGAAAGGTTATGTTCCGGAGCGGTCAGTGGTAATACCGGGATCGTATACGAAAACCTTCCCTGCCGGCGATTACCAGGTACCTTGCGCGCTGATCATCGGTAAGCGAAAAGCCAGTACGGATCTGAAAACTTCCCTGAACGACGCACTGCGTGAACACAACGTAGCAGTATGAAAATCAATTTTTTGTAAGATTTTTTGATTTTTTGGCTGTTCTGTTAGTATCTGAATCTTTTCGGGGCATGTTTTGTGTATATTCGATCAGGTGTTGCTACCAGAACACTTTAAGGAAAAAAGAGATGAGAAACCCGATCAGAACCGTGCTATTCGGTTTGCTGTTGGCAAGCCTAGCATCGACGACAGCCTGTGGCGTATATCTGCCGCAACCTAAAAAGAAGACAACGACGACGACGAAAAGTACGACCGTGAAGAAGAAAAAAGCCCATCCGCATGGCGGACCTCCGGGACAAACCAAGAAATCTGCCGGACATCCGGGCAAACGTCATTAACAAAAATCCCCCGATAAATGTCGGGGGATTTTTTATTCCAAAAAAACAGCCGCTCTGTTTCCAAAGCGGCTGCAATATGTTAGCGGGTTTTTCTTAGAATTTGAAAGAAAGACCAGCGTTCAGGATACCACCTTGTCCGAAACCAAGTCCGAGGTTAGCACCGATGTTGTCTGTAAAGAAGTAACGCAGACCGATTCCGATGCGGGAAGCAACCGGGATAAGTCCTTTGATCTCTTCATCCTGGTAGTTTGGATCTGTAGAAGCAAACTTGAATGAACGGTTACCGTAACCAGCTCCGATCACACCATAGAAATCGAGGTTATCGTTTTCAATGAAGTGGTAGTTAAACGTTACCAATACACCAAACTTCTGTGTTTTGTAATCGTACTGGTAAGTTACAGGATCACCTTCAGCATCTGTAGTAGCTTCGTCGAAAGTCAGCTGTGTATTGTTGAATCCGAGGTCAACACCCAGACCAACTTTGTCTGTCAAAAGGTATTCTACACGAAGACCTACAGGACCCAAGCCTTTGATCTCAACGTTTTGCTCGATACCAGAGTTTGCATATGCAGATTTAAAAGCAGCAGTATACAAGTTCGGGAAACCGTAGTAAGTGTCAACCAGGACATTTCCTTCTTCTACAACCTGAGCTGTAGCGTTGTTAGTGGCAGTGAGCGCGAGCAGTGCGATCACAAGAACTTTCATTCTTTTCATTTTAAATGGGGGTTTAAATTAATTAATGGCGAATATAGAAGTAATTTACAAGGACGGTTCTTTTTGTCGATAAAAAATAAAGTCTGGTCTATCAATCATTCCTATTGGCCTGTAAAAATTTGTTAAACATTGGTTCGCGGAACAACAAAAAGAATGCCAAAAACCAATCAAAAAGTCAACAATCTTGTTTTGAGCCAGTTACTGTTTTTGTTTTATTCGAGAACTTCTATTTTAAAGCTGCGTGACAACTGCTTTTCAGCGCTATTTGCTTATGCTATTAACTAAATGTATCGCTGCAATCTATTTTTTCCCGATTCAAAACTTTGGGTATCTTAGCCTGACTCGAGTCAACATTTTTCACTTAACATCCTTCTCTTTATGAACAAACTAACAAGGTTTTTAGCGATCACAGCTCTGACGCTGATCGGAAATACGGCCGTTGCTCAAACGGAAGATTATTACACCAATGCCAACTGCAAGATTCTCTATTTCGAGGTGAACTCATCCAAAATCAAGATTTTCTATGGAAACGGGATGCAGGAAGAAGTAAGCGGCGACCGGGAAACACTGGTTATGACACTCAGCAATACGTTCATGAAAAGCGGTTATGAGCTTGTCGAGATCATGCCGAAAATGCTCAGCGGCGAATCTATTCCGGGTTATTTCTTTTTCAAGCGGAAGTCGGAATAAGCACAGAACGCATCCAATAAAAAAAGCGACCACTTTTCTGCGGTCGCTTTTTTTATTTCATCAGCTGTTGTTATTCCTGTTGCTGTTTAATCAGATTCAATGCTGAACCGGCTCTGAACCACTCGATCTGCTGAGCGTTATATGTATGGTTCAGCAGGATGTGTTCTTTGCTTCCGTCGGCATGAACGATCTCCAACGTCAGCGGCTTGCCCGGAGCAAACGATTCAAGGTCGATGAAGTTGAACGTATCGTCTTCGCGAACCTTTTCGTAATCGGCTTCGTCTGCGAAGGTCAGACCGAGCATTCCCTGTTTTTTCAGGTTCGTTTCATGGATACGTGCGAAGGATTTCACGATCACGGCGCGAACGCCCAGGTGACGAGGTTCCATCGCAGCGTGCTCGCGGGATGAGCCCTCACCGTAGTTGTGGTCGCCGACAACGATCGTCGGAATACCGGCGTTCTTATAGGCACGCTGTACGGCCGGCACTTCGCCTGTTGTTCCTGTGAGCTGGTTAACGACCTCGTTTGTTTTGCCATTGAACGCGTTTTCCGCACCGATGAGCATGTTGTTGGAAATGTTGTCGAGGTGACCGCGGTAACGCAGCCACGGACCTGCCATCGAAATGTGGTCGGTGGTACATTTTCCGCGTGCTTTGATCAGCAGCTTCGCACCGAGGATATTCTGTCCGTCCCACGCCGGGAAGTTTTCCAGCAACTGGAGACGAGACGACTCCGGTTTTACTTCCACCACAACGTTGCTTCCGTCTTCAGCCGGCGCCTGGTAGCCCGGGTCTTCCACATCGAAGCCTTTGGTTGGCAATTCGTCGCCTTTTGGCGGCAGAAGCTTCACCTGCTCGCCTTTGTCGTTGGTCAGCGTATCGGTAATCGGGTTGAAACCGAGATCTCCGGCAATTGCCAGCGCCGCCACCATTTCAGGCGATGTTACGAAAGCGTGGGTATTCGGATTTCCGTCGGCACGCTTGGAGAAGTTCCGGTTGAAGGAGTGAACGATGGTG
>DJFN01000212.1:9058-9205 GCA_002432085.1 Flavobacteriales bacterium UBA5871
TGCTACGGCCTGTTCCACGATGGAAGCGGCGCGTGACATATCTTCATAGGACGAATTGGTGCAGGAACCGATGAGTCCCCACTCCACTTTCATCGGCCAGTCGTTCGCTTCGGCTTCAGCACGCATTTTGGAAACCGGTGTTCCGCG
>DJFN01000113.1 GCA_002432085.1 Flavobacteriales bacterium UBA5871
ACCGAAACCGGCGGCATCATGATCTCGGGTCTGGGTGATCTTTCGCCGATGAAACCGACTTTTGCAGGTTATCCGCTACCGGGCATTCAGCCGGTGCTGCTCGATCAGCAGGGCAATGAGATTGGCGAAGCGAATGTGGAAGGTTATTTGTGCATGAAAACGCCCTGGCCGTCGATTTTGCGTACGACTTACGGCGACCACGAGCGCTGCCGGCAAACGTATTTCTCGCAATACAACGGNNTGAAAACGGCATGTACCGCATCATCGGTCGCATCGACGACGTGATCAACGTTTCGGGCCATCGTTTCGGAACGGCCGAGATCGAAAACGCCATCAATACCAGCGATCTGGTGATCGAATCGGCAGTGGTGGGCTATCCGCACGATGTGAAAGGGCAGGCGATCTATGCTTTTGTAGTTGGGGAACAGCTCCCGGATGATGAGGCGATTGCTGCGGCCAGTGTGGCTGCTACCGTGAGCTCGGTTATCGGAAAAATCGCTCAGCCGGAAAAGATCCTGTTCGTTAGCGGATTGCCGAAAACACGTTCGGGCAAGATCATGCGTCGCATTCTGCGGAAAATAGCCGAAGGCGATGTGTCGAGCCTGGGTGATACATCTACGCTGCTCGATCCCGGAGTGGTGGATGAGATTATCCGGAAGGCGAAAGTCTGAAGGCTTGATTTCAGTACTTCATTCGTAATATTGCGAATTATAGAAATCGAGAATTTTGATGGCGAGCTATAGATAAAATCTATGGCTGAAAACAGGAGCGTCTAAATATCTGTCCGCCGCGGCGGACAGAATTCCAAAATTTTAGAATTTCGGTGACAGGCAGAAGTTTCCGGATCGTTCTTCCGTCCAAAAGAAGCAATCGCCGGGAAATCCTCGTATATTTGCACAAATTTTCGCTATGGCTGAAGATCGTATTTCGACTGAAAAAGCACCCAAACCGGTTGGTTTGTATCCGCATGCCCGTCGTGCCGGCAATCTGTTGTTCCTTTCCGGAGTTGGTCCGCGCGTGGCGGGTTCCGACGCAACGGATTCTTCCGTTCCTGGCCTGAAGCTTGATCACAACGGGAATTTCATCGAATTCGACTTCGAAGCACAGTGTCGTAACGTCTTCGAAAACGTGCGCATCATCCTCGAAGAATCCGGCTCAAGCTGGGACCAACTGATCGATGTGACGGTTTTCCTGGTGAACATGAAGCGCGATTTCCACACGTACAATCGCATTTATGCCGAGTACTTCAAGGANNAAATGTATTGCAACAATTGATTAACTATGAGAGCATTTATTATCCGCTGTGTTCTGGCAGCAGGTTTGTTGTTTCTGACCGTATATTCTTTCTACACCGGTTACTGGGGCTGGGGAATTTTCCTGACGCTTCTGACAGGTGTTGCAGGCGCCACGTTCGTTTACAATGAAAACCTGGCATTTTCCCTCAACCACATGCGTACGGGAAACCAGGAAAAAGCCAAGCGTTCCATTAACAGGATTACCCATCCGCAGCTGTTGCCGAAACGTCAGCAGGCTTACGTGATTTACCTGCAGGCTTTGTTCAACACACAAGATCTCGGATTTACCAAAACCGAAATGTTGTTGCGCAAAGCGATTGCACTCGGTCTGCGTCGCGGACACGACAAAGCGATGGCGCGTTTGCACCTGGCAGGAATCTGTGCACAGACCGGTCGTCAGAAAGAAGCAGCTACCTTGCTGGCTGAAGCGAAGAAATTCGACAACAACGGTATGATGAAAGACCAGATCAAAATGATGCAGGCGCAATTGCAGGCCGCACCGTCGAAAAACCAGATGCGTATGGCGCAGATGATGGGCGGGCGCAAGAAAACGCCTCGTATGAAGTAACAAGGCCCTTTCCGAATGAGCAAAAGCTACGGTGTCTTTCCCGAACAGTACGAGCTGATCGATGCAGGAAGTAGCGCTAAGCTCGAGCGCTGGGGAGAGATCATCACCATTCGTCCGGAATTACAAGCTTATTTTACACCCGCACAACCGCTTTCCGAGTGGCGAAAGCGTGCGCACTGGGAGTTCATTCCCGATAGTCCGGCGAGTCTGAATGGCCGCTGGAAAGCGCTGCGTCCCGATGCCACCGCAAGTTGGTTGTTTGCCACTTCAGCCGGAATGATCGTACAGCTTGAAACAAGTGGCAATAAACACATCGGTCTGTTTCCCGAACAGGAAATCAACTGGCGCTTCATTCGCGAGCAGCTGGGACCCGAAAAACGATTCCTGAATCTTTTTGCCTATACCGGTGCGGCATCGTTAGCCGGAAGACAAACAGGAGCGGAAGTAACGCATGTAGACTCCGTTCGGGCAATGATCGATAAGGCGCGCGTCAATATGGAAGCTTCCGGTTTAGCCGATATCCGCTGGGTGGTCGAAGACGCAAGGAAATTTGTCCAGCGGGAGATCAAGCGTGGAAATCGTTACGACCTCGTGCAAATGGATCCGCCCGCCTGGGGACTCGGAACGAAAGGCGAGAAGTGGAAGCTCGAAAACCTTTTACCCGACCTGATCGCCGAAGGCATGCAGATTCTTCAGCGTGATGGCACGTTGATTCTGAATACGTATTCCCCGAAAATCGAGCTGAAAGATCTCCGAAGTCTGCTTCAGGAGCTTGAATTATCCCGAAAATCGGAAACACAGGAGCTTTGGCTAAAAACCACAAGCGGGAAGTCGCTTTTCTATGGGTTGATTGCGAGGATAAGGAAGTAGAATGCTTCACCACAAAGGAGCAAAGGTCAAATGGACTAGCTGTTTGTGAAGAGAGTAAAGGAATTGGGTTATGACTCCGCCACCCCGCAGCAATAGAGAATGAGGTTTGCATTAGTATACATGGCCATTTCACTCCATCCCGAAAGCTTTCGGGATGCAATTCGTTTCAACAGTTTCAAATTTAAAAGTACCGCGTATCCCTTTGCTCCCCTTTGGGGCAAGTACATCCAGAAAAGCTTTGCTCCTTTGGTGAAAATCGTGTAATCTTCACCTCAACAGGCAATCGCAGCTCAATTCAAAACTGGTAGGATTATTCCTCGTAGGTAAGCGGGTTCGTGATCAGATCGTGCTTCAAGGCATAAAGCACTACACCAACCGCATTCCGGCAGCCGATCTTTTGCATGATAAACGTACGGATGCCTTCGATCGTGCGTTTGCTTCGGTGAAGCTTGGCAGCGATTTCCAGCGTGGTGTATTCCTGGCTGATCAGCTGAATGATCTGCATCTCCATTTCGGTGAATTCCACGTTGTCGGAAGGGAAAACCGGCTTCATGGCGCCTTCTTTCATCATTTTGGTGATGAGCATTTTGGACGTGCGGTCATTCATGTAATAACCGATTTCCATGGTGCTGTAGATGGCTTTGGCAATTTCTTCCGGCTCGTCATCCTTGGAAAGATAGCCGTTGGCGCCGCTGGCAATGGCCGATTCCACGAATTCGTGGTCGTCGTACATCGAAAGAATGAGTACGCGGATGTTCGGATATTGTTCCCGGACAAGTCGGGTGGTTTCCAGTCCGTTGAGCTCTGGCATGCGGAAGTCGAGCAGTACGAGGTCCGGCGTATTGGCCGGCAGTTGTTCCAGGAGTTCTTTCCCGTTTTCACTGGAAAACAGCACCCGGATATTCTCGAAGCCGTTTACCAGGTTCACCAGTCCCTGTCTGAAGATAGACTGGTCATCAGCGATAGCGATTGTAATTTCCTGTGTCATTTTTTCCAAACTACAGTTACTTTAGTTCCGGCGGCTGGCAATTTCTCGTAACGCATATTGCCGTGGATCTGCTGAATGCGGCTTTCCATATTCCGCAGACCAAGTGACGGCCTTTCACGCTCCGTATGGTCCGAAGGTACGAATCCTTTTCCGTTGTCCGACACGACCATATGCAATGATAGCGGTTCGGACGCCAACACGATTTCCACCTTCGTAGCTTCGGCATATTTCAGAATGTTGTTCAGCAATTCCTGCAGCACGCGGTAATAGGCCAGCTCGACTTCTTTCGGCTGACGGCGTTCTTCACCTCCGAACTCGGCTGAAAACTCGATGGACGTATTTTCGTTCAGGTTCTTGATAAGATTTCGAACGGCTGTTTGTAAGCCCAGCTCTTCGAGAATAGACGGAAGGAGATCGTTCGAAATCCGGCGTACTTTCTGAATGGCGTTGTTGAGGTTTGTGCTCAGCTGTTCTTTTTCTTCCGCGGAAATGGTGAGCTGCGGAACGGAGAACTTGATCGCAGTCAATGTTGAGCCAACGTCGTCGTGAAGCTCCAGTGCGATGCGCCGCTGCTCGATCTCCCGTGTCTGGATCACCGCATGAATGAGGGATTTCTGGTGTTCCAGTTCCTGGATGGCTAGCTCGTTCTGCTTGGCTACCATGCGTTGCTGGTAGATAAAAAAGAACACGATAACACCCATGGCGAGAATGATCATCCCCATGGTTCCGAAAATCACGATTGTTCCGAGGTCAACTCCCTGCTGCCCATCCATAGTACAATGGTATAAATAATATTCAGAAAAGTATTCAGAACGGCATGAATATGAAAGGCATCGAAGTCTAATTTATAGGATGTCAGGACAATATTGCCCACGATATTGAGGAAGAGTGTTCCGGCAAAATACAGCAGGAAACCGGATGTCATCCAGTAATGCGGATAGTGAAGCAGGTTGGCAACTTTCGACTGATTGAAGAGATCGGTATAGAAGACCAGACAAAGCAGAATGGCCCAGATCGATTCCACGCTTCGTTGCAGGGAATTATAGCTGTAAAAGTGTTCAAAAACGATCACCGTGATTCCTGAAAACAGCAAAAAGGCGGCCAGCATCCCAAGGAAAATCCATTTGAGCTGGCGTTTTCGGTAAATGTTGTAAAAATAAAGGGCGAAAAGCGTGGCCTCACCATAGGTGAACAGGTGGAACAAAGGCATGTTGTTCACGCCGTTGATCATGAAAAGATAGCCGGCACTTTCCATGCAAAGCGTAAAGATCGCCATAGCACCGATCACCCGGAATGGCAGTGAAAGCCTTTGCCACAATAAAAAAACCATCCCGCTTGGAAGCAGGATGGAATACATAGATATATCGCTTAAAAAGTCCACTAAGTACGATGTGTGTATACCGCATTAAACGGGCTGTTGCTTGGGCAGTAGTTCGGGCAAGGCTTGGACATGTCGAGGATAAGTCCCTCAATATCGTTTCCTTCTGCATCGGCGGCGATCAGAATAAGCTCATTTTCTTGTGTCAACGGATCGATCCCGAAGTACATGCGGATACCCACGGCGCCTTCCACATTCAGCAAATTCTGGAGAGCATCCTTCCCGAAAAAACGGGCTTTAATGCTTCCAGGATTCTTCAGCTGGTAATCGGTAATTGATTGTTTCCCACGTTCCAGGGTCACAGGCCCTCCTTCGGTTCCGTTAAAGTTATAAGTCATAGCGTCTCATTTAATTATTTGGGCCAATATTAGAAGCAATTTTATGCTTTTGCAACGGTCCGTGCGTTTCAGGTTTTACCCGAAATAGTTAATCTTTTGATAAACAGCATTTTAATAATTATCTGATCCGTAGAATTGTGGTTTTCCGCAAAAAAATTGCGGTTTACCGCAATGCGAAAATCCGTATTTATACGGTTGTTTGGGAATTCTTCCTCCCGTACTTTTGGCAGTGTAGATGTACGATTAAAAACGCAGCTATGTTAGCGACTTTAACACACCCGATGAGTACACCTCGAATTGACATACACGACCAGGAAGAGATCCGTCGTTGGTGCAATACCTTGGATTGTAACCGTGAGCAACTGCTCTATTGCGTTATGAAAGTGGGAAATTCACCGGCGGCAGTGACTGATTTTCTGCACATGAACAAAGACCGGTTGGAGCAGTTCTTTCAACTGCTCTGGAATGAAGTGAAAATGAATTGACCGTACCCGACCCGCCGGGCATTGACAGGTTGCCGGCAGGGTTTTTTTGTGAGTCAGATACAGTTTTAGTTTAGCATTACCACTGTTCACACTATATGCCTGTCAACACATTTACCCACTATTTATTGAATGACGGTTCCGGCTCCCCCTCGAAAGGGGAGCCGGAGTTGTTTACAAGGGTTCGAAAACAAAAAAATCCCTTCCATTCCGGAAGGGATTTTTTATATCCATTATTATCGTCTGGATCAGAGATCGAATTTAATGCCCTGTGCCAATGGAAGCGAATCGGAGTAGTTGATCGTGTTGGTCTGACGACGCATGTATACTTTCCAGGCATCCGAACCGGATTCGCGGCCACCACCTGTTTCTTTCTCACCACCGAATGCACCACCGATCTCAGCGCCGGAAGTCCCGATGTTCACGTTTGCGATACCGCAGTCGGAACCGGTTGCAGCGAGGAATGCTTCTGCTTCCTTGATGTTGTTGGTCATGATCGCCGACGACAATCCTTGCGGAACGCCGTTCTGGATTGCGATGGCGTTCTCAACGCCTCCTGAAT
>DJFN01000074.1 GCA_002432085.1 Flavobacteriales bacterium UBA5871
GAGGTCTCGAGTTTGATTCGTCCGCTGTGGCGGATTGCAGACCTCTGCCTTATCCACCTTTGGCGGACACGAGCCCGTTCGTTTTCTTTCCTGAATTACTATAAATAAAAAACGGAACTCATTTCTGAATTCCGTTTTGAGGTCTCGAGCGGATTCGAACCGCTGTACGAGGTTTTGCAGACCTCTGCCTAGCCGCTCGGCCACGAGACCGTGTTTTTGCAGACTTGCCTATCCGCCGAAGGCGGCCACGAGTCCTATTTGTTTTGCTGATCTGCCTTATCCGCCTTTGGCGGACACGAGACCAGTTCTGTGAATTGTCTATCGAAATAAACTATTCGAGCGGGCGACAAAAATAACAATAATTAGTTTCCAATTCCAATTATGCGTTCTGAATTACGCATTTTGAATTGGAATTACCAATTTCCTTCTTCGATGATTATAGCGGTGTTTTCAACATCACCGTTAATCGGCGGACAGATCTTCACCACTTTAACGCGAACAGCTTCCAGGCGTTGTGTTTCTTTCAGAATGCGTTGCACGATTCGCTGACCTACATGCTCGATCAACTTTGAACGAATGGCCATTTCTTCTGCTACGATCCGATTGATGTCGACATAACTGATCGTTTGTGAAAGCTCATCCGTTTGTGCGGCTTGGGAGAAATCGGTTTTCAACGCTACGTCAACGGTATAGTTCCCTCCTATCCGGGCTTCTTCTTCCAGGCAGCCGTGAAAAGCATAGAGCTTGATTCCGTTGACTTCGATAATGTGCTTCACCTTATTGCAATTTTGCTAATCCCGCGTCCATGCGCTTAAGCGATTCTTCTTTGCCTAAAAACGCCGAGATCTCGAACATGCTTGGTCCGGTTCCGGCTCCTGTGAGCAGCAAACGGAACAATGGCAATACCGCTCCGATTCCCAGTTGCTTTTCTTCCAGGAACGATTTGAAGGCTGCTTCGATCGCTTCCGGTTTGAAATCCGAAACAGCTTCCAGACGCGCTTTCCATTCAGTCATCAGTGCAGAAGAATCGGCTTTCCATTTCTTGGAAACGGTTTGTTCATCATAAGATGTCGGCTCGTTGAACAGGTAAGCGCCTTCTGTCATCATGTCTTTGACAAACGTCGCGCGCTCTTTCATCAAATGACAGAAAGCAACGAGTTTTTCATTATTTTCCGCAAGATTAAACTCTTTTTTAAGAATTTGAGCCAATTCGGCATCCGGTGTAGCTTTCAGATATTGCTGCTGGAACCACTTTGTTTTGTCCGGATCGAACTTAGCCCCTGCTTTTCCTACACGCTCCAAAGAGAACGCTTCGATGAGCTCGGCCATGGAGAAAATCTCCTGTGGCGTTCCAGGATTCCATCCAAGGAAAGCGAGCATGTTGATAAACGCACCGTGGAAGTAGCCGTTCTCGCGGTAGCCGGAATAAAGCTCACCTTCAGCAGTTGTCCAGTTGGTTGGGAAAACCGGGAAGCCAAGGCGATCGCCGTCGCGTTTGGAAAGCTTTCCGTTTCCATCCGGACGAAGCAGCAATGGCAAATGCGCAAACTTTGGAGCTTCCCATCCGAAAGCGTCATAT
Organism: Flavobacteriales bacterium UBA5871; assembly: GCA_002432085.1. Lineage (GTDB taxonomy): Bacteria > Bacteroidota > Bacteroidia > Flavobacteriales_D > Crocinitomicaceae > Fluviicola. Next base: position 1,580 of record DJFN01000074.1, read on the forward strand.
AATAATACGTGCAACGGAGCCGATGGCAACCACTCTTCCCCACGGATTACATGCGTGATTTCCATGGTATGATCGTCGACGATATTCGCCAGGTGATAAGTCGGCATACCGTCGCTTTTGAACAAAACCTTATCGTCGAGATTGTTCGTGTTCACAACCACCCACCCGCGAATCTGATCTTCGAAACGCACATCGTGGTTACGCGGCATTTTCATACGGATCACATACGGATCGCCGGCATCCAGTCGACGCTGTACTTCATCGGCCGAAAGTGTCAATGAGTTTTTTAGGGATGAACGCGTAACGCTATTGTACTGCCAGTTCGGCATGCCCATTTGTTTGGCCTGCTCGCGAACGGCATCCAGCTCTTCCGGTGTGTCGAATGCGTAATACGCTTTATCGTTTTTCACGAGCTCTTCCGCATACGGACGATATATTTCCTTGCGCTCGCTCTGGATATACGGACCGTAATTTCCACCGATTCCCGGACCTTCATCCGGAATGATGCCGCACCAGTTCAGTGCATCCATAATGTACTCCTGCGCACCGGGAACGAAACGTGTCTGGTCGGTATCTTCGATACGAATAATGAAAGTTCCGTTGTTCTTTTTAGCGAACAGGTAATTGTACAACGCCGTGCGCACACCACCCATGTGCAAAGGACCTGTCGGTGATGGTGCAAAACGTACGCGGATTTTGTTTGAGCTCATTTTTCTTTCGGTTTTTCGAATGGCAAAAATAACGATATAATTGAGCGTTTTAAAGGGAAAAGTGTACGGATCGGCGGTTTTGATGCGAATCATTTCAATGATCTGTCGTAACTTAGTAAGTTGTTGGTTTTAAAGAGTAACGCCTATGTCAGCTTTCGATCGTCTGATTGAGCAGATTGATGCTTTCATTCGTAAGTATTACAAGAATGAAATGCTTAAAGGAGTGCTGGTGTTTACCGGTTTTCTCCTCGCCTCCTGGTTGTTGGTTAGCGGCCTGGAATACTTTGGTCGTTTTTCTTCGAGCGTGCGTCTGGTATTGCTGATCGTTTTCCTTCTGGGGAACGTATTCATCCTGGGCCGCTATTTCATCAAGCCTTTATTGAATCTCTATTCTTTCGGGAAGCGCATCGACCGTAAACAGGCAGCCGGCATTATCGGCTCGTTCTTCCCGAATGTTTCCGATCGCTTGCTGAACACGCTTCAGTTAAATGAAGTAAACAACCCGAACGATCGCAGCTATGAATTGCTTCGTGCCAGTGTGGCGCAGCGTTCGAACGAGCTTTCGGCCGTTGCTTTTGTAGATGCCGTTCGCTACCAGGAATCGAAGCGTTATCTGAAATATGTCATTCCGGTTGCACTCGCTTTTCTCGCCGTCGGTGTGTTCGTTCCGTCCTGGCTGGTCGACGGTTCTTCCAGCGTTGTGAACTACCAGCAGGCACAACCGGCACCTTTTTCCTTTCGCGTGATCTCGCAAACCGGAGCTATTGATGAAGGAGAATCGGTGACAATTGAAGCGGAGATTTCGGGCAAGTATATTCCCGAGAACACATATATCGTTTCGGATCGCGGTCGTTTCCTGATGAAGAAAACGCGTAAAAATCGTGTGGCTTTCACCTTCGAAAACATGAAAACTTCAACCGATTTCCATTTCGAAGCGGAAGATGTTCAGTCAGATAATTTCCACATCAATGTGATTGGAAAGTCGTCTTTGGGCAAGCTGGTGGCAGAATTGCATTATCCGAAATACCTTGGAAGAAAAGACGAATTGGTATCGAATATCGCCGATCTTGATTTGCCGGAAGGAACGGTTGTCAATTGGACAATCGCCGCACGAAATGTGAAAAGCATCGCTGTTCTCTGGCAGGATTCGACTCGCTTCTTCGCTTCCGACCAGGCAGAGTTTGCAGGAAAATACCGCACTTCCGGACCACTGCGTTTCGTGATGAAAAATGCTGTTACGTCGAAAACCGATACGGCATCTGTGCAGTTGAAAGTGATCAAGGATGCTTATCCAACCATTTTCGTGAATGAAGCTGTGGACAGTGTTCGCGCTTCAGTCCGCTCGTTTGAAGGAATGGTTTCCGATGATTACGGACTCACGAGCCTGAAGTTCCATTACGTAATTACAAGCAAGGAAGGGAAAGAACGTCGTCAGAGCTTGAGTGTTCAACCCGTTTCCGGTACGTCCGACAAGTTCGTTTTTACTGTCGATTTCAGTCGTGAGCAATTGGATGTCGAAGACAAGATCTCCTACTATTTCACGGTTTCTGATAACGATGGAGTCAATGGCAGCAAAGTCACGCGTTCGCAGGCTTTCGTTTATGAATTGCCTACGCTGGAAGATTTGAACGAAAAACGCGACGAAGTTCAGAAGGACGTTCAGAATGCTTTGCAGGACATGATGCGCAAAGCCGAAAAATTCCAACGTGATGTTGACCGTTTGCAAAAGTCGATGAACAGCCAGTCGAAAGCGGATTTCAAAACCCTCGAGCAGATCCAGCAGCTGCAGCAGGAACAACTTCAATTGCAGCAGGAAATGGAAGCAATCCAGGAAAAGCTCGAAGAAAGCACGGACGAGAAAAACCAGCTTTCTGAGATGGATGAAGAGCTCCTGAAGCAGCAGGAATTGATCGAAGAGCTGATGAAAGAAGTCATGGATGATGAGCTCAAAAAGCTGCTGGAGGAAATGGAAGAATTGCTTCGTAAGAACGAGCAAAATCAGCTGAAACAGGAATCCGAAAAACTCGATCAGTCGACTGAAGAAATGAAACAACAGCTCGATCGAACGCTGGAATCACTTAAAAGATTACAGGTAAACGAGAAGATAGACGACATCGAAAAAGAGCTTCAGGAACTCGCTAAAGAGCAGGAAGAGCTGAAAAAGGACATTGAAAAGAACCAGGTTTCCGACGAAAAAGCGAAAGAGCAGCAGAAGGAAATTGACAAGAAATTCGACGAGATCAAAGAAGACCTGAAAGAATTGAAGGAGCTGAATGAAGACCTCGAGCGCCCTATGCAGCTGGATGAATTCAAGGAGCAACAGGAATCCATCGATCAGAAATTAGGAGAATCTTCCGAGCAATTGGAGAAAGGAAAGAAAAGCAAGGCCGGCGAAAAACAACAGCAGGCAGCCGATGAAATGAAGCAGCTTTCGGAGCAGCTGAACAGCCAGCAGCAGGAATCGAATCAGAAGCAAAACGCTGAAGACATGGGCTTGCTGCGTCTGCTTCTCGAAAACCTGATGTCGTTAAGCTTTAGCCAGGAAGATAATCTGCAGGCCTTTACGAAAGTCAAAGACACGGATCCGGCTTACCGTCGCTTGGGTCGCAAACAGCGAAGCATTATCGACGATACGAAAGTGGTTGAAGACAGCCTGATGGCTTTGGCAAAACGTCAGCCAAAGATCGCGACGTTTATCGACAAGGAGTTGCAAGAGATCAATACGAACTTCGGTATGATTGTCGACGAGATCGATGAGCACGAACGTCGCGGATTGGGCCAGCATCAGCAGCTTGTCATGACGAGCTATAATAACCTTGCCTTGTTGCTGAACGAGAGCCTCCAGAGTATGCAACAGCAGGCTCAGCAGCAGCAGGGAAGCGGATCCTGCAGCAATCCTGGCGGTAGCGGGCAACCGAAACCTGGAAAGGGTAGCGGTGAAATGTCTCCACAGGATATGAAGCAGATGATCAAGCAACAGCTGGAGCAGATGAAAAAAGGTCAGAATCCCGGAGGAAAAGAACCGGGTGATAAACCGGGTCAGGGTGCGCCGGGCGGACAAGGCGGCCAGGGAATGCAAGGTCTCGGTAACAAGGAAATCGCTAAAATGGCTGCCCAGCAAACAGCCATTCGTCAGCGTCTGGAACAGCTCCGCAACGAGATGAACAAAGAAGGTCAGGGCAAAGGAAATGCACTGAATCCGCTTATTAAAGAGCTCGAGCAACAGGAAAGGGATTTGATCAATAAGAACTTCAGCCCGGAGATGATTCGTCGTCAGCAAGATATTTTAACACGTTTGCTGGAAAGCGAAAAGGCCTTGAGAGAAAGAGGTTTTGAGGAAAAAAGAGAGGCTGAAAGCGGAAAAGATAAGAATTATGGTAACCTTATTCGATTTGATGAGTACAACCGACAAAAGCTGGGTCAGATCGAGATTCTCCGCGCTATAGATCCGATGTTGTCGAAATACTACAAGGACAAAGCGAGCGAATACTTCAACCGGACACAGTAGGTATTTATTAATGGTGTTCATAGAAATGAAGGAAGGTTACACACTGATTGATTCGTTAACCATTTATTCAGAGTTGGAAAACTTGCCTGTAGTTGAATCGCTGATCGATAAGGTTTGCCAATCGGTTGGTGTACACGAAGATGTTTATGGAAATGTGCTGATCGCTGTTACGGAGGCCGTCAACAATGCGATTATTCATGGAAATAAGCAGAACAGCTCTGCTGAAGTCAATGTGGAAGTCTATGATGAGCCGGCTGCGTTTTGCTTTAGCATTCGCGATGCCGGAACCGGTTTTGATTACCAGAACCTCCCCGACCCTACCGCTCCCGAAAACATCGAAAAGGAAAACGGGCGTGGAATTTACCTGATGCGTCATCTTGCGGATGATGTTGAATTCAATCCCGAAGGCAATTGTGTGACTGTTTGTTTTAATAAGTAATGGTCGAGATTCACTTTGAAGATATCCCTGCAATTCCGGAGATCACTCCGGAATTTTTGTTTGCCTGGTTTTCGGATGTGGCTGCTCTTGAGTCGCGCGAACTTGGAGATATTAACATGATCTTTTGCTCGGACGAATACCTGTTGGAAATGAACCGACAGCATCTCGACCATGACTATTACACGGACATCATCACGTTTGATTATTCGATGGACAAGGTCGTAAGTGGTGATTTGTTTATCAGTGTTGACCGCGTTCGTGACAACGCTGCTGAATTGAACACATCTTTCCAGGATGAGCTGTGCCGCGTTTGTGTACATGGTCTCCTCCACCTTTGTGGCTACAAGGATAAGTCCGAATCGGATGAAAAACTCATGCGTTCAAAAGAGGATGAAATGCTTGATCGCCGAACGTTTCACGTGAAACATTTGAAATCGTAGTTTACTTCGCCGTAACTTTGTTCCACGTGAAACATTACGTGGGATGCTGAAGGAATACGATGTGATTGTGGTTGGGGCCGGCCATGCTGGTTGTGAAGCCGCGAATGCGGCTGCGAAAATGGGTAGTAGTGTTCTGCTGGTGACCATGAATATGAATACCATTGCTCAGATGAGCTGTAACCCGGCGATGGGTGGTGTGGCAAAAGGTCAGATCGTTCGTGAGATCGATGCGCTGGGAGGTGGGAGTGGAATCGTTTCTGATTTGAGTGCGATCCAGTTCCGGATGCTGAATCGATCGAAAGGTCCGGCCATGTGGTCTCCCCGCACCCAAAACGACCGAATGCGTTTTGCCGAAGAATGGCGTTTGCTTCTTGAGCGAAATCCGAATGTGGACTTCTGGCAGGATATGTGCAACGGTTTGATCATTGAAAACAATCGTGTTCTTGGTGTGAAGACCGGAATTGGTTTGCCTATTTATGGTAAATCGGTGGTGCTGACAAATGGAACCTTTTTAAATGGTTTGATCCATTTGGGTGAAAAACAATTCGGCGGTGGCCGCGTGGGTGAAAAAGCTGCTTTCGGTATTACGGAGGATTTGGTTGGTCACGGCTTTGAAGCCGGACGAATGAAAACCGGTACTCCCCCACGCATTGACGGACGTTCCCTGGATTATTCTAAAATGGAGATTCAGGACGGTGATGAAAATCCTTCAAAGTTCTCTTTTGGTGATACGAAACCGTTGGCTGAACAACGTCCGTGTCATATCACTTATACAAATAGTCTAACCCACGAATTCCTGCGCGAAGGCTTCGATCGCTCACCAATGTTTAATGGTGCGATCAAAAGTACAGGCCCGCGTTACTGTCCGAGCATCGAAGACAAGATCAATCGTTTCGCCGATCGCGAGCGTCACCAGATCTTTGTTGAGCCGGAAGGCTGGAACACGATCGAAATCTATGTAAACGGTTTTTCAACGTCACTTCCGGAAGAAATTCAGCTAAAAGCTCTACGTACGATTCCCGGTTTTGAAGAAGCGAAGATGTTCCGTCCGGGTTACGCGATCGAATACGACTACTTCCCTCCCACTCAACTAAAGCACACGTTAGAGACGAAGCTTGTTGAAGGATTGTATTTCGCTGGCCAAATCAATGGAACGACCGGTTACGAGGAAGCAGCTTGCCAGGGATTGATGGCGGGCATCAATGCTCACCTGAAAGTAAACGGAAAGGAACCATTCATTCTTCGTCGCAGCGATGCGTATATCGGTGTGTTGATCGATGACCTGATTACTAAAGGAACGGAGGAACCGTACCGTATGTTTACCAGCCGTGCCGAATACCGGATTCTGCTTCGACAGGATAATGCCGACATCCGCCTGACGCCGATGGCTTACGAGCTCGGTTTGCAGGATTCCATAGCTCTTGAACGCGTGAACACAAAAGTTCGGGCGGCAAATGATTTGATCCACGCGCTTCGTAAGGAAGGTGTGACTCCTGAGTTAGCCAATCCTGTTTTGAACGAATTGGGTAGTTCACCATTAACGCAGCAGGTGAAACTGTCATCCGTTATTGCGCGACCACATATTACGATGGACCATGTATTGGCCATGAGTGAGTCGGTGAAGCAACTGGCTGAGCAATTAACAGAAGAACATGCGGAAGCTGTCGAGCAGGCCGAGATCTTGTTGAAGTACGAGGGCTACATCGCTCGTGAGGAAGAAGTAGCTTTGAAACTGGCGCGTCTGGAAGAACTCGCTATTCCGGAGAATGTGGACTATTGGCAGATTTCAAGTTTGAGTATTGAAGCTCGTGAGAAGCTGACGAAGATCCGACCGGTAACAATCGGTCAAGCTTCACGATTGAGTGGCGTTTCACCAAGCGATATTTCCATTCTGCTGATTCACCTCGGAAGATAATTCGGTTTCACGTGAAACACTTTCAGGTTTCGCAATTCTATTGATTTCTTCGATTCCATCAAAGTGGATTTTTTGTTGCGGGGATGAAAACCGTTGACAAATCGTGATTTCTTAAGTTTCAGGGCCAATTTAATGCTGTAAAGCCTTTTTTAAAGGTCGAAAAGCTGTTTTTAGCCCTTTTAAGCGTGTTTTGGTCCGTTAGGAAGGGAATCACATTGGTCATGCAGAGATCGCATAACCACGAGGGTGAAATTTTAAACAAAAATGGGCTAAAAAGAAGTTGAGCTTAATTTCCGGCTTGAGGCTCGACCCAGTCACCGTATTCTTTGATCAGCTCGATGAGCGCGTCAACGGCTTCGTCTTCCGAAACATTCTTCCGAACGATTTCCTTTTCCTTGTACAAATGAATTTTTCCGGGGCCGGTTCCGACATATCCATAATCAGCGTCGGCCATTTCACCCGGACCGTTCACAATACAACCCATGATGCCGATCTTGATGCCTTTGAGGTGTGCCGTCTTGGCCCGAATCTTGGCGGTCGTTTCCTGGAGATCGAAAAGCGTCCGGCCACAAGATGGGCACGAAATATATTCTGTTCTTGAAATACGCGTGCGTGTTGCCTGGAGAATTCCAAAAGCCAGTGAATTGATCGTTGCGTTGGGAACAGGAGCCGTAATCCAGATGCCGTCGCCAAACCCATCGATGAAATGAATGCCGGCGTCGCTTCCTGCATAAAGCTGAACCGTTTCAACGTCTTGAAGATTGTAGTTGAAACGCAAAATCACGGGTAAATCAATGTTGTTTTCCGCCAATTCATATTGAAACTTGCGGATTAACTGTGTTTTTTGCTGTTGTTGCGTTTGTATAACGAGTACTGCATCAGAGCGTCGGAGAGTCTTAAGATCATAGTTCTGATCCAGATCTATCGCTATGAAAACAACCTGGTCGTCGGGTAAAGAAGCGGCTTCTTCAATCGTGCAAAGCGGAATGATCTGCTTGCTTCGATACACACTCCAGATATCGAAATCCTGCAATAAACGCAGCGTTCCCGGAACTTCAAAGTCCAGTGAATTCTTCCCAAGATAGAGGACGTCGGCCGCCAGATCATTCAGGTTCCATTTGTCGAGCTGAACCGAATAATGATACCCGAAACCGAATAAATTAGAAGGAGAAATCCGTTCTTTGTCCGAAAGGTCAGCCACGACAACCGGATGTTGTTTCCCGCCAACGATTTGTACTGTTTGCGTAGTTCTCCGGCTATAATGAAAATAATCTATTTTATTAGTTGAACTATTATTTTCATATACGTTTCTTTCGACATTGGAAAACTTCGCTGCAAGCTTTTGTGCAACCGGTATTTCAAACTCCGGATCTTCCGTAAGCGAAACACGAATCGTATCACCGATTCCGTCTTCGAGCAGAGCACCGATCCCAACCGCCGATTTGATCCGGCCGTCTTCACCGTCGCCGGCTTCGGTCACGCCCAGGTGTAACGGATAGTTCATCCCGCGCTCACGCATAGTTGCAACCAGCAAACGGTAAGCCTGTACCATCACGATCGTATTGCTCGCTTTCATGGAAATAACGAGGTCGTGGTAGTCGTTTTTACGGCAGATATGGATGAATTCCATGGCAGAGGCCACCATTCCTTCGGGAGTGTCGCCAAAACGGCTTAAAATGCGGTCTGAAAGCGATCCGTGATTCGTTCCGATACGCATGGCTGTTCCTTCGGCCTTACACAGCAATACAAGCGGCGTGAATTTCTCTTCGATGCGACGCAATTCCGCAGCATAGCTCTCGTCGTCGTAAGTGAGCTCTTCGAATTTCTTCTTGTCGGCGTAATTACCCGGATTTACGCGCACTTTTTCCACCAGCTTCGCAGCTATTTCAGCAGCATTCGGCGTAAAGTGGATATCGGCGACCAACGGCGTGTTATAGCCGCGCCTCACCAGTTCCTGCTTGATAACGCCCAGGTTTTCCGCTTCTTTTTTGCTCGGCGCGGTCAGACGGACCAGCTCACAACCGGCGTCGATCATGCGAATGGATTGTTCCACCGAACCGATCGTGTCCATCGTGTCGGTCGTGGTCATGGATTGCACGCGAATAGGCTGCTGACCGCCAATGATAACCGATCCCACGCGAACCTCGCGCGTTTCAAATCGTTCCCGGTTGAAAAGGTTGTTGCAGAATGTCAGATCTGTTGCCGGCATTGTTACGGAAATTGTTGACGCAAAGGTACGGATTATACAGTCTCGGGTCACCAGTCGAACAGTCTCCGGTCGATCGGTCTGCTAGTGCGAAAGAACTTTGATGCTCAGAGTTTGATCAAGTGCGTCGCGAATGTCGATGAAATAAAGCCCTTTGGCATAATCCGACAGATCGAGCTCAACCGAATTGGTGTCACTGACAATTTGTGTTTCCAGAACCTGGCCCTGCAGATCGACTACTTTTACGGTAGTTCGCTGTTGTTTTTGGGCGAAGGAAAGAGTTGTTATTTGCTGGAATGGATTCGGCGCAACGGTTACGGTTCCTTCGTTCAGCTCTGTTAAGCCAACGTTCAGCGAAGTCACACAAAGTGTATCACTGTTCTTGACGCTGCAATCATAGCAAACCACATGATAACAGCCAAGCTCCGTGATGATTTCAGAGCTGTCGTTGAAGTCGTCGCCAATGATCACGTTCCCGTCGAGGAACCACTCCATATTGGAGCAGGCACGGCTTAGAGTGAGCACATTTCCCGCCTGACTGAGCGTCGGTGCCGGCGGATCGACGATCGTAATTACCAGTGTGTCGGATTGGACCGTACAGCCGTTTACATCGGTATTGGTGACATAGTACGAATTGACGCCCGGCGTTGCCGCCAGGAACGGATAAAGGATCTGGTTTTGTGTCACGGAATTACCGTTGTGAAACCACGTATTGCTGATCGTATTGTACCACGGAATCGGGTCGAGCGAAAGCATCACATGCTCGATGCAGTAAACGGTATCGGTCAACGGATCCATTCCAATCGATAGTTGTGGCGAAATCAGGGGCTCGAAAACGCGGCAGCTGGTCCAGGAATTTCCATCCGCGTCGATAGCTGTAAGCGAGATCGAAAAGTCGCCATCTACGGTAAAAGCGATGTCTTCGGTTGTCTCGCCGTTGCTCCATTCATAGCTCACCATTCCGGGAACGCCCGAAAAAGTCGATTCAACGCCCGGACAAGTCATTTCGGTTTGCAGAATCGCATCGTAATGGATGTTTGTGTAGCCATCGATCGGATATTCCAGCGTTGGCGCCACGCGAACATAAACGGTTTGTGAAATCGTGTCGGAGCCGCCATATCCGCTAACGAGCATTTGGATCGTGTAATAGCCGGTTGCCGGGAAGTAGTGGTAAATATCTGCGCCGATAGTATCGGTGAAACCGTCGCTTTCGAAATCCCATTCGGTATACAGGCTGTTTGTGCTCGTCGAAACCAGGTGGAGCTTCCCTGTACATCCAGAGCTGTCGACCGTGAACGAAGCAACGGGCTCGGGCATTCCCGGATTTCCGCCACAGCCATTGGATTGCAGAAAGGTTGAACGAAATTGCATCAGCGCTCCGTGCATACGCTCGCCTTGTCCTTGCGAAAACGCCATTCGACAATCGGAATAGTCCATGCAATTCGGCATTTCCACAACGTTGGACGTAAAAGGATTCAACCCCGTCGTATCGTTCATATCGGTGTCACAAAGGTCGAGCTGACAGCCGTAAGCAGTAATATCTACCGGTGTGTCGCAGACTTTATCGCCGTCTTGCAGACAGTTGTCGTTGAGGCATGGCACGCCATCAAATGTGTGGTACAGGAAAAAATAATGTCCAACTTCGTGGGCCAGCCAGCCGTAGGTCAGTGCATCATGCTCCATTACGATTCCCTGGTGACCGTCGTGATAGCTTCCCGGAAAGGTTGCGTAACCGGACGCAAATCCTGAAGAAACGGAGGAAACGATCCAGACGTTGAGGTAAGTCGGCGGACACCACCGACCGAGGTTTTTCAGCTGCATGTCGATATTCATATCGCCGTACATTGCAACGGTCAACGGCGATTCGTGCCGTGTGATACCGTCGGTAGGATTCCCGAACGGATCGACTGAAGCCAGGCAGACTCTCAGGTTGGCGTCACTTCCGTCGGGCGTTTGAAAAACACCGCTGTTGCTCAGCTGCTGGTTGCATTCTTCCACGGCCGCGATGATTTCGGCGTCGGAAATATTTTCCGGCCCGTTCTGATGTACCACGTGAAACACAATCGGGATGGTATAAATCGTTTTTTGTACGGCACTGCTTTGTTCGAGCAGGTAGTTGTAGAGTAGTTGATTGTTCGTTTCTTCCAGTTGTTTCGCCTGGGGTGAAAGCTGTTGAAATGCTGTCGTTTCACAGGTTTGAGCGAAAGAAAATGCGCTTGGCAAAGCAAGCAGGCAAAACAGGAAATACCGTTTCATAAGCAGTAAGTTGGTGTTCATCAATTGACGGGATTTTAAAACATTAGTTGCATTTTAGTGAACAAGCTGGCATTTAGAACATTCACAGTTCACTGCTAACTGTTCACTATTGACTATGTTTGCGTATGCATCTCGATGAAATTCTTTCTTACTGTCTTTCGCTCAAAGCAACGACCGAACACTTTCCGTTCGACCAGCGCACGCTGGTGTTCAAGGTCATGGGCAAAATGTATGCACTGATCGACGTCGAAACGCCCGATAGCATCAATCTGAAATGCGATCCGGAAGAGGCGATCGAGCTGCGGGAACGCTATGCTTCCGTTCAGCCGGGCTATCACATGAGCAAAAAACACTGGAACACCGTTTTGCTCAACGGCGAGCTGTCAAATGACGAGATCAAAAAGATGATCGTAAATTCTTACGACCTTATTGTAAAATCACTTCCAAAGAAACTGCAGCATGAGCTTTCGATTGGATAAATTCGTGTGGTGCGTTCGTTTGTCAAAGACGCGTACGCTGGCGACCGAGCTCGTTCAGAAAGGAAAAATACGTCTGAATGGCATGAACGTGAAACCGGCCCGGGAAGTGAAAATCGGCGATACGGTTTCCATTATCCGAAACAACGCCACATTCGGCTACAAGATCAAAGATCTGCTCGATCGACGCATAGGCGCCAAGCTGGTGGCCGATTACCTGATCGACGTGACCGATCCGCTCGAGCTCGAAAAATTCAAGACTTACCAGGCGGCGCAAAACGTTTACCGCGAGTATGGCACGGGTCGTCCGTCACGAAAAGACCGCGACGATCTGGATTCCTTTTTCGAGTGGCTGGAAGAGGACGAAGAAGCGGATTAATACAAAAGCCCCGAAATACATGATTCCGAGGCTTGTACTCAAAACTGAATTTAATTAGTGCGACTGCATTAATTTCGGGTCGATCTGAACGCCGAGTCCGGCAGCAACACCCATTCCCAGCTCGACATTCGCACGGAAGAAATGACACAGCTGCCGATTGATGATCAGCTCGCGTTTCGGACCGGAAATGCCGCTCATGGCAGAAACAATATTCGCCACCAGGTTTTTGCGGTCCTGTTCGTTCAAAGCTTTGGTATACAACCAGCCCGGCTGTGTGTAATGATCGTCTTCGCCCGGTGCGTTGCGGTCGTACCAGTCGGCCACGGCGGCGTGTAAATGCTCGGCCGGTTGTTTGTAATTTTCATCGGCGTAGATATCGTCGAAGCTGTTCGGGAAATAGTTCGGACTGCTACCGCCATTGCCATCCACGCGCATCAATCCATCACGTTCGTAATTGTTTACGAGGTACGGACATTTATTCACCGGAATCTGTTCGTAATTAACGCCTAAGCGGTAACGGTGTGCATCCGGATAGGAGAGCAAACGTCCTTGCAACATTTTGTCGGGTGAATAGCTGATGCCGTCCACCACGTGTGCCGGAGCGAACGCCGATTGTTCCACTTCCGCGAAATAATTGGACGGAATTTCATTCAACTCCATTGTTCCGACATCGATCAGCGGGAACTCGGCATGCGGCCAGATTTTCGTCAGATCGAACGGATTGAAGCGGAACTGCTGCGCTTCTTCGGGCGTCATCACCTGGATTTTCAGGTCCCATTTCGGGAATTCTTTCCGGTCGATCGCTTCCACCAGATCGCGCTGGGCCTGGTCCATATCGACGGTGCGCATATTATCGGCTTCCTGGGCGGAAAAGTTCTGAATTCCCTGCTGCGTCTTGAAATGGAACTTCACATAAACGAGCTTGTTATCGGCGTTGATCATCGAAAACGTATGGCTTCCGAAACCGTGCATGTGACGGTAGCTGAACGGCGTTCCGCGATCACTCATCAGGATCAGCACCTGGTGCAGACTTTCGGGATTCAGCGACCAGAAATCCCACATCATCGTCGGGCTTTTCAGGTTGGTGCGCGGATCGCGTTTCTGCGTGTGAATGAAATCGCTGAATTTCTTTGGATCCTTCACAAAGAACACCGGCGTGTTGTTGCCAACGAGGTCCCAGTTGCCGTCTTCGGTGTAGAATTTGACAGCAAATCCACGTGGATCACGCTCCGAATCGGCGCTGCCTTTTTCCCCGCCAACGGTCGAGAACCGGATCAGCAAACGGCATTGATTTCCGACCTTGCTGAACAATTTGGCTTTCGTATAAGCGGTAATATCGTTGGTCACCGTAAACGTTCCGTAAGCACCGGTTCCTTTGGCGTGAACGACGCGCTCGGGAATACGCTCGCGGTTGAAATGGGCCATTTTTTCGTGCAGGATAAAATCCTGGAGAAGAATAGGACCACGCGGCCCGACGGTCTGGCTGTCTTCGTTTTCGAAATAAGGTTTTCCGCTCGCCGAAGTGAGCTTGCGCTTGCGTTCTTTATTGTTTTCCATGTCGCTCGTTTTAATGGGTTAAGGCAAAGGAACGCCAAAAGAGCAATAAGAAAAATCAATAATATTTATACATCTATAGATTTTATTTATCTACTTCTAACATCAAAATCAGATAGATGATATGCCAGGCAAGCACCGCCAGAACGATCCATAAAACGCCAGGAACCAGGAGGATAATCAGTACGTCGATCGCTGCCCAGATAAAGAAGCAAAGAATAATCGGAAACGTTCTGATAAAGGCGTAAGCAGCCCACAGCGGCGGACAAATTAAAAGCAGTAGCAAAATAATCACCCCGCCTGTAACGTCGTCGATGTGCTGTTTTTGCGCTTGTTCCCGACTGCTTTTTTCATTGAAAACCGGCGTTTTTGATTCTGTTTTCTCAATGATCAAAGGTGATTCAGAATGGGTTGAAGGAAGTACCACGTAGACAGTTTCACGTGAATCTATAATTGGTTCATCAGGCAAAGAATCTGTTTGCGGCGAATGGCTTAGTGATGGAACCGCTGCTATTTCCGGGCGGATAGATTCCGTTTCCTTATTCGAAAGCGCCTCTCCAACAGCTGATTTAGCTTGCCGGAAAATACCGCGTCGTTCGATGTGAAAACCATTAAGGTAACGACGTTTCTGAATGGAACAGCCTGACGCAGTCAACGCGAACAAAATCAATAGTAGTATCAGGCGGAATGATGGCATGTAAACCGGTTTTCACGGAACAATATACGTAAAAGCTTCCGCTACCGAACAGGAGGATTTGGAAACAAGCTCAAGGCTTATCACACTTCTCGCAGCCCTGTTTTTTCTTTCCCGACCACGAGCGGTAGAAGCGCATGCCGAGGTAGAACAGTGCGCCGGCCACCAGCACTATGACGAGAACGGTTTGCATCAGCTCAGCAATTGATAGGTAATGAAAGCACCAATATACGCCAGAAAGCCCATGTATCCTAGCTGAACCAGTGGCCATTTCCACGATTTGGTCTCGCGTTTCACGATTGCCAGCGTGACCATGCATTGCATCGCAAAGGCATAGAATACGAGAAGCGAACAGCCGGTCGCGAGGGAATAAACAGGTGTTCCGTCGGCGCGTTTTTCTTCCCGCATGCGCTGAATCAACGGTTGTGGATCGTCGTCTTCCTGGTGAACGCTGTAAATGGTCGCCATAGAGCCCACAAAGACTTCACGCGCTGCAAACGATGTGATCAATGAAATCCCGATTTTCCAGTCGTAGCCAATCGGACGAATGACCGGCTCGATGCCTTTTCCAAGCAATCCGATGTAGGAGTTTTCCAGCTTGGCGGCGGCTACCAGCTCGTTGTAATGGTCTTCTGCTTACGGCGTATGCTCAACAGGCTTTTCGACTGCTGCTGCCGCTTTTTCCATCCGATCGCCCGGCCCGAAGTTCGTTCCGGCCCACAGCAGGATGGAAATGGCGAGGATGATCTTTCCGGCATCGATTACGAAGATTTTCGCCTTTTGCCAGACTTCCAGACCAACATTGCCCCAGCGAGGCGATTTATAGGAAGGAAGCTCGAGCAGGAAAATACTGCGTTCCTTGTTCCTGCGGAAGAATTGCTTGATCACTAACGCCACGAGCAGCGCCATGACCAATCCGAGCGCGTACATGCCGAACAAAATCAATCCTTGCAGGTTCATAAAGCCGAGCACGGTCTTTTTCGGGATCACCAGCGCGATGAGCAAAGTGTAAACCGGAATGCGGGCGCTGCAGCTCATCAGCGGAGCCACGAGAATGGTTGTAAGTCGCTCGTTCCACGAATGAATGGTGCGCGTAGCCATAATGCCCGGAATCGCGCAGGCGGCGCTGGAAATGAGCGGGACGACGCTTTTCCCGTTGAGTCCGAACGGGCGAACGAGCTTGTCCATAATGAACACCACGCGCGCCATATAGCCCGTTTCTTCCAGGATAGCCAGCAAAAAGAAGAGCAAGGCGATCTGCGGAACGAAGATCACCACACCACCGATTCCGGCAATGATTCCTTCGGCCAGCAGACTCGTGAGCATGCCTTCCGGCAACGAAGCTTCAGTGATTTCGGTCAGCCAGGCAAAACCGGCGTCGATAAGGTCCATAGGGTAGGAGGCCAGCCAGAAAACCGACTGGAATATGATCAGTAACAGCGCGAAAAAGAAGACGTATCCGAATACCGGATGAACGAGCCAGCGATCGAGCTTCGAAGTAAACGAAGCGCTTGCTTCCGGTTCTTTTTTACTTACAGCCGCGGCTACAATCGGGCGGATTCGCTCAAAACGGCGGTTCGTATCGGCTTCCTGTGCGGCTTCGTCGCCCAAAGCGATAAACGGTGCTGTTGCAGGTGTCGCTTGTTTTCCGCGCAGCTGTGCAATCGCTTCGACGAGCGCGTCTTTTCCTGTACCGATGCGCGCATTGCTGCGAACGATAATAGCATTCGGAAAAGCCTGCTGCAATTGGTCGGTATCGATGATCAGACCGTTGCGAGCCGCGAGATCGGTCATGTTGAGCACCAGGATGGTCGGCAAACCGGTATCGTAGATCTGCGTGAACAGCAATAGATTACGCTCCAGATTCGAGGCATCTGTGACGACGATAGCGCCTTCCGGATAGTCTTTGTGCTGCGGATTGCTGATAACGTCGTAAACGACCTGTTCGTCTTTCGAGCGCGGGTAAATGCTGTAGGTTCCCGGAAAGTCGATCAATCGACCGGTTTCCCCCTGAACGGTGAGCTCGCCGGTAAATTTGTCGACGGTAACGCCCGGAAAGTTCCCGACGTGCTGGCGCAGACCGGTGAGCCGGTTAAAAAGCGAGCTTTTTCCCGTGTTCGGCTTCCCGAAAAGCGCAAATTGGTTCATGGCAGTCAACGGCTTTCTTCGACTAGCACGAGCGCAGCTTCTTCGAGCCGCATGGAAAGCACATAGCCGTCCACATCAACGGCGATCGGATCACCGAACGGAGCTTTGAACAACACCTTGACGGTCTTGCCGGTATAAAGTCCCATTTCGAGGAGCTTCGGACGAAGATCGCTCGGGCGGATTTCCGAAACGACAACTGCGGATTGAAGGGGCACTTGCGCCAGGTTTCTCATGCTGAAATTAAAACCTTGCAAAAATAGTCGATTTCAGAGGGAATTCAACTACCGCAAAAGAGGTATTATTCCTTCGCTTTCCGGCGTTCGGCGCGAATGCTTTTCTTTCTTAGCGCATCGTATTTCCGCAGCTCCGACAGGAAGTAAGCCGCACGGGCGTTTTCGGCCTTTTTCATGTAGCTGCGGTAACGCATGTAGCTTCCGTGACGCAGGAATTCGAGGCGTTTATCGGTTTGCAGCATCGGGCGGATCTTATCCATGGGGTTGATTTCCTTTGAAAGCAGCTTGTTGAACTCGCTAAGGTCGAATTTATAACCTTTGATCTGAGGTAGCAATCGCTGACTTTCCGCGAGGTAAAGATCGATTCGGGCCGCGTAGATCGAATCTTCGGACAGCGATTTGAACGAAAGGGATTTTGCGCTGACCAACGCCTGTAGACTTTGACTGACCAGCGCGTCGTACCGTCGCATCAGCACGAGAATATCCGCCTGGTTTTTAACCAGCTGTTCGTAAAATGGCTTGGTGGAATAGTTATAAATGCTGTCGGCGTAGCGCATACGTTCCACGTAAAACGGCTTCACGGTGAAGAACTCATCCCCGTGTATCATGATCGGGAATTTCTTCAGGAATTTCAGCATCGCTTTCAGATCGTCGGCCTGCTGTTTGTACAGATCGGGCATAGGAGCTTCGCGTTCATATCGGATCGCAACATCTGCCTGGCTGTAAACGGCGAAAAGCGAATCTTTTTTCGGGATAAGCGATTGCGCCAGTTTCCAGAGCGAATCCGAAGCGGCCATGTGATCGGCGATGCGCTTTTCCTTGCCTTTCATTTCCTTTTCCGGTCGTACGATGCGTCGTATCATCCCCTTTTTGAAACGCGTCATCTGGCGTTTCTGATGACTCAGCAGCCGTTCGTTATCCTTGTCGATCTTCAACGTGCTTTTGATCAGCTTTTTATTCGATGTTTTACGCTGCAGCAATGCCTTGAAGTAAGCGTTGTCGTTCGCGATCCGTTCTTTTTTCCATTGTTCGCTGCGGCGTTTTTTGATGGCAAATTCGCGGTTGTTATCGTGCTTGTTGAGTTTGAACATGCTGTCCGAAATCGCGATATAGCCTCCCATCCGGATGAGGTTCATCGTGTCCGTAAGCAGCAGCTTTTCTTTTTCGTCGTACCAGCTTCGGTAAAGGCTGTCGGCCATGAGGAAATGATCGAATCCGCGGACCCGTCGGTTGTTCGGGTTGTTTTTCAGGCCTCTGTTGCCTTCCAGTTCCCATTGCTGCATTTTATCGCGGGCCAGGTAGTCGTTAATGCCGAAGTTGTTTGCCTGGACTTCCGAATAGCGGTTGATATGCTCGGAAACAGGCAACCAGCCATTTTCGAACGTGTCGATCGGAACAGGATTGCTGAGCAGCTGGAACGCATCGATATTGGGATGGTGGGAAAGCGCCATTTTTCGCGGATCGACAAAAAACCATTGCGGATCGTAGCTTTTTAAGACGATCATCTTCTGTTTGTAGGGAATTTTGAACCAGAAAAAGAGCAATCGTCTGAACCATTGCCTTTTGGGTGTAAGCTTGCAGCTGCCCCAGGCGATGTCCATCAGCTCCCATTTCCCATTGACCAGTGCGGCCGACCATGCGTGCTCGTCGCGGATGATCGTGTCGTCGGCAAAATGGTCCCATTCGTGGATGTGTCCGTTGATGGTGACGGATTGAATGCCGGATTGCTTGCACAGCTCATCGAACAAACGCGCATAGCCTTCGCAAACGGCTCTTTTTCTCCGGAGAATGCGGTCGATAGATGGGCCTGTTACGCCGCGGCGCATGAACGCTCTGTAATCATAAATGATGTTGTTGGCGATCCAGTACGAGATAGCAATGACTTTGCTGGCGTCGTCGGAATAGGGCGATGTGAGGTAATTCGCCAGCCGAACCGGGTCCTGGCTTTCACTGCGCGGCACTTTTTTCGACCGTTTCTGAATGGCGACCGTGTCGATCTGTCCGGAGACAGCAAACGACAGGCAGACAGAAAGAACCAGAAACAGGGCGTTGCGCATGATGAGGTGTTGGTTATTAGAAGGTTGAGTGCCGGCAAAAGTTACAGCTACTCATTTTTCGAAGCCAGATCATCGAGGATCTTCTGCACGTCGTTTTCCGTTGAAGTCAGCTTTTCCTTGCAGAAAGCGATCAGCTCAGCGGCGCGTTTGACCTTTTCCGACAGGCTGTCTACGGAAATTTCACCCGATTCGATGTCGGAGATGATTTCCTGGAGTTCGTTGTATGCGGATTCGTATGTCATATTAGCGAAAATACAAATTCTATTTTTTTCACCACAAACCTGCCTGTCGGCGGACAGGGGAGCAAAGGCGGGTTGTGCGGCTGCGGATGTGATTCCGTCCCGATAGTTCGGATCGAAGGGAGCAAAGAGGTGTGACCACTTTGTGGCACAGAAAATAGATCTGATAAATCTATGAATCGGAGTGACTGTTGGCCGCTGACTGGAGACCAGAAACCGGACGACTGGAGACTGTTTTAGCAATTACCGTCATTTCCGCTTGAATTATGCGAATTTCCTCGTCCTCAATAGGAATATTGTCAGCCGAAAGCACGCCTTTTTCGTTTGTTACGATGGAATAGCCACGGCGTAAAACATGGATCGGATCTACGAGCTGCAATTGCCGTTCGATGGTTTCCAGCTGCTTACCGGATTCGGTTACGATCTTCGGACTTTGTCGCACCAGCGATTGCTGCAGATTGACGAGCGTATTCCGCTTACGTGACAAATTATTCCGACTGTGAATGCCGATGAACGAAGACGTTTGCTGCAGGTTTTTCTGAAGCGTTTGCATGTATTGCGAGGCCAGTGGTTTCAGGAGCAAACGGTTACGATCGAGCCGGTTTGCCTGTTCCTGAATGCCGTATCGGACGACGCGCTGGAAATCTTTTACGAGCGCCAGATTTTCCGCTTTTTGTTCCTGCAAATGCCGCTTGGTTTCCGACTGAAACAATTTCAATTCCTGGTTGAAGGTGTTCTTCCAATAGCCGAGCAATTGTTTCGCCAGCACGGGAATCTGCGTCAGTGCCTGATCGAGCGGCTCGTCGAGCTCTTCAAAGATCCGCAGGAAATAATACGCCAGGTCGGAAGGTGTGATGCCGTTGTTGNNACCATTTCGCAGACCGTCATGTTAGTCGAATGGCCGATACCGGTCAAAACAGGTAAAGGAAACGTGGCGATCGTTTTCGCTAATTCGTAATTGTTGTAGCAATGCATACCGATCTCGCCACCGCCGCCACGAACGATCAAAACGGCGTCAAAATGATGTTTTATCCGCGCGATTCGCTTTAATTGTGCGGAAATGGACTCAATAGCTGCATCGCCTTGTAACGTTGCTTCAAAGAGAAAGCAATTGAAACGGTACTTTTTCGGATGGCCGTTCAGCAGGAGCTGGAAGTCAGAATAGCCTTTGCTGCCCGACTGCGAAATGATCGCCAGCCGTTTCGGAACGAGCGCCATTTGCAATTGCTGGTTGGCGTTCAGAATGCCTTCGCGATTCAGTTTTTCAAGCGTTTCCTGTCGTTCGCGCTGCAAGGCACCGAGTGCGTAGTTCGGATCGATGTCGACGATTTCCAATCCCATGTTGTAGATCGGGTGGTAAACGATCCTGACCTGGAATAACAGCTCGAGTCCGTCGCGCAGCGGTTCTTTCACCACTTCCATGAAGCGGTTTTTGATGCGATCGAAGTTGCTTTTCCAGATCGTTCCGCGCATTTCGACCACGATTTGTCCGTCTTCCTTCTGGACCAGCTCGGGATAGCAATGACCCTTGCGCGTTTCGTTGAGCTTGTGCATCTCCGCAGTCACCCAGTACAGCCGGTTATAGCGCTGCTCGATCGTCTTCCGGATGGAATCGGCGACCTGTTTGAGGGTGAAATGTTCCGCGGGCGTTTGCATCAGGATAAAGTTAGTGGTTCTGAATCACGCTTCTTTGATTTCACCACAAAAGGCACAAAAGTTTCTCTGATGCACTGTGCGAGGTTCGAAGTGCCATCCGCTGCGCGGAAGCCTGCACAAAGAGGGTTCTAACTACTTCGTGTATATCCGCCGTGGCGGATTATTCGCTGAAATTTTACAAAATGCGTCATTCGTGTATTCGTGGGAAAGCTATCCAAAAACGAATCAAAGTTGACTAAATCCCGACCCTGTGCAGCGTTTTTCCAAAAACGTCATCTTTCAGGTAACTGAAACGCATTCTTCATGAAAAAATCGCTGTTAGCCTTGCCGGCCGTTGCCTTGTTTCTGATCGCCGGCTGTCAGAAACCGGAGTACGATACGACCGACTTCACTAAAATCACCAGTCGCGGAATCGACGGCATTCCGTTGGGAGAAGTGGACCCGACCGACTGGCGCAAGAGCGAAGAATGGACCAAGCGCGAGCAAAAATTGTTCATCGATTACGACAAATTCGAGCACGAAAACGATCCTTCGCTGCCGGCCGAATATTTCCTGTTTCCGAATCCGACGGACGGTATTGCGACCTTCCAGTGCTATTCCGGTCCGGATGCGTATGTGAACATCCGCGTGGTCGACGAAGATTTCAAAACGATCGTCAAATCGAACAAGATAGGCTGGGGTTCGGTTGGACTCGATCTGAGCTCGCCGACGCTGAAAAAATCGCATGTTCGTCTGTACTACATGGTGATCCGCGACAATACCTGCATCGCTAAAGGACACGGCGATATCCGGATTAATTAAGTTAATTAAGTCCAAAACGGCTGCTCATGTAATCTCGGGAAAGTTCCTACGGGATTTCCTGTTAATTTTACGACCAAGAACAGATTACCATGAGCAAAGCCAGATACACCGTTACCGCTGCCCTTCCTTACGCCAATGGTCCGTTACACCTCGGTCACGTAGCCGGCGTGTACCTTCCAGCCGATATTTTCGTTCGGTTTTTGCGGAAAATGGGTCACGATGTAGCGTTTATCTGCGGCTCCGACGAACACGGTGCGGCGATTACACTGCGCGCCAAGAAAGAAGGCATTACGCCGCAGCAGATCGTTGACAAGTACGACAGGATCATCGGCGATTCGTTCCGGCAGTTCAATATTTCGTTCGATATCTATCACCGCACGTCGTCGAAGATCCACCACGAAACGGCACAGGATTTTTTCAAAGTGCTCGAATCGAAAGGGAAATTCACCCGCGAAACGACCGAGCAGTATTTCGACGAGGAATTCCAGCAGTTCCTGGCCGATCGCTACATCACAGGCGAATGTCCGAAATGTCAGAATCCGAACGCATACGGCGATCAGTGCGAAAAATGCGGTTCCGACCTCAGTCCGACCGAATTGATCAATCCGATCTCTACGTTGAGCGGCAAAACACCCGTTTTGAAATCCACTTCCCATTGGTTCCTGCCGATGGACCGCCACGAAGAATGGCTGCGTCCGTGGATCAAAGAAGGTGTGCTCGAGGGCAGAAAACAACACGACCCGAAAACATGGCGCAACCAGGTAATCGGTCAGTGCATGTCGTGGATCGATGGCGGCCTGCACGCTCGTGCGATGACGCGCGACCTCGACTGGGGCGTTCCCGTTCCGCTTGAAGGCGCCGACGGAAAAGTGCTCTACGTCTGGCTCGATGCGCCGATCGGCTACATTTCGGCTACCAAGCAGTGGGCGCTCGACAACGGCAAAGACTGGAAAGATTACTGGTGCAATCCCGATCGCAAGCTGGTGCATTTCATCGGCAAGGACAACATCGTGTTCCACGCGATCATTTTCCCTATTCTTTTGAAAGATCACGGCGGCTTCATTCTGCCCGACAACGTACCGGCTTACGAGTTTCTCAATCTCGAGGGCGATAAATTCTCCACTTCCCGCAACTGGGCGGTGTGGCTGCATGAATACCTCGAGCGCTATCCGGACAAGATCGACGAGCTGAAATACACGCTGACGTGCATTGCGCCGGAAACCAAAGACAGCGAATTCACGTGGAAAGAATACCAGGCGCGTGTGAACAACGAGCTGGCGGATATTCTCGGAAATTTCGTCAATCGCGCACTCGTTCTGACCCATAAATACTACGAAGGAAGTATTCCTGCGTGTGGCGAGCTGACGGCTGCCGATCAGGCCGTTCTGGATGAAATGAAAGCGATTCCGGGTCGGATAGCCGATGCAATTTACCAGTACAAATTGCGCGATGCGCAGTCGGAAGCGATGCAGCTGGCGCGTATCGGGAACAAATACCTGGCGGATAACGAGCCGTGGAAACTGGTGAAAACCGATCCGAAACGCGTGGAAACGATCATGCACGTGGCCTTACAGATCACGGCCAACCTCGGTTTGGTGCTCGATCCGTTCCTCCCGGCAACGGCGGCCAGGATCCGTTCGTTCATGAACATTCCGGAAGCGGATTGGGATGCTTGCGGGAATTTGCTCGTTACGGCCGGTCATAAAATCAATCAGCCGGAAATCCTGTTCCAGAAAATCGACGACGCGTTCGTTGAAACCGAAGTGGCGTTCCTCCATGCTTCGCAACCGGCACCGGCAGGCGTTCCGCAGAAAGAATCCATTGCGTTCGAAGATTTCGGTAAAATGGACATCCGACTGGGAACCATTCTCGAAGCCATTCGCGTTCCGAAAGCCGATAAATTGCTGCAATTGACCGTCGATACCGGCATTGACAAGCGAACGATCGTTTCGGGCATTGCCGA
>DJFN01000201.1:0-2248 GCA_002432085.1 Flavobacteriales bacterium UBA5871
TCGGTCACCGCCTGGAAGAAGCGTTTCAACGGAATTTTGGCTATCAGAGCGATCGGCAGCAAAATTGCCAGAACGAAGACGATCAGCGTTACATATAAAGTACCGACAAGCTTCATTAAGCTGAGCAGAATATCAGCTCCGGATTTGGAAACCGTGCTTGCGATCGCACCGAAAACCGCCAGCGGCGCCAGGTACATGACAATATCCGTGAACTTGAACATCACTTCGGACAGGCTTTCCGTCCAATTGAGCATCGTTTGCTTGTGATGCAGGTTTTTGATCATGCTCAGTGCGATTGCGAAAATCACCGAAAACACTACGATCTGCAATACCTGGTTCTCCACAATGGCTTTAGCAAAGTTCTCCGGGAAAATCTCCACAAAATGGTCTTTCGGCGCATGTGTTTGCTCCATCAGCTCCACGGATTTCTCCATATTCGCTTTGGATGCGGTTACAGTGACGCCTTCACCGGCTTTGGAAAGATTGATTGCCAGCAAACCGATGAAGAGCGCAAAGGTGGTCACGATCTCGAAATAAAGAATGCTTTTCAAGCCGATTCGCCCGACTTGTTTCAGGTTACTGTGTCCGGCGATTCCAACGACCAGCGTCGCAAACAACAATGGCGCAACAAGAGTTTTGATCATGCGCAGGAAAATATCCCCGAAACGCTTCATTTCGCCCGAAAAAGCAGGAAAATCGATTCCCGTTTCCACACCGATGATCATTGCAGAGAAAATCCAGAGCGATAATTTGCGGCTCACAAACGAATTCACCAGCAGGTAGGCCATGATCACCCATCGGATGCTTTTAAAAACTACCGGATTGACCTGCGGCAGCTGCACTTCGAGGAAAAACAGGAAGCCGCAGAACAGGAAAGTCGTAATGAACCAAAAGAGGGAAAAGGGATATTTCATACCATTTGTTAACCGGAAAATACCGGTCGGACAAATTTAAAAGGATATTGCCGAAAA
Source organism: Flavobacteriales bacterium UBA5871 (assembly GCA_002432085.1). Taxonomy (GTDB): domain Bacteria; phylum Bacteroidota; class Bacteroidia; order Flavobacteriales_D; family Crocinitomicaceae; genus Fluviicola. The sequence continues at coordinate 972 of DJFN01000201.1, forward strand.
CAAAATCGCGTCTTTTTTTCGAAAAAAAATCAACATTAGGTTGGTGTTCGAGGAATATTCGTATCATTGCACTGTCATTCTGCATGACACTCGCCTGTGCAAACCGCACCATTTTCCAAAAAACAACAAGTAGTTCAATCTCATTTTATGAACATACAGGACTTAGATGGTAAGTTATTACCTGAATTAAGAGAAATTGCCAAATCCCTTGGCGCAAAACGCGTCGAATCATATAAAAAGAACGATCTGATCGAATGGATCAGCAGCAATAGTCATACTGCTACTGAAATGACTGCTCCGGCAGAAAAATCAGGACGTGGTCGTCCGAAAAAAGCGGCTGATGCAGCTCCTGCAGCGACTTCAAATCCGGAACCGAAAGCGGACCTCTTTTCTGCCGCCGGTACAACTGAAACAGCTGAAACAACTTCGGCACCTCAGGAAGAATCCGGACAAAAGCAAAAAAGAGCCCGTATCCAGCGTGAAAATACGCCTGAGGCATCTGCTCCGGCTACGGAAGCACCAACCGAAACACCGGAAGCTGCTGCACCGCAACGAAATTCAAAAAAACAGCGTTTTCAGGACCGTCCGGGAAGATCTTTCGCTCCACAGGATATTGAAAAGTTCAATGAAACCAAGGAGAAAGAGGACCAACCAACCGAAGCTCCAACTCCGGCTCAACCACAAGCACAGCCTCAGCAGGCTCAACAACAGCAACAGCAGCAACAACNNAACAACCACGTCAGCAGCATCAACAGAAGCAACACAATCCTAACCAGAATCAGAATCAAAACCAACATCAGCATAATCAGAATCGTCAGCAGCACAACCAGCAGCGTCAGCAACAACAGCAACGCCAGGAAGAGAAAGTTGACGACGAAGCATACAACCTCGTAGGAATTGTAACGGCAGAAGGCGTTCTCGAAGTAATTCAGGACGGCTACGGATTCCTCCGTTCTTCCGATTACAATTACCTTCCTTCACCGGATGACGTTTACGTTTCCCAAAGCCAGATCAAATTATTCGGTCTGAAAACCGGAGACACCGTACGCGGAACGATCCGTCCGCCACGCGAAGGAGAGAAATTCTTCCCGCTCGTGAAGGTAGATTCCATTAACGGCCGTGATCCGGGCTATATCCGCGACCGCGTTCCGTTTGAATACCTTACACCGTTGTTCCCGGATGAAAAGTTCAAACTCACCGGCCACCGCGAAGAAACGATGTCGACGCGTGTGATGGACCTTTTTGCTCCTATCGGTAAAGGTCAGCGTGGTATGATC
>DJFN01000201.1:2283-20659 GCA_002432085.1 Flavobacteriales bacterium UBA5871
GCTCATCGACGAGCGTCCGGAAGAGGTTACCGACATGGCACGCAGCGTAAAAGCGGAAGTTGTTGCTTCGACATTCGACGAGCCGGCCGATCGTCACGTGAAAGTAGCCAATATCGTACTCGAAAAAGCCAAGCGTATGGTGGAATGCGGCCACGATGTCTGCATCCTCCTCGATTCCATTACGCGTCTGGCACGTGCATACAACACCGTTTCACCTGCTTCCGGAAAAGTACTCTCCGGTGGTGTGGATGCAAACGCGCTTCACAAGCCGAAGCGTTTCTTCGGATCGGCGCGTAAGATCGAGAACGGTGGTTCTTTGTCGATCCTTGCTACGGCACTGACAGAAACCGGTTCCAAAATGGACGAGGTGATCTTCGAAGAATTCAAAGGAACGGGTAACATGGAATTGCAGCTGGACCGCAAGATCTCGAACCGACGTATCTACCCTGCTATCGATATTACAGCTTCCGGAACACGCCGCGAAGACCTGCTGGTGAAAAAAGACGTGCTGCAGCGCGTATGGCTCATCCGCAAGTTTATCGCAGACATGAACCCGGTAGAAGCAATGGAATTCATGAAGTCTCACATGGACGGCACGAAATCCAACGAAGAGTTTTTAATATCCATGAATTCATAATATATGTAGGAACGCCTGTTACCAGGCGTTCTGCATTTCAAATTAACGCCGCCATGCGTCCATCGATTAAAATTGCCCTCTTATTCGCCGGAATCTGGTTTACNNCGGTAAGCTCTTGTTTTTCTACGGTAATCTGTTTCAGGACGAAGCAGGTGTCAAAATCCTCGTAATGTGGAACATTCTGTGCCTCCTGCTCGGTATGACGATCGGGATCTGGATGGAGAAACGCGGCGAGAATCGTGCTCAAAGTACCACGCTCGGTGACATCAAAAGCTCAATGGCCGGCGGAATGGTCTATACGGTAATCGTAGCTACGCTGATCTACGTTTATTATGCGAAGATTGATCCGGGTTATAACGAACGGCAGCGAGCCGTTGCTGAAGAAAGNNCTGGTAAACGATCCTGTAGAGCTGGCACGTGTGAAGAAAAACAATCCCGATATGGCTTCGATGACCAAAGAGGAAATCATGGCCAAAGGCATTCAGAATCAACAGGCAATTTTCAGCGCCGGATCTACCATGACGCTTTCTCTGCTCGGAATGGTCCTGCGGACGACGATCAACGCGATTATCTTAACGATTATCTTCCGAAGGGTCCTGTTCAAGCAACGCACTATTTAAATTCAAAATTCAGAATGCACAGTTGTGAATGCTGAATTGTGCATTATGAATTGATAATGGATTCGCCGAGGGTTTCGTAATTGATGCCGTCGAAATTTCCGGATGACATCATCAGTAACACGGCATCGTTCCAGGATTCTTTTTGGATCAGGTCCAATACTTCCGCTGTTTCGTTTACAACGATTACATCGCCGCCAAAAGCTGCTTTTACCTGTTCTTTGGTAATCGGCTCGAGCTTTTTATGGGCGATCACTTCCGGGCTGAAATAGACGATTGCTTTATCCGCTGCAGCCATTGCACCTTCGTAATGCGGCAGGAATTCTTTTTTCAGTGAAGAAAACGTGTGCAATTCCATGCAGGCTACCACTTTCCGATTCGGGAATTGTTCCTTAACGGCTTTAGTCGTTGCTTTGAGCTTGGAAGGGGAGTGTGCAAAATCCTTGAACATCGTGAACGTTCCTTTCTCCACCACTTTCTGCAAGCGTTTTCCGGCGCCTGTAAAAGAGCGCATAGCCGAAAGGAAATCGTCGTGCGAAATCGCCATGGCTTCGGCAAGGTACATCGCCCCCATCAGGTTTTGCAGGTTGTGCTCACCAAAGACTTTGAGCTCGTATTCTTTTCCTTCGAATGATAAAATGGTGCCGGTCTCCGTAATACGGTACTGCGGAACGCCATAAGGCTGTGTTTTCAAACGGGAAGCGAATTGCTGTCCGAGCTGATTCACTGTTTCGTCGGTCGTATTGTAAACCAGTGTTCCGCCTGGCTCGATCAGCTCACAAAAACGCTCAAACTGCTCGACGTAGTTCTCCCAGGTAGGAAAGACATTGATGTGGTCCCACGCAATTCCGCTGATAATGGCCGTATGCGGTCGGTACAAATGGAATTTCGGACGACGGTCGATCGGCGAGCTCAGGTATTCATCTCCTTCGAGGATCATGAATTTCGCTTCTTCGCTCAGTTTCACCATACAGTCATAGCCTTCGAGCTGGGCGCCAACCATGTAATCGACGTTCAATCCCAAAGCATTTACGGCATGTAGCAGCATAGACGTAATAGTCGTTTTCCCATGACTTCCGCCAATTACAATTCGGTGTTTGTCTTTGCTTTGCTCATACAGGTATTCCGGATATGAAAAAACAGGAATTCCGAGCTCTTTCGCTTTCAGCAGCTCGGGATTGTCTTCGCGGGCGTGCATTCCAAGAATAATGGCGTCGAGATCTGTAGTGATCTTATCCGGATCCCAGCCGATCGTTGCAGGCAAAATTCCCTGCTTTTCCAACCGTGAGCGCGACGGCTCCACAATTTCGTCATCGGATCCTGTTACCTGCGCACCTTTTCGGGAAAGAGCGATGGCGAGGTTGTGCATGGCACTTCCGCCGATTGCGATAAAATGCACCTTCATGTTGTTTGTTCTTTTTTCCAGTTTAAAACGTCCATCAATGCCGGAATGATCATGCTGCCTACTCCAAAGACCAACAGCCAGCGATACGGCAGGATTTGCTCCGGATTGTTCATAAACGCCGGAAATGCCATCATGATCAGGCCAAAATAATAGAGAAAATCAGCGCGTTTTCCTTTGTAATCGGTGATGCGTGTTCGCAAAAGCTGTAAGACGATGTAAACAAGTCCAAGCACAAGTACCCATTGCGGCACGAGCGGTGTCTGCAAATAACCGATATAATAAGCCGACAAAGCGACTATCCCGACAGCAAATACCAGTAAGCCTGTCATCAGCGCGATTTTCATTAGCAATGAGGTTTACACGAAGATAGCGGTTGGTTGAAACAAAAAATGTGAACAACCGATTAGTTACTCACATTCCCTGTTTAATTCTGTTTNNTTCGAATCAGTAATTGCGGATCAGCGCAGCATCCTGCGTTTCACGTTGCCAAACCGTTTCGGTTGTCGGCTGTCCGTTTTTCGAATAAGTAATATTGTTGAGTGTCTGCATACGAACGTAAATACTTCCGTGACCGTTTTTCACTACAATACGACGCGTGATCACCGCCTCGAGCAATCCTTCTTTATCGTTTTGCTCGAACTGTTCCTGTGAAACGCCTTCCGGATATAATTTACCGAGCTCATTGGCTACTTTTTCATTGTAAACGACCTCGCGCTTCTCAATAGAAGCAATCAGCTGACGGTTGCCCTGCGTCTTGTTATCCTGGGCCTGCTGCTGTTCTTCATTGGCCGTATTCAGCTCGTTTTTGGTGCCTTTGATCGCCTGTTCATTGCCATGCGCGATTTCAGAGCCATTCTGAGCATCTTCCCCAACTTTTTGTGTTGCATCGTTGATGAGCTGTTTATTTGCCAGCTGTTTTTCCTGCTGCCCTTCCGCTGCTTCCGATTCTGCTTCGATCTGCTGTGTATTGATCTGTTTGATCACTTCAGCATTTTCGGACGATTTGGAATTACCAGCCTCCGCCACGACATCCAGACGGGTAACTTCTTCCTGAATTGCCTGATCGTTGATCATTGATTTCACCACCATCGCATTGTAGCTTTCACGCTCTGATTCTTCCTGCGATTTAGCCTCCTCTGACATGATTTGTGCCGTTTCGATCGAATTAGCAGCGTCATTGGCATCCGCTTCACCTACTTTTATCGCGGTGGTTTCAATCTGGTGGCGAATATCCAGCGAAGTTGCCACTTCTTTATCGTGATCCTCTGCGCTCATTTCCGCATGCTGGTCATCGATGAGCTTCATTTCTTCCTTGTTGACACCGCCCCGCTTACTGTTTTCATAATCATCAGTAGCACGTTGTGTTTCGGTGTCTTCGATCTTCGCTTTTACAGCTTCGAGGTTCTGGTCGGTACGCACCTGGTTTTTGTTATTCACATCCACAACTTCCTGTGATGCATCTTTGACCATTTTGTCCATCTGCAGACGGCTTTCGGTATCATCAAGATCAACCTGTTCTATATCGATACGAACCTGCTTAAAGCCTTGCTGGTTCTCCATGAACTCTTCATACTCATTTTTGCCGGTTTCAGCCTGTGCGTCCTGCAATTCGACGTTGTTTCTCTTCAGCTCTTCCGCATTTTCCAACGGCGTACCGTCGAGCACGCTGTTTTCTTCTTCAACCTGCTGAACAGCAAGATTCAATTGTGATTTTGCATCGAGGTTGTCCGCGATTTCATACTGATTGGACTCAGTCTGGCTATCGATCACTTTCTGCTGTTCGGCATCGATTGTTTGGATCAATTCCTGGTGTTTCTCTTCAGCATTGATATCGATCTGTTCATTATCTTTTTTAATCGCAGCTATGGTCTGATTCGTTTCGCTGGCATTCACGTGCTGTTGTGCTGTCAACGAATCGGTCAGGTTGGTGGCTTCATCGACCTTATTGCGGAAACGGAAGAACTTACGCTTTTTACGCTCCGTCTCGGCCCGCTGAAGAGCCTGATCGGAAAGGGAATTGTTCGGATCACCCAAAGCGGTTAACGGCTGCGGCTGATTGTTCACTACCGGCTTCGGATTCAGAATGGCATCGATTTCAGCCAGACGCTGCGCCGGATAGGGATCGTTGGATTTGAGCTTAAGTGCGCGTTTGTAATAATCGATCGCCTTTTCGTAATCTTTCTTATCAAAGTTCTCATCGCCTTTGGCCACTATTTTCTGGTAATTGCGCTCTACTTCAGCCGTACTTTCATTTTTCAGATTGGTGTTGCAGAGACGCACTTGGTCAATCGCATGCTGATTATTCGGATCGATTTTCAGCACGCTTTCATAGATGTCTTTTGCAGCCTGCCATTTAGACTGACCGAATTCGCCATCGGCCTTGACCAGCATTTTCTGAATATCGGCATTCTTCGCATTCGCACGGGCTTCCTCGTCGAGCAGCTGGCGCATCTCCGACGCTTTATTCTGTGCATCTTTATCATTCTTCTTCACCGAAAGCGCTGCTTCGTATTTCGTTAGCGCGGTTTGATAGTCCTTACCTGCGGCTGCCGTATTTCCTTCCGCCATCAACGCGAGGTAACGCTTCTCTGTCTCACCTGCAGCCGTGTTGCCTGCATCGATCTGCGTTCTGATTTCGGCGATGCGCTTATCCGGTTGCGTTTCATCCGGACGAATGGTCTTCGCCTGCTGGAACAATGTAATGGCATTTTCCAGTTTGCCCGCGGCAGCTGCAGCTTCGGCTTCCGTCATTTTCTTGTTGTAGGCCGCCAGCTTTTCCTGAGCTTCCTTGTCGGATTTCAGCAGGTCCTCAATTTCCTTCAATTTTCTTCCCGGAAGCGGATCGTCTGAATTCATACCTGCTGCACGCGTGTACAGCTCTTTTGCTTTGGTATAGTTCTTTTCATCCATCGCTTTCTGGGCAACGGACAACACTTTGTTGTACTGGTTACGGAAGTCGTCGTCTTTTTCTTTTTCGAGGCGTGCGGCTTCTGCTGCTTTATCAACCGGTTCTCTTTCTGCCGGTTTTACACCCAATGCTTTATTGTAAAGCTTGATCGCCTCGAGGTAATTCTGGTTTTTGAACGCTTCGTCGCCCTGGCTCATGAACGCAGCATAATCTGCATCGACTTTCGCCTGATTAGCACTGGCAGACTTCAGCTGGTTGATCGCATTGATACGGTCTTTCGGGAAAGTTTCAGCCGGTTTGATCTTCGATGCTTCATTGTATTTAGCAATCGCCTTATCGTATTCTTTACCGGATTCGAACGCCTGCGCTTCTGTTAACAACGCCTGGTACTGCTGATTCGCCTCTGAGTTTTTAGCCTGTTCGGCGATCTTCGCTTCGCATTGCGCGATCAATTGATCTACAGAAGCATCCTGTAANNGCAGCTGTTTCGCCTTCTGGTAGTTGTTCTGCGACATCTGACTAACCGCTTCGTCCTTGAGCTGCTTGAAACGCGCTTCGTTCTGTGCTGCGCCTGCTGCTTCGGCCTCGAGTCGGGCTACTTCCTGCAATTTCTGTGACGCAATGGCATTTCCGGGATCGGTGTCCAAAGCTTTCTGGTATTTGGCACGAGCGGTTACGAGGTCCTTTTTGCCCAATGCGGCGTTTCCTTCGTTTACGAGGCCCTCTACCAGTTTCTTTTTCTCCGCATCAGCCATCAATCGCTGAATTTCCGCCACCTTTAATTTTGGCTCGCTTTCGTTCGGAAAGTAATTGCCAGCTTCTTCGTATTTCGCTTTAGCTTCCGTCAGTTTATTCGCCGCCAGCAAATCAGCACCGGCTTTGATCGCCGCGTCGTATTTTGCTTTGGTTTCTTTTGTTTTAGCATCGGCAGCGAGCAGGGATTCAACTTCCGCCAGCTTGGCCGGAGCTTCCGTACGCGAGCCATCGGTAGCGATCGCCTCCTGGTATTTCTTCTTCGCTTCAGCAAGATCTTTGGCTGCAAGCGCCGCATTACCGGCATTCAGAGCAGCCATGTATTTTTCGTTCTTTTGCGCGTTGGAAGCTGCTTCAGCGATTTTCTTATCGGTATCCAGGATACGCTGTTTTGGCTGCGCCTGTGCCGGATCGAGATCACGGGCTTCAACGAATTTGGCTTTTGCCTGCTCATAAGAAGCGCTTGCAAACAATGCTTCGCCATCGGCCATGGCTTTGTCGTATTTCGCTTTCTGTTCAGCCTTTTGGTTTGCAGAAGCAATCTGCTGGTTGATCGCATCGATCTTGGCCTGAACGGCGCCATCCGGTTTCAAATCCAGCGCTGCCTGGTATTTTGCTTTGGCATCTTCCAGCTTATTCGCTTTCGCCAGTGCATCACCATCGGCGATCAATTGCTTGATCTTCGCCAGCTTTTCGGCATCGGCTTTTTCCCCGGCCAGCTTGGTCTCGATTTCTTTCAGGCGTCCTGTAGCAATCGCATTGGTCGGATCCTGCTTCAGCACTTCTTCGTATTTCGTTTTGGCAGCCGCCCATTGGGAAGCACCGAAAGCGGTATTTCCTTCCGCCAGCAATTTGTTGATCAGCTCTTCTTTCGCTTTCTGTTGCTGAATAGCTGCCAGCTTAGCCTCGATATCCGTAATTCTTCCCTGCGCATAAGTCGACGAAGACTGGATCTTGAGCGCTTCCTGGTATTTTACTTTGGCCTCAGCCCATTTTTCTTCGGTATATAAAGCATCGGCCGCTGCAATTGCTGCATCGTATTGCTTTTTCAAATCCGTTTCGGCTTTCTGTTTCTGCAGCTCGGCCTCGATTTCTTTCAGTTTGCCGGTCGCATACGGATCGTCTGTCTTGTATTTGAGCGCTTCCTGGTATTTAGACTTAGCCGTCGTGAAGCTTTTCTGCTTCATGAACATATCAGCCGCCTCGATCGCTTCTTTGTATTTCGCTGCATTGGCCGCCTCGTTTTTCTGCTTGTTGATCTCGGCCTCTGCTTTCGCAATCTGATCTTTCGGATGCTGTTCCTGCTTTTTAGTCAGCGCCAGCTTGTAATTTTCGATAGCCTTTTCGTAATTCTTCTGATTGAAGAAGTTATCCGCAGCCGTAATAAGGGCCTGGTATTCCTGCTCAAGCTCTGCATTCTGCTGGGCGTTGGCTTTCTGGGCCTTGAGAATCCCGTCGATTTCCATCAAACGCTGATTCGGATGCGGCTCTTTCGGCTTGATTGCGAGCGCCGCTTCGTATTCCTTGAGGGCTTCTTCGTATTTCTTCTGGGTGTAAAAAGCATCTGCTTTTTTGATAGCCGCGTTGTAGGCTGCTTCCGATTGTCCGGCTGCCGCATCGGCGTCTTTGAGGAGCTTTTCGATCTTGGACGACATTCGCTTAGCGACCACATCGTCGTATTGCAAGGTTGGATTGCTGCCGTCAAAGTAGAATTCCGTCGCCGGATTGGACGTCACGTAGGAATAATCCACACCGGGAGTTTCGTCAAACAAACCGAGGGAGAAAGTCGCTGTTGGAGTCGCATTAGCCGGCATGGTCTCGGTCGAAATGCCTTTGGCGTTCACATTGATGTAGCGGGTAACTTTTCCGGATTTGGAAGCCTCGACTTTGTAGACCTTCCCTACCGGAACCTGGAAAAGGACTTTTCCATTCGCCGGACTGACAAAAGTACCGACCAGCGACGAGCCGTCGTAGACCTTGATCGTTACGCCACCGTCCTTTTTGTCGGTTTTGAAGTCTTTTGTGAGTACGTCCACAGTCAACATCTCCTGAGAGAACCCGGCAAAGGGTAACAAACAGAGCAGCAAAAGCAAGAAAACCCTCATAATAGCTTTTTAAACGGACGGCTGTACAACCGGTTACAGATTTGGTTTAATTTTGATCGTAATTCTTACAAAGATCGTCAAAATAGTTCACTTACGAAGCGGCTTATGCTACAATTTGACCAACTGAGCTACTGGGAGCGTTCCACCCTGCTGGAAGGCATCGATTTTCTGGTGATCGGCTCCGGAATCGTAGGCTCTGCCTGCGCATTGCGACTTCGTGAGCGCTTTCCCGATGCGAAGATCGTGATCCTCGAACGCGGCTACCTGCCAACAGGCGCCAGTACGAAGAATGCCGGGTTTGCCTGTTTCGGAAGTGTGACAGAGCTCGACGACGACCTGGAGCACATTTCCGAAGAGCGTGTCTGGTCAACGGTAGAGCTGCGCTGGCGCGGATTGAAGCGGCTTCAGGAACGCTTTTCTGCCGATCAGATCGGATTGATTTTTCCGGGATCGTGGGATTTGCTCACAAACGATTCGACCGAACAACAGCGGCTTTCAGACCGACTGGATTATTTCAACGAACAGATTTTCCGGATCACTGGCGAAAAAGAGTGCTACAGCTATAATCGTGAAATTGCCCAACGCTGCGGATTTCAAGAAATAGCGGGTGGTTTCCGCAATCGTCTGGAAGGCGAATTACATACCGGAAAGCTGTTCGTAGCGACACAACAGCTGCTCGCCGAAGCCGGCATTGCGGTCCTGAACGGAATGAATGTGCTGAATTGCGAAATCGGCGAGCGCGACGTGACAGTCACAACGACTTACGGAACGCTGAGAGCCAATCACTTGGCTGTAACGGTGAACGGTTTCGCGAGACAGTTTCTCAAAGACGAACGCATTGTTCCGGCACGGGCACAGGTGCTTGTTACCGATACGATACCGGGCTGGTCACTTCCGGGAACGTTCCATTACCAAAAAGGCTATTATTACTTCCGCTCAGTGGACAATCGTCTGTTGCTTGGAGGTGGAAGAAATCTCGATTTCAAAGGAGAAACTTCAACGGAGTTAGCTGTGACAGATGCTATTGTCGGAGCGCTGGAAGAACTGATCAGAACGATGATCCTACCTGGAAGAACCGTTAAAACAGCGTATCGCTGGGCGGGAATCATGGGCGTTGGAGCGGAAAAAAAACCGTTGATCGAGCTCACGCATCCGCATGTCGGAATAGCGGTCCGAATGGGCGGCATGGGCGTTGCGATCGGTAGTCTGGCTGGTGAGGAGCTGGCGGAGTTGTTCTAAGAAATCAATTCGTTTAACGATAGCGTAATGCCCATGACATTGGTCTGCTCTACCTGCCTTTCGCCTGTCTGCCGACAGGTAGAGCAGACAGGTGCACGAATTGTACTTGGTTGGAATTTGGGACGAATAATCCGCCATGCGGATTTGCACGAATGATTCAGATTCAGAGCCGTTTATGAATGAAAAAGGCGGTTCATTGTCCGCCCTTTCTAATTCATACTTTATAATTCATAATTCCAGCCCGACTGACTTTAGGATGAAATCGGAGACTAATCAATAATGCTCCTCGTGTTCCTCATGAGCATCCATCTTGAAGTCTTTACGGATTTCCGGGTGAGCGATCTCGCCGCCGCTGGTTCCTACTTCGCGGGCAAAATAGGTTGCGATCATTCCGACGAGCAAAACGGTGATCGAAGCCACCATGGCCATGGATTTTTTCTTCCATTCGAGGAACAATGCGATCAGCGACAGCGCGATGATTCCCCACATGAACGGCATCATGGCTTCGGCCTGTTCTTCGTGCTCGTGAATGAGATCGTGGTCGGCTCCAGGAAGGTGTTCTACAATTTCTTCAGCGCCTTCACCGGTTGAAGCAGCCGGAAGCGCNNGATGAAGAGTCCCACTCTGCGAGTAACGGACGATTTGGCAAGAATACCGATGAGCAGGATCAAAACGCCCAGAATCAAGGCAATAATGGGAAAGTGATTGATCAGCAAGTGTTGATGAGCAGCGTTCATAAGTTCGAATTTTGGGGCCAAAATAGAAAGATTTGCCCGAGTTCGATTTCAAATGAGCAAGGAAGTATCGACAATGGACCGTTGACNNATTTCCAACGATCAATCGCTCTGAAAGAAAATCTGGGGAATTAAGAAACCGTCTTTGTCTCCGGAGCTTCCGGTTTTGAATCCTCAGGCTGCGAATCGGATGATTCCGGATGATCGGTTTTCGGCTCGTCCTGTGGAGGCTGAACAGGTGGCACCGGCGGTTTTACGAAGGATTGCGGCGGCTCGAAATTGACGGCCTGATCGAGTGTTCGGGCATGTTCACGGAACGGACGCTCGATATCTTCCTTCGTCTCGTCAACCATACGCTGAAGGTTAAAATCGCCCTTAATATCGCCGGTCGATTTACGGATCTCGTCCTGTACTTCCTGCGACGCATCCTTGATCTGACGAATGGTACGGCCCATGGTACGCGCAATGCCCGGGATGCTTTTCGAACCGAAGAACATCAGCACAAAAACCATGATCAGCAGGATCTCGGAACCTGCAACATCGCTCAGAAATAAAGGCAAACTGCTCATAACCGACAGCAAAAATACGGCTTATTCCTCAATATACCGCGGAAAATCTGTGCTTTCGGTCGCCCGATGGCAACTCGTCGTCATTCTGTTCGTTAAAACAGGAAATACCGCTTATGAAAACCCTGTTACTGACTGGCTGCCTGCTGGTTGCCCTCCAGCTGCGCGCCAACGTTGTCACTCTTCCATTCACAGCATTGAATCAGCCCGTCCAGGAAGTTTACGTGAGTATCTGCGATACGCTGAAGGTCGAAAACACTTCCGGACATTCTTATATGCTTTGGAATGACACTGTTGATTTTATGTCGTCGAACGATCCAGCCTGCTATTACCCGGATTCCTTAACCGGATTTTGGGGCAATGGCGACGGCTATTTCTATGATCTGTATGAAATCGATGACGGGAAAGCTTACATCTACCACCAGATGTCGCATGTATTGTTCATCATTCACATTCTTCCCTATGCGCAACGAACGATTACCGAAACAATCTGTGAGGGCGGATCGTACTTTTTCAATAACGAAGAGCTCACGGAAAACGGCTTTTACAGCATGCAGGTCTCTTCGGGACAGGAGTGTGATTCGGTCATTTACCTTGAGCTATCAGTCGTTCCACCTCCACCCGACAGTTATTTCTACGCCGGTATCTGTCCGGGAGAAACCTACACCTTCATGGGAACTACTTACGACCAGGCAGGTGTCTATCCACATTACCTGACCACTCCGATCGGCTGTGATTCGGTCGTTTATTTATCGCTCACGGTTAGCGAACAGCCGCCGCTCTATGTTTTCTCCGCCGGTGGCACCACCATCTATTCCAGCAACTGGGGGCCCGGTTATGCACTTAGCTGGTATGATTGTGACGTTCAAGCTGAGATTCCGGGTGAAAACGGCCAGTTCATGGTCGGAAGTGAGGGCGGGCAATACGCTGTTATTTCCAGTTATTACGGCTGCGTCGATACTTCCGAATGCTTTACCATTCAAACAGTCGGGACCGATGAGCTTACTCACAACGGATTTACTGTAGCCCCGAATCCTGCAAGCGATGCAATTACCGTAACCTTTTCCGAAGATCTGAAAGCGGAAGAGTATGCATTGTTTCAGGTTGATGGCAAGCTGATCTCAGAAGGCCGGTTGACTGCTCCATCAAGCGTCATTTCACTGGATGAAGTACCGGAAGGTCCTTACCTGCTGCGCATTAACGGGCACTACCAGCGCCTGATAAAAAACTGACAACGGCCTGCGAAACAGCACGGCAACGAAAATTGGTTATATTTGCGCCGTTAAAAAACAAAGNNACATGGCAACCACAGCAGATATCCGTAACGGATTGTGCATCAAGCACAACGAGAAGCTATTTCAAATCATTGAATTCCAACACGTAAAGCCCGGAAAAGGACCTGCTTTCGTTCGTACTAAAATGCGTCAGATCGAAACCGGCAAGGTGCTCGACAACACATTCTCTGCAGGACACAAGATCGAGATCGTTCGCATCGAAAACCGTGAATACCAGTACCTGTACCAGGAAGGAACGGATTTCGTATTCATGAACAACGAAACGTTCGAGCAAGTACACATCCCTGCGAAAATGGTTGAAAAGCCTGATTTTCTTCAGGAAGGAATGATCTGCAACATCCTGTTCCATGCTGAAGAGGAAATGCCGCTTGTTCTCGAGCTTCCGATGTACATCGTTTCTGAGGTGACGTACACCGAGCCGGGAATCAAAGGCGATACGGCGACCAATTCCATGAAGCCTGCAACGATCGCTACAGGAGCACAGGTGAAAGTTCCGCTTTTCATCGAGATCGGTGAAGTGATCAAAGTAGACACAGCGAAAGGTGTTTACGTAGAACGCGTTAAGAACTAAGAAAAACAATCGTTTATCGATAGCAAAGGCGTGGTTCTTCCACGCCTTTCTTGTATACCATGGAAAAGCGTCTTCAGCTGGATAATTACGCCGTCAATGTACAATGGCTGCGAACGTGGTCGCCCGGCAATCCCGTGCTCGTCTTTCTGCACGAAGCACTGGGCTCCATCATTCAATGGAAAAGCTTTCCCGAGCAGCTTTGCAACGAGCTGGAATTGTCCGGAATCGTGATCGAACGTCGCGGACACGGACATTCCGACCCGCTGCCGGCTGAAAATCGTTCAGCAGATTATCTCCATCAATATACCACCGAAACGAAAGCCGTCCTCGATGCTTTGCTTCCGCTGGGAACACCGATTATCCTGGTCGGACACAGCGACGGAGGAACGATAGCTCTACTCTACGCCAAACACTATCCGAAAAACATCCTTGGGATCTGTACGATGGCCGCGCACACGTTCGTAGAGCCGGAAACGCTGGCTGGAATCGAACCGGCGGTGGAAGCTTTTAAATCCGGCAAACTCGACGGGCTGAAACGCATGCATGGCGATAAGACCGAGCGGCTGTTTTACGCCTGGGCCGACACATGGCGCGCACCTTTCTTCCGCGATTGGGATATCCGGGAAGAGATCAAAGGAATTACCTGTCACGTTCTGGCTATTCAGGGAATGAATGATCAATACGGAACACGGGCGCAAGTCGATTCGATTGCCGCAGCAGCAGCTAATTGTGAAACCTGTCTGGTTCCCGATTGCGGCCACCATCCACATATTGAAAAACAGGAAGCAATTATTTCAAAGATCCGAAGCTGGTTTACTTTCTGAGCTTAACTTTACGACTCGGGATGAACGAGATCTTAAAAACGTTATACCAGGCGGATATTTTCGTCATAACCATCTACAGTCTGGTTATCAATACGGGCATCTACGCCGGTTCACTTCTCCTCTATACCCTGTTAAGCAAGCTGCCGTTTAATCACCGGTTGGGAAGCAGGCAACCGATCCTCCGATCCGATATCCTGCTTAGCTTTATTACCGTTTTGTGCAATATGCTGGTTTTTATCATAGGTGTATTGTTATGGAAATACGGTGTTATCAAGCTGAGTCCGGATGAAAGTATTGTTCGAATTGCGGTCGAAGTAATTGTATTGATCCTCGTGATGGATTTCCTGATGTATGTATTTCATCGTGCAGTCCATTTTATGCGTTATTTCCGGAAAATCCATGAGCGTCACCATGAACACGAATCGACCAATATGCTCAGCCTTTTTGTGTTGCATCCGATAGAATCCATTGGCTTTGGTCTGATGATGCTGGCCGTGATAACTGTATTCCCATTCTCAGCCGTCGGTATTTCTCTGTATTTGCTGATCAATTCGTTGTGGGGAACCATCGGGCATCTGAATCATTCCGTTTTGCCGCAGTGGTGGCTTAGAAAAGCGAAGAAAATGTTCCTGTGTACTTCGGAGTTTCATTACCTGCATCACCAGTATCCGGGCTTTAACTTCGGATTCTACACAGCTGCCTGGGATATCCTTTTTCATACGCTGCATCCGTCTTTAAAACGAGAGCGCCGACACACGATGTGAGTTCAATTAAGAATCGGATCGTTTACAGCTTGATAAAACCCCTAATTTCGCGGCATGAAAACATCAACTCTTTCCATGCGGATTCTCCACCGCTACCTCGGATTCTTCCTGGTCGGCATTATGGCCGTTTACGCCATCAGCGGTCTGGTGCTCATTTTCCGGGAAACGGATTTCCTGAAAACCAAAACAACTGAAACACATAAAATCAAACCGAATGTGGATGCCCTTAATCTTGGGAAAGAGCTCAACATGAAGCGCTACCAGTTCGAAAAGCAGGAAGGCGACATCATTTATTTCAGAAATGGCGATTACAACAAAAAAACCGGCGTCGCACATATCACGAAAAGCGAGCTGCCGTATGTATTAAATCAGATGACGCGTTTACACAAAGCCACGACCGACGATCCGCTTTACTGGCTGAACATTTTCTTCGGTGTTTCACTGCTGTTTTTCGTCATTTCCGCATTCTGGATGTATCGCCCGAAAACCAAAGCGTTCAAAGCCGGATTGATTTATTCGCTTGCAGGAGTGGTTCTGACGCTTGTCATGCTGTTCGTTTAATGAATGGAAAATCTTGCTGAACCGCACTTTAGTTTCCTTCTGTTGACTCGCTCAAAAGCAGTGATAAAATCCTGTACCTGAAGAAATCATTAATTCTTCAAAAAATAACAGATTATCCGTTTGAATCCCCTATTTTTGCCGCCTGTCTGCCGAAAAAGGCAGGCTCTAATTTTTAAACGTCAAGATAAGGAAATGAGTACTGCTTTGGGGAACCATATTCTGGTTGAATTTATGGGGTGTGATCCGCACATTATGAATGATGTATCGTCTATCGAGCGCGACATGGTTGGTGCCGCTCAGAAGGCCGGTGCAACTGTGATTAATTCTACCTTTCACCACTTTTCACCATACGGTGTTTCGGGAGTGGTTGTAATTCAGGAAAGTCACCTGGCGATCCATACCTGGCCGGAATACGGCTATGCAGCTGTCGACCTGTTCACCTGCGGGGAAATGGATGCCTGGATCTCCTTCGACCACTTGAAAGAATGTTTCGGTGCGCTGAACTATTCGGCCATCGAAATGAAACGCGGCGCGATCCAATTGCTGACACGCAACGATTTCGACATTTCCTCCATGCGCCAGAAGGCAACGGAAGAATGGGTCAATCCACAGATGTATACCCGCAACGTGTGGTTTACCGATAAAGACGATAACCAGGCGCTTTCACTCCGTTATACAGGTGAAGTATTCTTCGACGTGCAATCGCCTTACCAGCGCGTTCGCATCCTCGAATCTCCGAAATACGGAAAGCTGCTCACGCTCGATGATATGTTCATGACCACGGAAGCGGACGAGTTCCACTACCATGAAATGATCGCCCACCCGGCTATGTTCACCCACGGAAACGCGAAAAACATTCTCGTGATTGGCGGCGGCGACGGTGGAACGGTACGTGAAATCCTGCGTCACGATGGCGTTGAGAAAGTAACGATGGTGGAAATCGACGGCGAAGTGATCAAAGCCTGTAAAGAATTCCTGCCAAGCATCGCAGCGGCGTTCGATCATCCGAAGCTCGACCTGATCGTTGGCGACGGTATCGAACATGCGGCAAAAGCAGCAAAAGAATCGTACGATATCATCATTGTCGACGGTTCCGATCCTGTTGGTCCGGCAGAAGGTCTGTTCTCCGTAGAATTCTACCAGAACTGCTTCAACGCGCTCAAGCCGGGCGGAATCCTCGTTGCACAGGGAGAATCTCCGAAATTCAACGAGCATGCTTTCTCCGAGCTGAACGCAACGCTTCGCACCATTTTCGGTCAGGAAAACGCACCGGTGTCTCTGTTCTTCGTTCCTACCTACCCGACCGGTATGTGGAGCTTCCAGTACGGACTGAAAGGCGCTGCCCAGCCGAAATCCATTAACAACTCAGCAGAAATCGACGCGTTCGTTGCTGCGAAAGGACTGCGTTATTACAACTCGGACCTCCAGCAAGCGAGCTTTGCATTGCCGAACTTCGTTAAGCAATTGCTGCATGGCTGATTCCGGTTTCGACCCGAACGGCGTCGGTATCGCCAACGGAAATATTTTCGGTTTTCCGGTTTCGGAAGCTGAAGCCAATATTGTACTGATTCCAGTTCCATGGGATGCTACGGCGTCCTATGGAAAAGGGACCAGCGACGGCCCGCAGGCCATTCTCGATGCTTCCACACAGCTCGATTTTTACCATCCGCAATTGCCGGAAGCGTGGAATACAAAGGTTTTCATGACGCCGATCTCGGAAGAATGGAAGCAAATCAACACCGATCTGTGTATCCAGGCGATCGAATACATTCAATTTCTCGAACAGGGCGGCCAATTAACGGCTGACAGTCCTTATGCAGCTGTTGTGGAGCATATCAATGCCACGCAAACGGCGCTTAAAGACAACCTGAAAGAGCGCGCAACAAAACTGCTTTCGGAAGGAAAACTCGTTGCCGTTCTCGGAGGTGAGCATAGTACGCCGCTCGGACTGATCGAAGCGCTCGACGCACAAGGCCAGCCATTCGGCGTTCTTCAGATCGATGCGCACGCAGACCTGCGCGATGCGTACGAAGGTTTCGACCAATCGCATGCCAGCATTATGTACAACGTATTGCAATCGTGCAACAACCTTGAACAATTGGTTCAGGTAGGGATTCGTGATATCGCTCATTCTGAGGTGGAAATAACGCAAAACGACAAGCGCGTTTCGACCTTTTTCGACTGGGACATCAAGCGTCGTCAGTATGAAGGCGAATCCTGGAAATCCATCGTCGACTCCATTCTGCGTTTTTTGCCGCAGCGCGTTTATATTTCATTCGACATCGACGGTTTGAATCCGGCGCTTTGTCCGAACACAGGAACACCGGTTGCAGGCGGTTTCGAGCTGGAACAGATCAATTACCTGTTCTTCCAGCTGGTGGAATCCGGACGCGAGATCGTTGGCTTCGATTTGAACGAAGTTTCACCGGGAACGACCGGCGACTGGGATGCCAATGTCGGCGCCCGCGCATTGTGGAATCTCGTTTGTGCAACGGAAAAAAGCCGCATGCTGAATCGCTGACAGTTATCGTTTTATCATCACTATTCATCGGTTTTCGGGTTCTGTTTGA
The DNA here is from genome assembly GCA_002432085.1 of Flavobacteriales bacterium UBA5871. Classification (GTDB taxonomy): domain Bacteria; phylum Bacteroidota; class Bacteroidia; order Flavobacteriales_D; family Crocinitomicaceae; genus Fluviicola. Next base: position 19,833 of record DJFN01000201.1, read on the forward strand.
GGCGAAACTGAGCAAACATATATTTTAGTATATTCGTCGTGCTTTAGCATCATGAACCGACTCATCCGCATATACGTTCTGCTGTTTTCCCTGACTTTATCAGGCTTCTTGTCGGCTCAAAACCTGTCGGTTAACGGGCGTTTTCCCGGTCGTCATTTCTCAATAGACGATTTCGGAAGCGCCGCTCAGATCTGGACCGGAATGCAGGGCACGGACGGCTTCGTTTACTTCGGAAACAACGACCACATCATTTCCTACAACGGAATCGAATGGCGACACATTGAGCCGGATGTCAAGGTTGTCGACAAAAAGACCCAGAACCTGATCCGCGAAACCGAAGTAACTTCCCTTTTCACTGCTTCGAACGATGTTATGTATGTGGGCCGCGAAGACAACTTCGGTTACATCGCCTACGACAAAACCGGTGTGCAGTGCTACTATCCGCTACTGGCCGTTTCCAGTACAGGCAAAGAATCGTTCGGCTCGATCTGGAATATTTACGAGCTCAACAACCAGGAAGTCATCTTCGTGGGTGAGCGCGCATTGTATACGGTCAAAGGTAAAACCGTGAAACGCATGACGCTGCCAGCCGGATTCGAAGGCTTACAGAGTAAAACCTCTACACGCTTCGGAAATGGCTTGCTGATCGTTTTCCAGGGACGTGACAGTAATAAAGAGGCTTTTCAGAAATACCTCTACATCGATCTGCTGACCAACAAACCACGTCAGCTGACTTTACCGGAACATATCAGACTTCGCAACATCCGCGGAAGCTTTGAAATCAATGGAACATGGTATGTGCTCGATATCAAGGGTACGTTCTACAG
>DJFN01000201.1:20667-23379 GCA_002432085.1 Flavobacteriales bacterium UBA5871
CATTTTCCCCGAATTGTCCGATCATTCGCCGAACTTCATTTACCGTCATGGCGAGCGTATCTACATGGGGACGGAAACCGAAGGTGTGATCATTGCCGACCTCGAAGGAACAATCGTGCGTCGCATCGACCTGTACGACGGCCTGGAAGACCTGAACGTCTATAACCTGTTTCACGATCGGGAAAACAACCTCTGGCTTTGTCTTGACAACGGTATTCAGCTCTTCGAAACTTCCAGTCCGCTGACGTATTTCAGAAAAGACGAAGGCGTTACTTCGCTCGCGGAAGCCATTGACTTCGGTTCCGGAAAGCTGTTGCTCGGCCTGCATTNNGTTTTTGCCCGCGAGCGTGAAAACTCGCATGTTAAGTTCGTTAGCCAGGAATCGCTGGAGCAATTCGTTTTCGACATTGAAACCTTTGAGACTTCGCAAGGCAAGAAAACGCTGGTTATCGGCTACAACGGACTTTACGAGTATTTTCCGGAAACGCGTACTTATAATCCGCTGCCACCGGTTTACGGACTTGTATTTCAACAGGATTCCGAGAACAAGGATATCGTTTACCTGAGCCTTGAAAGCGGCATCAGTCAATTGGAATTGCAGCCAAACGGCCAGTGGAAATACAAAGAGCTCGTAACGGCCGATCAGCTGAATGGAAATACCTTCAGCCTCGAATCGTGGAAAGGAAAGATCTACTTCGGTATTTACGGCCAGGGAGTTGGAGTTTACGATACGAAAACCGGTCGATTCAGTGTTATCCGCGACAAGGAGCTGCAAAAAGGCGAAAAGAAGCTTTATTATGTTGAGCAATTCCGCGGCGAAGTCTACGTGGGCTGTGCGAATAAGCTGTTTACCATTTCGGAAGACGATAAAAAGCTGATTCCTTTCGTTCGCAACAACGATTTCTTCTCGAACAAACAAAACAACAACGTCCACCGTCTCGTCAATATAAACGACCAGCAGCTGTGGGTTGTGCTGTATGAAAAATCGAACGAAGGCCGCTTTGAAACCGGCTGGCTCGAATTGCGCGGCAAGGAATGGGTTTGGACGAAATGGCCGCTTGGAGCACTCAAACGCGCCGGTATCGTTTCAACGATCCAGCAAGGTCCGGACAACGAAGTCTGGCTCGGTGCCAGCAACGGCTTGTTCGTTCTGAATTTTGACGCGATCCGGAAAATCCATCATACGCTGACAGTTTCCATCGACCGCTTCGAAGTGAACGGAAAAGTGCTTTCCTACAACATTTTCAAAGCCGAGCCGCTGGATGCTCTCTCCTACTCACAAAACTCGTTCAAAGTCATTTTTCACGCCAATTCCTTTATCGGACTGGGCAACATGCAATACCGCTACAAGCTCGAAGGCTTCGATGACCGCTGGTCGGAATGGTCGGACCTGAATTACGCCAGCTTCCAGAAAATCGGCGAAGGCAATTACACGCTGAAAATCCAGGCGCGAAATACGTACGGCATCGAGAGTGAAGTGCTGAGCTACGATTTGCAGGTTTTGCCACCGTGGTACCGTTCCATCTGGGCGTATATGCTCTATGTGATCACGCTTGTGATTGCCGTATTCTTCGTCGTTCAGCTTTCCACCAAACGCGTAAAGCGTCAGAACCAGCGACTGGAAGCCATTGTAAAAGAACGGACCAGCGAGATCGAGCAGCAGAAAGCCGAAATTACGGCCAAAACAACCGACATTCTCGATAGTATCCAATATGCTAAGCGCATTCAGACGACGATCCTCCCATCGCATGTGCGTTTGAACGAGTTGTTCGAGCACTTTGTGTTCTACCGTCCGAAAGACATCGTTTCCGGCGATTTCTACTGGGCACGCGAAGTTCAGGGCAAAACCATTTTCTCTGCCGTCGATTGTACGGGTCATGGTGTGCCGGGCTCACTCGTGAGTATCGTGGGCAACAACGGATTGCTGCGAGCGGTCAATGAATTCAAGCTCACCGAGCCGAATGCCATTCTCGATAAGCTGCGCGAGATCGTGGTGGAAGCCTTCCGTTCGGAAGGACAAACGGATGTGAAAGACGGAATGGATATTGCGCTTTGCTGCATCGATCACGAAGCCGGGGTTCTCAAATTCGCCGGAGCCAACAACGAATGCGTCATCATCCGCAACGGCGAGATCATTGAGCTCAAGCCGGATAAACAGCCGATCGGCTCGTTTGTGGATGCCAAGCCGTTCTCGTTGTCGACTTTCCAATTGGAAGACGGCGATGCGATTTATCTCTACACCGATGGCTATGTCGATCAGTTCGGCGGCGAAAAAGGCAAGAAATTCAAGTCGCGCCAGTTCAAAACGATGTTGGGCAAGATCAGCAACCTGCCGATGAACGAGCAATACAACCACATTCAGTATGCCTTCGACAGCTGGAAATCGGATCTCGACCAGGTCGATGATGTGTGCGTTTTCGGTGTGCGTTACAAAAAACGGTAATATGCGATTCCTACTCAACAGCATTCCTTTCATTCTGCTGGCGGCTTTAATCGCCTGCATTCTGGGCGTTTACAGCCTTGGCATGCCAATCGGCAGCTCCATTACGTTGCTTGTCGGAGCACTGGTAACTTTCATTGTAAGTCTTGCATGGAGAATGACACCGGCCGGAATGATGCGAACAATCAACGGGATTTTGTTTGTGGCTTCCCTCCTGCTTTCGGCCTTACTGATCGCGGACCCGGGAATGGTCCGTACGCTTTGGTTTCTGC
>DJFN01000092.1 GCA_002432085.1 Flavobacteriales bacterium UBA5871
TAAATAACGCGTGCCATGATCTTCACCAGGCTGCCGATCTGGATCGGACGGTAAAAACGGATTCCCCCGACATAAACCGTCACGCAATAGCCTTCCGACCAGGTCGAAGCACAGGCATAAGCGGCCTGATCGATCCATTTCATAACGGCGCCACCATGTACTTTGCCTCCGAAATTCACATCCGACGGCTCGCTGACAAACTGGAAGGTTATTTTATCCTGCATTTTTTTAGTTGTAGAGTTGTTTTAGTTGGAAGTTAGAAGTTAGAAGTTGGAAGTTGCGAGTTTCAGGGTTGAGAGCAACAACTTCTAACTTCAAACTTTTCAACTTCAAACTGCGCGCTTTAGCGCGTGTATATGAATTCTACTTTCTCGCCTTCTTTCGTGCCGATTTCCTCGAGGATCATTTCGCGTTCTTTCAGCTTTTTGATCATATAGCGCTTTTTGTCGCCTTTAAAGGTAAGCACGAGCTCATCGCCGCCGTTTTCCAACGCGTAGGTACCTTTTAATGTGTCTTCGTTGAGATTAGGCGTAACAAGCGTGAAATGCGTGTCGTCGGTGAAACGATACGTCATATCGCGGAACAGGTCCTTGGTTTGCTCCAGCTCAAACGGATCCATTGGAGGAGCTTTTTCATCGAATTTCAGATCGCTGAACACCCACACACCGGCGAGATCGCGCGTCGAGTTGCCGCAGGCAGTAAGAAGGAAGATAATTGCCAAAAATCCTGTCAAACGCTTCATAAGTACTTTTTTGGTGAAGATAGCAAAAAACGCTTGTACCAGCGTGGTTTTTTGTGAACGTATCATCTCTTAATCAAGCTGTTTGTTGATAAAATGATTAAATTTTAATCAAAATAAATTGGTTTAATGATTAAAAAGTAAGAATTTTGAATTCATGAAAGAGGAGGATTACATCAACGGAAGAGGAGCACAGGTGAATCCGCATAATCGGTTTTTCAAACAGGAACGCGTGATCGAAGATTGGGAAGGTGTCGACGAAGAGGAGGAGGCCGATCCGAGAACAACATTCATCGAAGTGCATCCGAAAACGATCGTGAACGAAGTCAAAAGTCCGGACGTCGGACTGGTCTATTCGCTTAATCCGTACCAGGGCTGCGAGCACGGCTGTACATATTGTTATGCCCGTCCGACCCACGAATACTGGGGCTACAGCGCCGGACTGGATTTCGAAAAAGTAATTCTCGTAAAAAAAAACGCGCCGGCTTTACTTGAAGAAACGCTTCGCAAGAAGAAATGGAAGGTGAAAACGATCACCATTTCCGGAAATACGGATTGCTACCAGCCCTGCGAGCGGACGTATGGCATCACGCGGCAGCTGCTCGAGGTCATGCTTCGCTACCGGCATCCGGTCAGTATTATTACGAAAAACGCGCTCATAAACCGCGACATCGATATCCTATCCGAGCTGGCGAAGCTCAACCTCGTGAGTGTGAATTTAAGTATCACTTCCCTCGATGAGGAGCTGCGTCGTAAGCTCGAACCACGAACCGCGACCGCCCGCAGAAAGCTCGAGACGATCGGCAATCTGCGGGCACACGGTGTGCCGGTCAATGTCATGGTGGCGCCGATCATTCCCGCGCTTAACGAACACGAAATTTTTTCGATCGTCGAAGCGGTGGCGAAACACGGAGCTCAGAGTGCTCACTACCAGATCGTAAGGCTCAACGGTCCGAATGGCCAGATTTTCACCGACTGGGTAACGAAAAACTACCCCGACCGCGCGCTGAAAGTGCTCAATCAGATCCGCGAAACACACGGCGGAACGCTTGGCGACAGTCGTTTCGGAACACGTATGGACGGAGAAGGCCACTTTGCGCTCAATATCAAACGACAGTTCGCGCTCGCCCGACAACGCTTTATGCCCAAAGAACCTTTTCCGAAACTTCGGAGAGACCTGTTTATTGGTGATTCGGGACAGCTTGATTTGTTCACGAGTGAATGAATTGAAAATGGAAAATTGAAAAGTTGGCAGAGCCAAAGGAATATGAGTTATCAGGGATTGCGATGCCGAGCAAATGAAAATTGACTATTTGAAGTTTTCAGATCGCTTCGTACCGTCAAGAACGGATATAAAACACAGCCTTTTTCAATTTTCCATTTTAAATTTTCCTAAATAGCCTTCCGCACCTTTTTTGCCACTTCGCGAATCCCTACCTTTAAGACAAAGCGATTAAAATCAAAGCAATGGAAGATTGGAAACCAAAAGGCGAAGGAAGCGACTACGATTCGATGAAAACACTGGCCGATTGCGTCAGCACATTATCCCAGCAAGGATTCAAAGCCCAGTTCAAAGCTCATAAAAACGGACTGGAATCACTCGATACCCACGACATTTACCAGCCTGAAGATGTAAAAATTGTCGATTTTTACCGGTTCGAAGGCGAATCGGATCCTTCGGACAATGTTATTCTGTATGCGATTGAAACCGCAAAAGGAGAAAAAGGAACTTTGACCGATGCCTATGGCGCTTACCAGGAAGTCAAAGTGTCGGATTTCATTCGCCAGGTCGAAGAGATCCACAAGCACAACGCCGGAGAAAAACACGAAGAATAAGCATAANNCGGATAAGCATAAAAAACGGGGAATCCGATTGTACGAATTCCCCGTCTTGACCTTGCCGTTTCAGCAATTAAACCAGCCATCAATCTTATCAAATCCTGATGCCCTGACGCTGCCTGTAGGCAGGTAGGTCCAACTCAACTGTGGACCAGTGCTGATCGCTTCGCCTTGAATAGCGAAGGAGGCAGCCCGGTGATTTTCTTGAATTGGTTCGACAAATGCGCTACGCTGCTGTAATGCAGACGATAGGCGATTTCCGTGATCGTCAGATCATCGTACAGGATCATTTCTTTCACGCGTTCGATCTTATTGGCGATCACATATTGTTCGATTGTAATGCCTTCGTGATCGGAAAAAAGGTTAGCGATGTACGTGTAATCGTGGTCGAGCAAAGCGCTCAGATAGCAGGAAAACTTCGTTTTGGGAGTGTCTTCCGGGTTATTGATCATCTCAAGGATGGCATTTTTGACGCGCTCGATCAGGATGCGTTTTTTGTCTTCCACAAGCTGCAGGCCATATTGCTGAATGTTGTACTTGAATTCATCGTACTGGGCGAGGGACAGTTTTTCATCCAGCTCCACTTCACCGATTTTCACCCGGACATTGTAAAACCCCAGGCGTTCGAGTTCTTCGCGTACCAGCACTTTGCAGCGCTCACAGATCATGTTTTTGATAATCAGTTTCATACTCCTTCGTTGTCAGTTTGTTCGTTGTCGGTTATTGTGTCAAGAAGGCGGTCGGTTCGCTGATCGTTGTCGAGTATCTATGAAGTTACGGCTGTGAGACCCATTTAGCCGAATGGCGTAAACTCTTTTTAACAGAAAAAGTCTTCATAAGCCGTTCGTATCAAAAAAAACAGCATGAAGATTATCCATGCTGTTGCTTGATTGTCAATTGATTTTAGTCGTTTTTCGCGGCGTCGCGCATTCGTTTGATTTTATCGTGACCTGCCTTGATTTTCGAATATTGTTCGTTGACAATGGATTTCACGTCATCCGTAAGGCTTTCGCTCTCCATTTCCGCTTCGTACGTTTTTACAGCCACGTCTTCACCGAATTCGCAGGATGACAGGATCGCTTTACGGTCTTTGCCGGCAAGCGCTGCTTTAACATCCATCCATGCACGGTAGAATTTTCCTGAAACGGTCGTTCCTTCTACCGGTGTTCCTCCGAGACGTGTTACTTCCTGAGAAAGCTCCCGACGACATTCCTGGCTGGTCTGCATCATTTCGGAAAACACTTCTTTCAGGTCCTGCTCATTGGTTTCCTTAGCGGCCGTAAGATAACCCTGAATACGGTCGTTATTAATCTGTATGAGGTTGTTGAGACCGTCAATGGTTGTTGCTGTTGTTGTTTCCATGTGTGTTGTTTTCGTTTGACTTTCGTTTGTTATTTCTTGTTAGCTGCTTTGCATTTTTCTTCGCATCTCTGAGATTCGTCGAGGTGCATCTGAAGTGCCGGAATAGTGGAAGAAGCCCAGTTGCGAATGTCGGCGTCGGCTGCATCATTCGAAGCCTTTTCGAATTTGTCGATGGCGCGCTTATGGCCTTTTACCATCATCTCGCAATAAGCTTCGTCGAAGTCCTTACCGGATTTTTCATTCAGCTTGTTGTAAGCATCCATGGCATCTTCAGGTAAAGACGACGGCAGCGTGACCATTTTAGTTTCAGCCAGTGTGTGCAAAGCTTCAAGGGTTTTGGAGTGTTCTTCCTCCATCATTTTTCCCAGCGCTTTTACTTCGGCCATGGTTCCTTTCTGCTGAGCAAGCTGTCCGAGCTTGATCTCTTCCATATTAATCGAAGCGGCTTCGACCAGGAAGTCGGCGTCTTTCTCGTTCTCACGCTCGTCGAAACGCTCTTCGTTGACTTCTTCGGCTACTTTTGCCGGATCTTCTTCTGCACCGCCACAAGCGGCCAGGGCCATTACACTGATGCTTAATACGGTTGTCTGCATCCAGCGATTTGTGAATCTTACCTTTTTCATGTTCGTTGTTTTCGTTAGAAATTGAGAAGCCGCCTGGTGACGACTGTCAGAGGTAAATTTCCTGACGATTGCTCCAAAGGCCGTTACATTACTTTTGAAAAACTTGCAGAATTCCCACTTTTTAGAAAAATTGGATGAATGTTATAAAAACTTCAAAATCATAAGCTCATACAAAAAATAAAGTGGATGAATCTGTAAGAACTCATCCACTTTACCTAGCCGTTTAGTCGGTAGAAACTGAAAGCTATTCGCTTACTGAGCTGTCGCTCATCGTTCCGGGATCGGAACGTTTTTGCTGTTCTTTTGTCGGGTCTGCGGTCGGAGTTTTACGCTCGCGTTCTTCTTTGCGAAGCGGAACTTCCGGGATCACATTGTCGACATTTTTCATGCTGTTCGGATCATCCGGTCTCTGACGGTCGCGGTCCGGTTTTTGTCCTTCGCGCTGACTATCGAAATTCGGATGTTCGCTGCGGCCCTGGTTTCCGGCATTTGTCGGATTCCTGTCGCGATCGATATTGGTTATCGGCTCGCGCTGACCTCCGTAGGGATTTTGTTCCCCCTCACGATCGCGCTCCTGTTGGAAACCAGGTGCCTGCTGACCGGGCTGCTGAGGAGGGTTTTGTCCCTTTCTGTCATTTTGTTGCTGTGTCATAACCGTCTGTTTTAAATGTCTTAAAGGACAAGATCAGTTAGCGACGCCCCATGTTTTTATCGCTTCCTGATGAGCTTTTGTTTGAACCGGATGATTTGCTCTGTGAACCTCCTGTTGAAGGAGATTTTTTCTGAGTGCTTCCTCCTTTGTTGTCTGATTGTTTCGTTGCCATGACGATGAGTTTTAAAATGTTTATATCACAAATCTCGCGAAGTTGGCTTCCGACGACTTTACATAATTGTGGGCCGGCCTTGCAGGATTCCTACTTTTTAACGCTTAGTTTCTTAAAAAACCTGAAAAAGCTACCTTTGAAGAATGTTGTTCAATACCGATAATCCCGTTGTGAAGCGCTGTACGCAGGGTATGGAGCTGGAGCACGCGTTCCGGACCGAAGAAGCTGCGGCTTTGTTTCTGGAAGCGTGGGAAATCGCTGCGACGGATGAAGAAAAGAGCATCGCCGCACATTACGTGGCCCGTCATGCAGGAAGTGTGGAAGGTAAGCTCGATTGGGACCTGAAAGCGCTGGAACATGGCGAAAGAGTAGAAGCGGATCGCGCGATCGCACTATTGCCTTCGTTGTGCCTGAATGTGGCGAAAGGCTACGAAGATCTCTCCGAGCTGGAAACAGCAATCAGATTCTACAACCGGGCGAATGATTACGCAAGTACTTTGCCTGAAGACGGTTACGGCCAGATGCTTCGCGCAGGAGTCGCCGCCGGATTGGAACGCACGCAAAAGAAAACGACAGAATGAAACCGGAACGCAAAGACATCAGGCCCGGTATGCTGGTAGCTTTTATTCAGAAGCACCATCAGCGCACAGGCGAGCTCACAGAAGGAATAGTGAAAAGCATCCTGACGAAATCACCCACACACCCGCACGGAATAAAGATCATGACCGAAGACCGCCTTGTCGGAAGAGTCCAGCAAATCCTGGAATAATTCAGAATTCAAAATTCACAATTATGCATTGTCAATTGTCCAATGTCAATTGCCCTCAGTGTATTTCTTAAAGTTATTCAGGATCGCCTGCCAGCCGTCACGCTGCATTTCAACCGGGTTCGTGTTTTCGGCGTCGAACGTTTCCGTTATTTTGGTCGAGTCGCCGCTGTTTTCAAACAGGATGTGCACTTTTCTGCCGTCGCCGAGCGTGTAAGCTATCGATTGATTTTCCTTCACATCATCGTAGACACCACCAAAATCAAAACCGAAGCTGCCGTCTTTGGCTTCCAT
>DJFN01000015.1 GCA_002432085.1 Flavobacteriales bacterium UBA5871
TTATCCGGGTAACGGGTTTGCAGTTTGTAAAAGGTTGCAGCGCCTACAATTCCACCGCCAATGATCGCAATATCGAAAGCCATGTTGGTTTTTTTGCGCAAAGATAGGTATAGTTGGTGAGTTTTTGAGTTGGTGAGTTTTGAGTTAGTTGCGAGTTGGAAGTTAGAAGTTGGTTCATTCATTCCAAAGCTTTCATAAGTTAAAGAACCCACAACTTCTAACTTCTAACTTCTAACTTCTAACTAGCAACTCTAAAACTATTGCGTTATATTTCACTCCAAAACAAAGACAATGGCACAAATAAACGTTTACCTGACATTCAACGGCAACTGCCGCGAAGCAATGAATTTCTATCACTCCTGCCTGGGCGGCTCGATCAATATCATGTCATTCAGTGATACTCCGCATGCCGGCGATCTTCCTGAGAACGAGCGCAACCTGGTCATGCACTCTGTTATTAATAACGGCAAGCTCATGCTGATGGCTTCCGATTCGACTTCTCATCACGGCAATGTTACAACCGGAAGCTCTATCACACTTTCCATGAACTGCGACAGCGAAACAGAGATCGACGAGCTGTTTTCCAAGCTTTCAGCCGGCGGAAACATTACGATGCCATTGGAAGACACCTTCTGGAACGCCAAATTCGGCATGCTGATCGATAAATTCGGCATTCCGTGGATGTTTAACTTCGAACGCTCACCACAGAAATAATATGGACGCCAAGGCCCTGTATCTCGAAACGGGAAATCGCTTCGAACAAGCTGTCGAAAGTCAGCTCTTCGGCAAGCCCTGCTTCAAAATAAACGGAAAAGCATTCATTTGCTTCTTCCAGGATTGCATGGTCTTTAAGCTCACAGGAACGCAACATGCGGAAGCGCTCAGTCTCGACGGCGCTTCCCTGTTCGATCCTTCGGGCAAAGGCCGACCGATGAAAGAATGGGTGCAGCTTCCTGTGGAATATGCCGATCGCTGGCCAGCATTTGCGAAAGCAGCACTCGATTATGTCTCGCAAACAGCATGAATCCGGGATCGTCAATAATTCTGGGAGCATTTCCGATTCCTGTACGCGAGCTGGCGATGGAAGCCTGTACTTACCTGCACAGCCGGCTTTCGGGTATCGAAGAGCAACCGGATTTTCCTGCAAAAATGATCGCATTCGGCTACGGCCCAGGCTACACAGACATGATCTGCACGTTGTTATTATCACAGAAAGGCGTTAAGATCGGTTTTTACAAAGGCGCTTCCCTGCCCGATCCGCATCAGCTGCTTACCGGTACAGGAAAAGTACATCGGTATGTCCAAATCGGTTCCGCAAAGGATCTTGATGCCCGGCTGGACCAATTGATACGCGCAGCACTGGGGGCTTATCACGAACGCAAAGCCACAAGAAAATGATAATCGTTTCTACCGATAGAAACCTACTCGACCGGGCATTTATTCACGCGTTCATTACACAAACGTACTGGGCTCCGGGGCGCACGCGCGAACAAATGGACACCTGCATCGACAACTCGCTGAACTTCGGCATGTATCTCGACGGACAGCAAATCGGTTACGCACGCGTGGTTTCCGATCGTTTTCAGTTCGCATATCTGATGGATGTTTTCGTGGATCCAGCTTATCGCGGAAACGGCTATTCGAAACAGCTGATGGCGTTTATCCTCGATTCCGAAGAGCTGAAGGCCGTGAAAATGTGGCGTCTTGCTACCAGCGATGCACACGGTCTGTACGAACAATTCGGGTTCAGGCCGTTGAAACATCCGGAAAAAATGATGGAATTGCACCGGTAACGATCGGTTGCGCTTCTGTCCAAATCAATACTTTAGCCAGCATGTTATTAGACGAAGATAGTATCCAGCGATCCGATTCCGTTCTGATCCGCGAGTACCGCGACCAGGAATCCCTGCTCGACATGCAGGCCCACCTGGAAGAAGCCGACATTCCCTACTCCGTTTTCGACACCGTTTCGCGGTTCGATGTGACGTTTTCCTACGATCACTCACGCAGATCTTTTCAACTACTCGTTCCCCAACATTTTGCAGATCGGGCCAGAAGGGTTTGCGAAACTGTCGAGGCTGCGATCATCGAACAGCTGCCGCCCGATTATTACCTGTTCGACTTCTCCGACGAGGAATTAAAGTCGCTGATCATTAAACCCTTCGAATGGAGTCCGCTGGATGTCACACTGGCGCGCCAGATCCTGAAGCAGCGTGGAATCGACCCGGACAGTGAAGAGCTCGTTCAGAACGAAAATGCAGCAAAAACCGCTTTCGATGCTCCGGAACGATTGGGCAATCTTTCACTCTTTTTTGGCTATCTGTTTGCCGCAATGGGTGGACTGATTGGAATTGCGTTCATTATTTACATTTTCACCAGTAAAAAGACGACGCATGACGGCGCAAAAATCAAGCGTTTCGATAAGCGTACCTATCAGCACGCTATTTACATGATTCTGACTTTTCTGGTGTCTACCTGCCTCTTTTTGGCGATCCGTATTCTCGCTCCCTGATTAATTGTATATCATCATGCTACTCATCGAACAAACCACTGACGCTGCGTTGCTTGCCCGGCTGAACGAAGAAGTGCACAATTTACACTACCGGCTCTTTCCCGGGCATTTCAAGCCTTACAATTACGAAGCCGTCCTTAATTCGTTGACGGAAATGCTGCAACAGGGCGATTGTGAAGCGCTTGTGGCCAGCTGGAACGATATTCCTGTCGGATATGCGTTGTTTTTTCTGAAGGAAAATCCGGAAAATGCTTTCAAGCCGGCTACGCGGTCCGTTCACCTCGATCAGATCGGTGTCGATTCCATGTACCGTAAAAAAGGCATCGCGACGGCTTTAGTAAAGGTCGTTGTTCAACGCGCACAGGAATGGCAGGCGCTTNNGTATGTCGACCTGAATCACTGGTCGGAAAATACTACAGCAAGTCGCTTTTTCGAAAGTAAAGGCTTTCATCGTTACACGGAACGGCGCATTCTGCGACTTGTTTAACTGTCAGGAAACTGTATTTTCGGGAACAGAACCATGGAAAAGCATGTTATTTTTCCCAACATCAACGGGTTGCGTTTTATAGGCTCCCTGAGCGTGCTGTTTTTCCATTGTTACATGCTGAACCGCGAGATCTGGGGAGATTTCTACCACGAATACTGGTTTCAGAAAGCATATGTGCTCGTCAGCCGCGGACATTTGGGCGTGCCCTTGTTCTTTATCATCAGCGGATTTCTGATCACATATTTATTGCTTCACGAACAGTCGAAAGGAAATTTTCATCTTGGTCGTTATCTCATGCGGCGTTTTTTGCGCGTCTGGCCTCTGTATTTCCTGGTCGTTCTGTTCGGATTCTTCGTTTTCCCGCATTTGCCTTATGGCGTAGCGACCATGCATGAATTCTGGCGATTCGCGCTCTTCCTGTCCAATTTCGACGAGCTGATCAACGGTATGCGCGACAGTATCAATTTTCTCACAGCCACGTGGACGGTCAGCGTCGAAGAACAATTCTACCTTGCCTGGGGCGTTCTGGTCGGATTGACGGCTTTCCGGAAGAAAGTCGCATATGTCTATTTGTTCGTACTGATTCTGATCGTTTCGCTGATCTTCCGTTTCCAGCACCTGGATTCACACCGCATTTTGCACTACCACACGCTTTCGGTCATGGCGAACTTTGCCATTGGTGGCCTCGCCGGACTCTGGGCTTTTACAGGCGGCGCTCAGCGATTTTTCGAAAAGCTGCCGCGTTACGCGATCGTTCTGGTTTATGTAATCGGCTGCGGCATTATTCTGTTCGAAGACCGGTTGTTCAAAGGCTGGATCTTTGCTTTCGAGCAGCTGGTATTCGGCGCGTTCTTCGCATTTGTGATCCTGGAGCAGGTTTTCAGCCAGCGCTCGTTTTTCAAGGCCGACCGCATTCCCGGTTTCTTCCAGAGCGGCAAAGTGACTTACGGCTTCTACCTGTTCCATTGCCTCTATATTTATTATTGGGCGATGATTTTTCGCGATAACGGCTTAACCGATCACATCGGATGGTATCTGCTGTTCGTCTTGCTGGTGTTCGTTTCCACCTACACAACAGCCTGGCTGAGCTATCTGGCGATGGAACGTCCGGCGCTGAAGCTGAAAAAGTATTTCCGGTAAACGAAAAAATCCTCCCTTGTGAGGAGGATTCATTCAGTGTTATTTCACTCGATTATTGCAGGCCGTTCAGCTGCTCTACGAAGTAAATTCCTTTGTTTTCCATGCCTTCATAGATCGAAGGATAGTCTTTTTTCGCTTTCGCCTGGTGAATACGCGCGAGCATATCATCACGGAAATCGAGCGCCTCGTCGATCAGCTTATTCGTTGCATCGGTCTTGGACTGGTTGTACAGTTGTACGGAAAAGCATTCGTCGACCACGTCGAAGATCATGCCGTTCAGTTGCTTTTTGATTAAGCGTTTGCTTGCCATAGCTCTAAATTTTCGGTAAAGATATTAAAACCTCTTCGCAGTAGCCGTTAAAAACTGTTTAGTGAAGACAATTCGGTTTTTTCTTTCACCACAAAGGAGCAAAGACTTATTAGTGCTGTGTGTGTTAAAGGAAGCAAAGAGATTTGCGGTATTACTCCAAGTTTTCACTTAATTCTCTTGAATGCTTTGCATTTCATCCCTCAAACCATGCTATTCGTCCCAAAACGATTCCAAATCAAGAAAACCGCACAATAGAATAAGACAGATTCCTTTGCTTTCTTAAGCAATATGGGCGTATAGAATCTTTGCTCCTTTGTGGTGAATCAATCCTCAGACGTCGTGTTTTCGGAAATAGAGCTAAGGCAATCGAAACAAAGACAGTCTTCGAACGAGCGGCTCAGGTATTCACGGTCTTCGGCGGTCAACGGAACGGCGGCACATTGGCACAGATGAATGGCATCCGCCCGGCAGGTAAATCCCTGTCCGCATTTACGGCATATTTTCTCTTCGGATGACATTCGTTTTCGTGGCTGTATACCTTAACGGTATCGTTTGCACAAAAGTACGCAATCAGGTTGTTAAAAGATCGACGAATCGCTCACGGTCACACGGCAAAGATGCCTGATTTTTTGTTATTTTGTAATCCGAAATATGTTCTACGCGATCAC
Organism: Flavobacteriales bacterium UBA5871; assembly: GCA_002432085.1. Taxonomy (GTDB): domain Bacteria; phylum Bacteroidota; class Bacteroidia; order Flavobacteriales_D; family Crocinitomicaceae; genus Fluviicola. The sequence goes on from DJFN01000015.1 coordinate 5,118, forward strand.
TGACATAGAAACGACGGGAGGTTCCACGAAGGTTTCAAAAATTACCGAGATTGCCATCTATAAACACGATGGTGAGCGGGTCGTTGATTCCTTTTCCACGCTTGTCAATCCCGAAATGCCGATTCCCGAGTTTATTTCGCGGCTTACAGGCATCAGCGACGACATGGTGAAGGACGCACCCAAGTTCTTTGAAATCGCACGTCAAATCATCGAATTTACGGAAGACTGCATTTTCGTAGCCCACAATGTAGGCTTCGATTACGGCGTAATTCGTCACGAATTCAAGTTGCTGGGCTACGATTACCGTCGTCCGCAGCTGTGTACAGTCCGCGCGTCCCGATTCGTCATTCCAGGCCACGATTCGTACAGCCTCGGCAAGCTTTCCCGCTCGCTGGGCATCGAATTGAACGGTCGCCACCGCGCAGGCGGCGATGCTTTGGCCACAGCCGAATTGTTCACGATTCTCGTGCAGAAAGACGCCCGCGGACTTCAAACATTCATCCAGGAAGAAGTGAATCCCAAAATACTGCATCCGAACCTCGATCTCGAGGCGTTGGAGGAAATACCGAATAAAACCGGCGTTTACAAATTTTTCAACGACGCCAACCAGCTGATCTACATCGGCAAGAGCAAGCACATCCGCAAGCGTATCGATCAGCACCTGCGCAACAACAAGACTGTTAAAGGCGCTACGATGATGAACGAGATCGCGCGGATCGAATTCGAGCTGACAGGTTCCGAGCTCATTGCACTACTCTACGAATCCGAGCTGATCAAAACGCACAAGCCGCTATACAACCGTGCGCTGCGACGCAATAATTTTACTTTCGGTCTGTTCGTTTACGAAGACGAGTACGGTTATAAGCAGCTGTACATCGAACGGCTGACGAAGACCAGCCAGTTGCCGCTTACAACGTTCATCACGAAGAAAGAAGGCACGGATTTCATGCATTACCTGGTCGACAAATTCCAGCTTTGCCAGAAAATGTGCGGACTTGAAAAAACGACTTCCTCGACTTCGGGTTGTTTCCGCTACCAGGTCCGAAGCTGTCATGGAGCATGTGTTCAGGCCGAAGAAACCAATGCCTACAACGGCCGTGTGAACGAGCTCGAGCAATCCCTGACTTTCGACGAGCAGCATTTTTACCTGATCGAGCCAGGCCGCGATAAACGTGAGAAGTCTATTATCTGGATCGAGAACGGCTCTTACAAAGGATTCGGCTTCGTGCCGTTCTACATGCTGAAAAACCACCCGAAATCGTGGTCGAAATTTGTGGATCTGCGTCCCGAAGACCGCGATGCGCGAACCATTCTGCGCTTCTTCCTTCGGAAATACCCGGATTTGCAGAAGCGCGCGATTTAGGTATTACCTGATTTTCTGAAAAACGATATTCCCCGCTACAATCACTACGATTAAACCAACCAACACAATCATTGTTCTTCCTTTAGGAGTTATAACCCTATGATACGCGAAAAGTTTCAGGGTTGGAGCGCTGAACGAGGGAACGACACATTTCTTTGACTGGACATCAGGACTGCAGGATTTTAAGACATCAAGACTTTGGATAATCGACTACAAACTGCTATTCCTCTTTTTCGGATTCGTGAATAATTGCCAGACGTTTGGTTTCTGTCGCTACCTGAATCGCAGTTGCGGAATAAAGCAACAACGGGAAAAACAATAAAATGAAGACAATAACAGCAATAGTCTCCTCTGTCGAAGACCGCGTGTATTCTCTTTGATTGTCCAACGCTTCCATGACTCAATATTAAACAAAAAGCCCCGCATTTCTGCGAGGCTTTCCTGATCGCCGTAGCGATTATTTTTTCTTCACGATGAAGCGTTTGTTGAAGTCAATCAGGATCGGCGTAGCCACGCACAGGGATGAGTATGTTCCGATCACCACACCTACGAGGAGGGCGAAGAGGAATCCTTTGATTGCCGGGCCGCCGAAGATGAACATGATCAGCAATACAACAAAGAGGATCATGGACGTGTTGAACGTACGGCTCAGCGTAGTGTTCAATGCGCCGTTGATCACCGCTCCGTGGTCATCGGTTCCTTTGTTCATATTCAGGTTTTCGCGAATACGGTCGAAGACGATCACAGTATCATTCATCGAATAACCGATGACTGTCAGTACCGCCGCCACGAACGCCTGGTTAACATCGAGGCTGAACGGCAGGAAACCGTGGAGCAATGCGAAGATGGAAAGTACCACCATAACGTCGTGTGCCAGACCGATGATCGCACCAATGGAGTATTGCCACTGACCAAAACGGATCAGGATGTAAGCAAAGATCGCAATGAGTGAGAGCGTGATCGCCAATGTAGCAGATGAAAGCATTTCCTGGGAAACGGTGTTCGAGATACTGCGCGATTCGGTGATTTTGTATTCGCCGAGCTTTTGCTTGCAGTTATCGAGTCCTTCTTTCAGTTTCTCCGTTACTTCGTTTGTTGCGTTGTCATCCGCCAGCTTGTAGTTGGTAGTGATCTCAACGTTGTAATCGTTCGATTTTGTTTTCAGCTCGATGGAAGAAACTTCACCGTTCTCTACGAAAACTTTCGAAAGCTCTTTCTCGATCAGATCGTTGTTTGTCTTGTTCTCGAATTTCACAGCGTAGGTACGTCCTCCGGTGAATTCCACAGACGGCTTCAGACCGCGTGTCATCAGCGCTACAACACCCAGGATCGTAATTGCGATCGAGAAGATGTAGAAATATTTACGCTTGCCAACCCAGTCAAAGTGGAAGTTCTGGAACAAAACTTTGGACAGGTTGGTATTGAAAGACAATTCTTTTCCTTTTTCGAGACGGGAAGTCAGGATCAGCTTGGAGATCACGATCGCGGAGAACATCGACGTGAAGATACCGATGATGAGGGTTGTCGCGAAGGACTCGATCTCACCTGTACCAAACACTTTCAGGATGATCGCAACGAGCAAGTGCGTTACGTTCGCATCGATGATGGAAGGCAATGCCTTGGAGAATCCGACGGAAACTGCGCCGGCCATATCCACACCGCGGTTACGTTCTTCACGAATACGCTCGAATATGAGGATGTTGGCGTCGACGGCCGTACCGATCGTCAGTACGATACCTGCGATACCTGCAAGTGTCAGAACCGCTCCGAAAGAAGCAAGACATCCGAAGATGAATACCACGTTCACCGCGAGCGCGATGTTCGCTACCAAACCACCTTTTCCGTAGTAGAAGTACATATATGCAAATACAGCAAGGAATGCGATACCGAACGAGATCAAACCTGCGCGGGAGTTTTCCTCACCAATGGTTGGTCCTACTTTCGACTGATCTTTGATCACACATGGTGCAGGAAGTGCACCACCGTTGAGCAATCCTGCGAGGTCCTCCGCATCGTTGATGGTGAAGGAACCGGAGATTTGCGTGTTACCGCCACGGATAGGCTCGTTCACTACCGGCGCACTGTACACGACGTTGTCCATAGTGATCGCGATGGAACGACCTACATTGTCGGAAGTCATTTGTGCCCATTTCTCAGCACCGTCGACCGTCATGGAAAGGTCTACGGTGATCAGACCACGCTGCTGGTCGCGGGATTTGGTTGCGTAAGAAATGTCTTTACCACCTACCATTGCTTTTCCGTCAGCCGGAATGTGCACCGCGTAGAGGTTGTATACTTTTGCTTTTCCTTTGCCGATACCGTCTTCGAGGTTCGCCGACCACATGAACTCGAGATCTGGCGGGAAGAGGTTGCGGATATCCTGACGGGCAAGGATCTGATCAACAGCCATGCGGTTCTCAGGAGCAACGCTTCCTACGATCGCACCACCCTGACCTGTTGTCAGGTAATCGAGCAATCCTTTGGAGAAGCCAGGACCGTTTGAAAGCGGCTTGGAAGCTGCTTCAGCTTCTTTTTTCTTGTTCAGCTCAGCGATTGCTGCAGAATCAAGACCTGTTGTATCGACAGCATTCGTGTCTTCTTCGATTTCCTCGATTTTCACTTCAGCCTGACGGGAAAGTACGTTCGCCTGTGCAATCTGACCCTGAATCTGGGAAACGTCGTATGTTTCGTAGAACTGCAGGTTTGCAGTCGATTTCAGTTTTTCTGTTACCGTAATCTCATCCTGAACACCTGGCAATTCGATGTAGAGGCGGTTGGAACGGGCATCTTTCTGGATATTCGGCTGCGCAACACCGAACTGGTTGATTCGTTTGTGCATGATCTGCTCCACACCGTCCATTGAGCTGGAAACTTTGCTGCGGAAGAACGAGATCACTTCGCTGTTGGAAGAGCTACCTTTCAGCTCAGGAATTTCCTGGATATCGAGGTCGCGAACCAGCAGACGGCCCGGATTCATTTTTTCGTATTCACTCTGGAATGCGTCGATGAAGTC